>JAZNZZ010000001.1:0-7752 GCA_045595205.1 Faecousia sp.
TTGCCTGACCCAATCATCCATCCCTCTTGGGTCGTAGATTTCTGAGCAGTGAGACCACCCCAATGCATCGTTGTCGCTTTTTAAAAGGCACAAAGCCTGTCTGCAAAGCTCCGCCTTGCCTTGAAGCGGTCTCACTGCTCAGAAACGGCTTCGGGTTATACTGCTCAGGTTAGTGCTGGAAATCATTGAAATTTTGCGGTTCTGCTATGGATTATAGCGCAAAAACCATTATAATACAAGTAGATAAATCGAAAGGAAGCGATGCTATGTCAAGATATATTCCTATGCCCGCATACCCGGATAAAATGCCTGTGGATATTTCCTTTGTATTTGCCGATGAAAAGCCTGCGGGCAAGCACGGCTTTGTGTATGCCGACGGTGATGACCTGCGCTTTGCAGACGGCACTCTGGCAAAATTCTGGGGTGTGAACTTTAACGGCGGTGCCTGCTTCCCGGACAAGGACTATGCCCCCAAGGTGGCCGCCCGTCTTGCCCAGGCAGGCTGTAACATCGTGCGTCTGCACCAGCTGGATGCCCAGTGGGATACCCCCAATATTTTCTCCTATTCCAAGGGAAAACGGGTGACCACCACAAGAGTGCTGGATCCCAAATCTATGGACCATCTGGACTATCTGATCTCCTGTTTAAAGGAGGAGGGCATTTATATCTATCTGGATATGATCACCTACCGTAAGTTTAAGGAGGGTGACGATGTTCTTTTCCACGATCGGCTGATGGATGCCGGTAAGCCCTGGAGTATGGTGGATGCACGGATGATCCAGCTGCAGAAGGAATACTGCACCCAGCTGTGGACCCATGTGAATCCCTATACCGGTCTTGCCTACAAGGATGACCCGGCTTTTGTGCTGACGGAGATCGCCAACGAGCACGATCTGTTCCAGGATTCCCCGATGAAAAAGCGGGAATATCAGGTGATCCCTTATTACATTGACAATTTCCGCCATATGTTCCGGGACTGGCTGGCAGAAAAGGGTATGGAATTCGACTGGGAAAACTGCGACCTGTACTGCACCGATATGCCTATGATCGAATTCAAGATGGCGCTGACGGAAAAATACTATCAGGAAATGTATGACCATCTTCGCAGCATCGGTGTGAAGATCCCCATTGCAGGCACAAACTGGAGCCGTTGCGACGGCTTTGTCAAGACCCACGAAAAAATGGACTTCACCGACAGCCACCATTATTTCTACGACTGGAAATGGGGCAACACCGAGCGTGTCTGCGCCAACCGTTCCATTACCTCTGCCCCCTTTGCATTCCCCAATATGGCAAGAATGAAGCTGCCGGGTAAGCCCTTCTTCATCTCCGAGTGGGATATGCCCTGGCCCAACTCCTACCGGGCAGAGGGTCCCATCTACTATGCCGCCGTGGGCGCATTGCAGAACTGGTCCGGCTTTACCGTCCATACCTATTCCTATTCCTCCCGTCTGGAGCGGGGCAGCGTACTGGGAAGAGAGCTGTCCACCCCTGTGGGCGGTGTGCCTTACCGGGAGGGTATCTTCTCCACCTGGAACGATCCTGCCAAGTTCGGTCTTTTCTACCACGCGGCACTGATGCTCCGCCGTGGAGATGTTGCGCCTGCTGACAAGAAGGTCGCGGCATATGCCACCGACCTTTCCAAGCTGCCTCAGACTGCCCTGCAGGGACTTCTGGAGCAGCATCAGGTGGCGACCACCTTTGACGAGACCCTTCCGGAAGGCTTCCAGGAGGCAGTCCCCGCCAACAAAGCCTATCCCCATCCCACTGCCGGACGGATCGAATCCGACAACGGACAAATGTGGCGGGATCTGAAAAAGCGCATCGGCGCCATCGACACCGACCGCACCAAGATCTTCTACGGCTTTTTGGGACTGGCGGGCAACAGTGCATCCAATAAGGTGAGGGTAGCCACCGGCATTTCTATGAATGGCCTTTCTGTGGATTGCCACACGGATTTTGCAGTGGTGGCGCTCTCCAGCCTGTCCGATGCACCGATCTCCAAGTCTGACAACATCCTGCTGACCACTGTAGGCAGAGCCAGAAATACCGATCCCGTCTTTGACGGTGAGAAAATGCTGGAGGTGGGCAAGCCTCCTGTTATGGCAGAGGTGATCCGGGCAGACATTCGGCTGGAGACCGAGCACGGACAGCATATGAAGGTCTGGGGTGTCAACGCCGAGGGCTTCTACTCCGGCGCAGTACCTACTACCTATGAGGACGGCGTGCTGTCCTTCACCGTGGGTGACGAGGAAAACCCCGCCTGCTACTATCTCATTGTAAAGGAGTAATACTATGCTGAAAATCGGTTGGGCATCCAGGGATGTGAGCACCAATGAGCCGGTGGGTATTACGGGTCAGGCCTATGAGAGGATCTCCGGGGGCAGTATGGACCCCACCACCGTCACGGCCCTTTATCTGGAGGATGGCGGCGACTGCGTGCTGTTTCTCTCTTCGGACTTTACCAGCATTCAGGGAGAGCTGCTTCAGGAGCTGAAGACCGCTGTGGCGCAAAAGCTGCCGGAATTTGACGGTGGCAAGATCATCTGGAATGCCACCCACACCCACACCGCACCCCGCTACCATTTGAACAGTAACTACGACAAAGCGCCCCACGACCGGGTGAATATCTATCCCCCGGAAAAGTACCGGGCGTTCCTGGTTGATCAGGCATCCGATGCGGTGGTGGAGGCTTACAGGGCAGCAAAGCCGGGTCTTATGTCCTTTGGCTACGGCAGTGCCGCCGTGGGTCTGCAGAGAAGAGTCAATTATTTCTGTGACAAGGGCGTTGCCAACAAAGTCGGCAATACCTTTGCAGCCAACGGTCACGGCGTGATGTACGGAAAGACCAATGACCCGGACTTTTCCGGCTTTGAAGCGGGCACCGATGCCAATCTGTATCTGCTGTTTACCTTCGATCTGGAGGAAAAGCTTACGGGTGCTTTGATCAATGTCCCCTGTCCCTCCCAGTGTACGGAGCACGAGGAGTTCACCTCTGCCGACTATTGGAACGAGACCCGGGCGCTGATCCGGGAAGCATACGGCAACATTTTTATTTTGCCCCAGTGTGCGTCTGCCGGTGACCTGTCTCCCCACTTGCTCCACAATAAGGCAGCCCGGGACCGGCAGAACCGTCTGCGCTACGGGGATGACCCCAAGGCAGCGTTGTTTAAAAAGCCGGAGGAGTATTATAACCGTAAGGACATTGCCTTTAAGATCGCCCGTGGCTTTGACGAGGGCTATGCCTGGGCAAGCCGGGAAAAGCTGGCAGAAATGCCGATCTCCCATATTACCAAAACCGTGGAGCTGGACCGCTGGCAGGTGACCCAGCAGCAGTATGAGGAGGCAAAAGCCAACCTCGCCCATCTGGAAACCGTTCCCTTCCAGTATACCGACGATCCCTATGCGGATTTCAAGGTCAACACACGGCAGTCTGCGGAACGGTCTCGCTGTGAAAATGTGATCCAGCGCTTTGAGGACAAAGCTGCCACGGTGCAATCGGAGCTCCATATTCTGAAGCTGGGGCAGATCGCCTTTGCCACCTGCCCCTATGAGCTGTACATTGACTATCAGCACCGGATCCAGGCGCGAAGCCCCTTTGTCCAGACCTTCTTTGTCCAGCTGACGGCATCCTCCGTAGGTCCGGGCGGCTATCTCTGCACGGAACGGGCAGCTGCCAACAAGGGCTACAGTGCCATTTCCTACAGCTGCGATGTTTCTCCCAAGGGTGGACAGCAGCTCGTAGAAGTGATCCTCCAAAGCCTGAACGAAATGTAAATTCCTGTTTGTCGCTCTGTCATCGTAGGGGAGGGTCTTGACCCTCCCGGTGATTTGCTACGCAAATCACAATTCCCAAAGGGAATTATATTGGTATTTACTTCGTAAATCCTGAAAATACAGGCATTTTCAGGCGGGAGGGTCAAGACCCTCCCCTACAATTTTGGATTTTCAACTGCCCGCTAAATTGGAATTTGAAAAACGGTGCTGACTCCCGGTTGGGAGTCTCCTCCGTTTTGTTATTTCAGCGCTTGTATGTAATCCACTATATCCCCGGGCAGCCCGGTCACCGGCTGATCTTCAATGGCTTTGCCCAGCTTGCTCAGCTTCTTTTCATTGCTTTCCAGAAGTGCAAGGGTGTTTTTCAGCTCCTTGCGGCACACCGCTGCACTTTTGGTGTCGCCTCCCTGCTCATACAGGGAGATGCCGGTGATCAGCATCCGGCAGTATTCCTCGTACTCCTCATAGCCAAAGGGATTGGCTTTGAAAGCCTTTTGCTTGTTTTCTATCACCACGGCGAAATCTCCCTGGGAGAAGGCGTATTTTGCCTTGGCGCTGTAGGGAGCATAAAAGCTTTTGTTGGTTTTGAGAATCCGGTCTGCAATGCGGTCCGCCTCTGCCACTTCCGTGGCCTGCTCCAAAAGACGCAGATTGCTCACGGTGTTTCCGGGGTAAAGCGCCACAGAAGCACTGTAAAGCCCAAAGGCAGAAAGGGAAAGGGAGATGCCCATATATACAGCACCGACTGCCACAGCCACCGCGCCGGCAGCCACCGGTGCAGCTTTCAGCTTCACTGTCTTTTTGGCACAGCCGGTTTCCGTCAGCTTCAGAAGCAGCAGGAACATACCGATGTACTGCAGGTCAAAGTCCATCAATGCGTGCAGGCACAGGGAGGACACAATGACCTTCCGGGAAAGGGGAACATCCTTTTTGAAAAACCAGCGCCCCAGGGCGGCAATGAAGAACAGGGCAGGAAGCCAGCCAATGTCCAGAAGCAGCTGCAGCCAGTCGTTGTGAACAAAGGCCACGGTATAAAGACCGGTCTGTACGCTTTGCTGTATGTAGCTGTAGCCCATATAACCCATTCCAAAGGGGTGCTTTAAAAGAAGGGGCAGACTGTCCTGCATATAAAGAAGCCGTCCTGCAAAGGTGCTCTCTGTCAGGGAGAACCGGAGGTAACGGCCGATGACCGGATTCTCCCGGAACAGGAAGATCACAAGACCTGCACACAAAGCCGCGCCGGCCAGTGCCAGAAGGGAGAAAAGCTTCTTTTTGGAGGTGACCAAAAGCATTGCTCCGTTGGCAGCCACGGCAATGACGAAGGCGGTGCGGCTGCCGGTGTAGAGGATGCCTCCCAGAAGGATGGCGGTGGTGAGGTAGTCCCACCACTTTTTGCTTGCTTTTTCAAAAAGCAGCAGCTGGCATACCAAAAGGAAAACGGCAAAGGTGTTGGGGTACTGGAAAAAGCCTGCCAGACGGTCTGCCACAGAGAAAAAATCCTTTGTGCCGGGGATCAGCATTCCCAAAAGGGAGATCACTGTCATAGCTGCGCCCATAAAGGGGAGGAGGGAAAGGAGCTTGCTCTCTTTTTTCTCCTGTGACCGGCACAGAAGGAACAGCGGCAGGGGAAGGAATTTGAAAAAGCCTATAAATGCCATACCCTTGTCCACCGCCCACAGGGATACGATCCCATAGGCGCAGGAAAGGACAAGCACCGAAAGGGTCAGAAGGTCCTTGGGAATGTGCAGCTTCTTTTCCCTCCTGCACCACAGGAAAAGGAAAGTGCCCATTGCCACACACAGAATGCAGGAAATGCATTCATAAAAGCCGCCCAGCGCCAAAAGGGCCGCCAATAGAATATAGTCCGAAAAGGGAAGTGCTTTCAGTTTTTGTACCATTGCAAAAACCTGCCTTATTGTAATGCAGTTATTATACTGTGCCTTTGCGGTAAAATCAACCACTAGTCAAACAGTTCCCGGTGTGCTACAATACAGGTAGCAAAATTCGTATTTAGCGCTCTGTCAACAGATCAACACTGTAGGGGCGAACTGTGTTCGCCCGCTCTAAAATGCATTGGTGTACAACGACGGGCGAACACAGGAAAGCCCCTACGACATCATTTGAAAGAGCACGATAAATATGAGTTTGAAAAACGGAGGAATTTTTATGATCTCAGGTTTACAAAAAATGACCTTGCTGGACTACCCCGGGAAGGTGGCGTGCACCGTGTTTCTCCACGGCTGCAACTACCGCTGCCCCTTTTGCCATAACAGTGAGCTTTTGACCGGCAGACCCGAGCCCCTTATGACCGAGGAGGAATTCTTTCAGTTTCTCTCCACCAGAAAGGGTCTTCTGGACGGTGTTTGTGTCAGCGGCGGTGAGCCTACCCTGACCCCCACGCTGCCGGAGTTTTTGAAAAAAATAAAAGAGCTGGGCTTTCTTGTGAAGCTGGATACCAACGGCAGCCGCCCTGCAGTTCTGAAAAAGCTGGTGGCGGAGGGTCTTGTGGATTATGTGGCGATGGATGTGAAAAACAGCCCCTCCCTTTACTCCCAGACCGTGGGTGTGGAGCTGAAGGAGCTGACTGCGATCGAGGAGAGTCTGCGTTTTCTGATGGAAGGAAAAGTGGACTTCGAGCTGCGTACCACCCTTGTGGAGCCTCTGCATACTTGGGAGTCTATCGAAGAGATGGGGCAGTGGCTGGCAAAGCTTGTGCCGGGGAAAAAGCCGGAAAAATTATTCCTCCAAAGCTTTGTGGACCGGGACACGGTGCTGTTTTCGGGTCTGACTGCGCCGGGGGAGGACAGGGTTATGCAGTATGCGGACACCTTGTCACAATATATAGGAAAAGTAACCGTTAGAAACAAATAAGCACAACATATTGTGTTTGAAAAAATATTTTTACGCAACATATTGACATTTGCAGAAAATTCTTGTATAATACGGACACTGTCGCATTTACGGGCAGTGCCCGTTTTCTTTAACCATATTATATAGGGAGGAATCATTATGTATCAGGTTTTAAAGCGTGACGGTTCTACCGTCGAATTTGAAATTTCCAAAATCAGCGCCGCTATGATCAAGGCCTTCGAGGCTTTGGAAAAGCAGTATCACCCCAGCGTCATCAACCTGCTGGCACTGCAGGTCAGTGCCGACTTTGAGACCAAGGTCCGGGACGGTCTCATTGCTGTGGAAGACATTCAGGACAGTGTGGAAAAGGTCCTGTCCGAGACCGGCTATGCCGATGTGGCAAAGGCCTACATCCTGTACCGTAAGCAGCGCGAGAAGGTGCGTAATGTCAATTCCGCCCTGCTGAACTACAAGGATCTGGTGGATGACTATCTGCAGATCAATGACTGGCGCGTGAAGGAGAACTCCACCGTCACCTACTCCGTAGGCGGTCTGATCCTCTCCAACTCCGGCGCCATCACCGCCAACTACTGGCTCACCGAGATCTACGATGCTGAGATCGCAGAGGCACACCGTACCGCAGCCCTGCACCTGCACGACCTTAGCATGCTCACCGGCTACTGTGCAGGCTGGAGTCTGAAGCAGCTGATCCAGGAGGGTCTGGGCGGCGTTCCCGGCAAGATCACCTCTTCCCCCGCAGGTCACCTCTCCACCCTCTGCAACCAGATGGTCAACTTCCTGGGCATTATGCAGAACGAGTGGGCAGGCGCACAGGCCTTCTCCTCCTTCGATACTTACCTTGCTCCCTTCGTCAAGGTGGACAACCTGACCCAGAAGGAAGTCAAGCAGTGTGTCCAGTCCTTCATCTACGGTGTGAACACTCCCTCCCGCTGGGGCACCCAGGCACCGTTCTCCAACATCACTCTGGACTGGGTATGTCCTCCTGACCTGAAGGACCTGCCTGCCATCGTGGGCGGCAAGGAGATGGACTTCACCTACGGTGACTGCAAGAAGGAAATGGATATGGTCAACAAGGCATTCATCGAGATCATGATCGAGGGCGAT
>JAZNZZ010000002.1:0-10434 GCA_045595205.1 Faecousia sp.
AGGTTTTATGGTTTGTCCCAATGGAAAACGCTTTCACTTTCTGCGTTCTGCACCGGTAAAGGGAAATCAATTTGGCAGAACAGAAGAATATTACCAGTGCGAAGATTGCACTGACTGCCCTCACAGAGAGAAATGCCACAAAAGTAAAGATAACCGTGTTGTCCGGATTAACGAGGAACTGACCCAGTTTCACAATGAGGTGCTGAACAACTTAAACAGTGTACACGGTGCCTTACTGCGGATGAACAGAAGCATCCAGGCAGAGGGTGCATTTGGTGAGATCAAGTGGAACAGAGGTTATAAACGACTGCACCGTAGAGGGATAGAAGGTGTAATTTTGGAGTTAGGTCTGATATCCTGTGGTTTTAATCTCCACAAGTACCATTTGAAGAGACTGGCAGCACAGGTGGCAGCGTAAATTCATAAATAAATCATCCCCAAAGAAAGTTAATTTCCTTGGGGTTGTGGTTGTTGTGCCCGTTTTTACCGAAAAGTTATCCACAGCCCTTAAACTGCACATAAACGAACGGAGGATCCCATTCCTGAGATCCTCCGTCTTTTATTTGACTGTTTCTTTGCCGTCACTTCCCTGTTGGTAGATGGGTATATCCTCTTTGATGGTGGAAAGGACGCGGATGTTTCGGATCTCCATTGGATCGACGGCGGTGGGGTCCTTGTCCAGAATGATCATATCTGCCAGCGCCCCGGGGCGAAGTATCCCCTTTTCCTGCTCCTGGTGGTAGCTGTAGGCAGCTCCCACAGTGGCAGCCAACAGGGCATCGTACACATCCACCCGTTCTGATGTTTCCAGATGCACACCCTGCCGGGTGATGCGGTTGACGGCGCACCAGATGCTGTGGAGCATATCCGGCTTTGTCACCGGACAGTCCTGATGAAAGCTCACGGGCAAGCCCTGCTTCAATGCAGTTTTTACGGGACTGATACGCATACCCCGCTGACCCAGATTGCGAAGATGTGCGTCGCCCCAAAACCAGGTATGCCCCACAAAAAAGGATGGCATCATACCCAGCTTTGGCATCCGGGAAAGCTGATCCTCCCCAACAGTTTGGGCGTGGATCATCACAGGGCGCAGCCCCGGGTCGCCGCCCACCCTTTCCCATACATTTATAAACTGCTGGCAGGCCGCATCTCCGTTGCAGTGTGCCAAAACCTGCATATTACAGGAAAGGGCATTGGAGATCTGTTTTTCCAGCTGAGCATCCGTCATATTGGGGTAGCCCCGGTATTCGGTTTCCCCCTCGTAGGGCCGGCGAAGCCAAGCCGTCCTTGCCTGAGGAGAACCGTCCAGAAACACCTTTACGCCTCCAAGTCTTAAATGGGGATGGGGTGTCCGGAACAAAGCCTGCGCTGCTTCCAAAGTATCTGCGGCAGCTCCGGTATATGCCACCACATCCACCTGCAGCTGTCCTTCCCGGGACAGCTCGGTCAGTTTTTCCAACCGGAAGATACTGTTGGCACTGCCCTCCTGCACGGTGGTAAAGCCGTTGCGGATGTACAGCTCCTGTACCGCCAAAACTGCCTGTCGGATATCCTCTCCGGGAGTCCGGCTGGCAAACACCGGCGCAAACACGCCCTTTGCTCCTTCTTCAAAATAGCCGGTCAGATCGCCGGCTGCATCTCTTTGGGCAAAGCCGTTTTCCGGGCATACATAGTCATTTCTCAGCACCCCTGCCTGCTCCATTGCCACGGTGTTATAGACACCCATATGGAGAGACTTGTGTATACAGGCCACCGGATTATCAACGCCCAGCCTGTCCAGCACCGCAGCAGTGGGGTGCTCCCCCTCCTGCAGCAGCTCCAGGTCATAGCCCCGTGCCATAATGGGCTGCCCCTCGGTAAGTCCTTTTTCTTTTCGGAAGGCTGCGATCCTTTCCAGTATTTCCGAAAAGCTTCGGCAGCCGTCCAGAGAGCAATTCACCACCAGCTCCATACCCATACCGATCATATGGCTGTGTCCGTCTATAAAGCCGGGCATCAGGGTACAGCCCTTCAGATCTATGATCTGCTCCGCTTCCTGCCGGAGCACCTCGGCAGTACCGGTTTTCAGGATCTTGCCATTTTCTGTCAGCACCGCCTCAACCCGCGGCAAGGACCTATCCATCGTGAGGATCGTGCCCCCGGTATACATTTTTTTCACAGTCTCACCCCTTTTTTGCATTTTATCACCCCTCTGTTCCCCTGTCAACTGTAGGCATTTAAGCAACAGCTATGGTATTTCTTGCCGGGATGTGGTATAATGTGGGATATTCAGAGGAGTGATAACAAATGCACAATGATCTGTATACAGAACAGGGTGCTGTCTTAACGGCAGCTCCCTGGGAGGTCTATCCCAGACCCCAGCTGCGGCGGTATAGTTATGTTAACCTTAACGGTATCTGGGAGCTGACGGTGGAGGGTCAGCCGGAGGTCTTTTCCATCCGGGTGCCCTTCTGCCCGGAAAGTCTTCTGTCCGGGGTCAACCGCCATTTTCCGGAAGGCAGCACCCTGACCTACCGGCGGCATTTTCGTCTGCCGGAAAAGTTTAACAAAGGCAAAGTGCTTCTGCACATTGGGGCAGCCGATCAGATCGCAGAAGTTTATGTAAACCAGAAAGCAGTCGGTCGCCACGAAGGTGGATACACCTCCTTTACCCTGGACATCACCGATGCACTGGAAGAAGAAAACACATTGGAGATCCGCTGCACCGATGACCTGCGGGACCTTTCTATGCCCTACGGCAAGCAGACCCTGCGCCGGGGCGGTATGTGGTACACCCCGGTTTCCGGCATCTGGCAGAGCGTGTGGCTGGAAAGCGTACCGGAGCATTACATAGAGTCTCTGAAAATCGAAAACCGTGGCTACAGTGTCCACATCTCTGTTTCTCCTGCCGCAGACGGCACAGTACAGGTGAAGGAGCTGGGAGAGTATCCTTTAAAGAACGGCAAAGCTGTGATCGCGCCGGAGCACCCCCATCTGTGGAGCCCGGAGGATCCCTACCTCTATGATTTTAAGCTGGTTACTGAAACAGACGCGGCGGAATCCTATTTTGCCATCCGCACCATTGAAACCAAGGTAGTGGACGGCATCCCCCGTCTGTGTCTGAACGGGAAGCCCTATTTCTTCCACGGTCTTCTGGATCAGGGCTGCTGGCCTGACGGCATCTACACCCCCGCTGCCCCGGAATGCTATGCTGCGGACATTCTGGCAATGAAACGCCTTGGTTTTAACACCCTTCGCAAACACATCAAGGTGGAAGCAGAGGAATTCTACTACCAGTGTGACAAGCTGGGTATGATCGTGTTTCAGGATATGGTAAACAACGGCGATTACAATTTTCTCCGGGATACCGCGATCCCCACCGTGCGGATCCAAAAATGCCGGGATAAAAATATGCACAAAGCTCCCAAAGTCCGGGCGCGTTTTCTCCAAGCAATGGAGGAGACGGTGGCGCAGCTGGGAAATCACCCCTGCATCCTCTACTGGACTGTCTTTAACGAAGGCTGGGGACAGTTTGACAGTGACAGTGTGTATCAAAAGCTCCGGGCACTGGACGACACCCGGATCATCGACACCACCTCCGGCTGGTTCCGGCGAAAGTGCAGCGATGTGGAAAGCCTTCACATCTATTTCGGTCCCTGGAATCAGATCCGCCCCGGCAAAAAGCCGGTGGTGCTCAGCGAATTCGGCGGCTACACCTATCCTGTGGAGGGTCACCTTTTTAACCCTGACAATGCCTACGGCTACAAGACCTGCACCAGTCAAAAGGAATTTCAGGCCCAAATTCTGGCTCTGTACCAAAACAAGGTACTGCCCGCCATTGCAAAGGGACTTTGCGGTGCCATCTGCACCCAGGTCAGTGATGTGGAGGATGAGATCAACGGCTTTTTGACCTACGACCGGAAGGTCTGCAAGATCGATGCGCTTCCTATGCAGGAACTGGCCGCCCGGCTTACAGAAGCTTCTTATGCCGGCGATTTCTAATTGAAAAAGAGGTACTAAAAACGATCTCCCGACAGCTGTCGGGAGATCGTTTTTAGTATGTTAATTCCGGGTTGTCGTCGGTCTCATCGATGGGGGTCTTGATCTTTTTGCCCATCAGGTCCGCCCGCACGGCATTATAGATCCAGGGGCGCAGGTGTCGGTTAGGCGACAGCAGCACATGCTGGGCGTAGTAGATGGTAATGTTATTTACCACATCCACAGAGGCAAAAGCACCTGCCGCACCGCCCCAGCCGAATTCCGTGCGCTCCGGGTCGTTGCGGGGCGTCCGCATACCAAGTCCGTAGCCGATACCAGGGGTGCTGTAGGTATACATTTCCCGCTGCTGCTCGGTGAGCCGGTCCACCGCCATCATTGCGATGGTCTCCTTTTTCAGGATCACATCACCGATACGCAATGCCTCCAGGAACTTGATATAGTCCTCCACTGTGGAAACGCAGCCTGCACCGCCGCTGGCATATTCCCTTCCCGGGCGGTAGGAGTTCTTCCACCAGGGCTGGAACTCACCGGTCTCACTGTTATAGCGGTACTGCCGGGCAAAGCCCTCCCAATCCTCAACAGGGTGGACAAAATCGGAATGGGTCATTCCCAAGGGGTCAAAAATATTCTTTTTCACATAGCATTCGAATTTCTCCCCGGACAGGACCTCCACCAGAGCTGCCAGCACATCGTGGCTCAGGCTGTACCGCCAGCCTTCGCCGGGCTCAAATTCCAAAGGTGTTTTTGCCAGCTGATTTACCGTCTCCACCGTTGGGCAGGTATTGCCGGGGAGCTGATAGTATTCCTTCAGTGCCGGGGTCTGCATATCATAATTCATACCGGAGGTCATCTGGAACAAATGGTGGATCCTGATGGGATTCTTTGCCTTTTGGATGCCGTTTTCTGTTTTTACGGTCATTTCACCAAAGGCAGGCAAATAGTCCGAAAGCTTGTCCTCCAGAGAGAACTTTCCCTTTTCCCACAGCTGCATTGCTGCCACGCAGGTAAACAGCTTGGAGCAGGAATATATATGGTATTTTTCCTTTCCCTGTATGGGAAGCTTTTTGTCCGGGTCGGCATAGCCGCCCATATGGCGAAGGACGCATTCTCCGTCCTTATATACGATCAGGTCAAAGCCGGGAATGCCCAGCTTCAAAAAATGGTTGCACAAAGCCTTCGTTTGCTCAAACATATCAACATCTCCTGTATCTGCTTTTTAGTGCTTGCCTTCTTTACCACTATATTTCAGGTGCAATATATCCCCGCTTGTTCAGGGCTGCTTCTATTGCATTCAGGATCGCATCTGATTCCGCACGGACGGTATGATAATGATACCCGCCGGTAATGTTCATAAGCTCCGTGGACTTTCCTGTTCTGACACCCTCAATAAACTGCTTCACCTGAAGGGGTGAAAAGATATTTAAGGAAGCTGCCACCTTGCCGTAAACCTTGTGCCAGACGAATACATCCACCACAGTTCCTCCAAGATCTACGATCGTGTTTAATTCGTCCTCTGTTTGCTCCGTGGTGTGATGCAATTTAAAGATCCGCTCTTTCAGCGGCGATTGCTGAAGAATGTAACCGCTGTGTGTGGAAAGGATACCGTATCCCGAGCCCTTCAGCACAGTTATATCCTGGACAATAATTTGCCGCGATACCCCAAATGCTTCTGACAATTTACTGCCCGATACAGCTTCCGTCGATGATAAGAGGAGATTGACAATGGCTTTTCTTCTCTCGGCGGCCTTCATATACCCACTCCTTTATACTGCGTGTAAATTTTTAAGAGAAAGGTCTAAAATCGGTGCAGAGTGCGTAAGTGCTCCGCTTGATATATAATCGACACCAATTTGGGTGAGCTTTGCAACATTTTCTTTTGTAACATTTCCGCTGCACTCCGTCTCTGCCTTTCCCGCGCAAAGCTCTACAGCCTTTTTCATATCCTCCACGGTCATATTGTCAAGCATAATGATGTCAGCACCGGCGTCCAGCGCTTCCTGCAGCATCTCAAGGTTTTCGACCTCGATCTCGATCTTGCGGACAAAGGGCGCGTATTCCTTTGCCATTGCAACGGCTTCCTTTACGCCGCCTGCCGCGCCGATGTGATTGTCCTTCAAAAGGATCCCGTCACTCAGATTAAACCGGTGATTATAACCGCCGCCCACCTTTACGGCATACTTTTCAAAAACACGCATACCGGGTGTTGTTTTTCTTGTGTCAAGGAGTTTGGTTTTCGTGCCCTCCAGCATATCCGCGATGGTGCGTGTATAGGTGGCGATGCCGCTCATACGCTGCAGGTAATTCAGTGCCGTTCTTTCTCCCGAGAGCAGCACCCGGATATCACCCCGGACTGTGCCCAGCTTCTGTCCGTTTCTGACTCTGTCTCCATCCTTAACTGCAAATGCCACCTCCGTGTTGGGATCCAAAAGTGCAAAAACCCTCTTGAATACCTCCAGACCGGCGATAACTCCGTCCTGCTTGCAAATAAGCTCGACCTCTCCCAGCCGGTATTCCTTCATTACGGAATTGGTCGTAATGTCCTCGCTTGTAATATCCTCCTTGAGTGCTCCCAGAATAAGGTCGTCTGCATTGATTCTCATCGTAATGTTATTCATGGCTTTTTTTCTCCTTTTCTATTGCGTTTAAAACCAGCGTCTTATACTTTTCCTGATATCCGTCATATGCGGAAGGATCAACGGTAATATCAGGAACATCTGTCAATACGGCATAATTGCTTTTTATATTCTCCGCTGCCCGTTTTGCAAAAACAAGGCTTTCCAGCAGAGAATTGCTTGCCAGACGGTTTCTTCCGTGAACACCGTTGCAGGCCGTTTCGCCGGCAGCATACAGGCGCTTCATCGATGTTCTGCTGTATCGGTCGACTGCAATACCGCCCATAAAATAATGCTGAGACGGCACGACCGGGATCGGCTCTTTGGTCACATCGTATCCCGCTTCCAGACAGTGCTCATATATATTGGGGAAATGTGTGCGGATCTCTTCCTCCGGGATCGGTGCCATAGAGAGCCAAACATACTTGCTGCCATCTTTTTTCATCTGTTCAAAGATGGCATTTGCAACCACATCCCGGGGCAGCAGTTCGTTGACAAACCGTTCTCCCCCGGCATTCAGCAGGATCGCCCCCTCACCGCGCACCGATTCGGAGATCAAAAACTCACGGCCGTCCTTTTCCGAATAGAGCGTAGTGGGATGGATCTGAATGTAGTCGATATGCTCAAGCGCAATGCCGTGCATCAGCGCAAGGGCAATTGCATCACCGGTAAGGTGCTTATAGTTCGTTGAATGCTCAAAAATGCCGCCGATGCCGCCGGTGGCAAGAACGGTATAATCTGCCTGAATTGCTGAATAGACGCCGGTTTCATCGTGTCCGATAATACCAGTACATTCGTTGTTCTCACAGATAAGGTCCACCATCGTATAATTCTCAATGATGGTGATATTCTCCCTGCTTCTTACGGTTTCCAGAAGATGGGAGGTGATCTCCTTGCCTGTTTCATCCTCGTGGAAAAGGATACGGGGCTTTGTGTGCGCCCCTTCCCTCGTATAGGTGAATTTCTCTCCGTCCTTTTCAAACCGGACACCAAAGGCTTCCAGGTCTGAGATGATCTCTCTGGAGGAGTGGATCATAATATGTACAGAATCCGGATTATTCTCATAGTGACCGGCCTTCATCGTATCCTCATAAAAGGCATCGTAATCCGTTTCATCACGCAAAACGCAG
Organism: Faecousia sp.; assembly: GCA_045595205.1. GTDB lineage: Bacteria > Bacillota > Clostridia > Oscillospirales > Oscillospiraceae > Faecousia. The sequence continues at coordinate 7,721 of JAZNZZ010000002.1, forward strand.
ATGCCGCCCTGAGCAAGATAGGAATCGCTTCTGCGCGCCTTGTCCTTCGTTACGATGATTATGTTCTTTTCTTTTGGAAGATTCAATGCACAGTACAGACCTGCGACACCGCTTCCCACAATCAAAATATCTGTTTTCATATTATTTTGCAAGCTCCAGCATTCTCTCAAGGGGGATCAATGCGCCTTTACGCACATCCTCACTAACGACGATCTCTTTATCCTCTTTTTGCAGGACCGATAAAACTGCATCAAGGGTATTCAGCTTCATATCCGTGCAGCAGGGATGCGGGTTCGGATAATAGAAACGCTTGTCCGGATTATCGGTGATCAATTTATGATCCACGCCGCCCTCGGTACAGATAATAAACTCCCTTGCCCCGCTTTTCCCGGCGTAGGCAATAATGTCCGCTGTGCTTCCCACATGATCCGACAATGCGATGACCGATGCTTCACACTCAGGGTGTGTCAGGATCTGAGCAGCCGGGTGTTTTTCCCGTTCTGCCAGAACACATTCCGCCGTAATTTTTGTATGGATCGGACAGCAGCCGTCATTAAGAATGATGTTCTTTTCCGGAACCTGTTCGGCAACAAAGCTTCCGAGGTTACGGTCGGGAATAAAGAAAATGTTTTTATTGGGCAGTGCCTTTACGATTTTGACTGCATTGGAGGAGGTAACGCACACATCGCTCTTGCATTTCAGCTCTGCGGAGGAATTGATATAGCAGACCACTGCAAGGTCATCGTATCTTTCCCGCATTTCTTCAATGATACCGTCAGCAACCATATGCGCCATAGGGCAGTCTGCGGAGGGATCCGGCATAAGCACCTTTTTGTCCGGGTTCAGGATCTTTGCGCTCTCTCCCATAAACTGCACCCCGCAGAATACAAGGATGTCTGCCTCGCTGCTCTTGGCTATTTTGGCAAGGTAAAAGGAGTCACCCACATAATCTGCGATTTCCTGCACCTGTGCAGGTGCATAATAATGGGCAAGGATCACAGCATTTTTTGCCCGTTTCAGCTGTTCGATTTGTTGTTTCATATTTTCCCTACCTTATCGTACAAATACTCGTAATCTGACGGAAACTATAGCACACTTCTTTACATCTGTCAACTTATCTGTAAAGTTTTTAAGCTTCCTGTGGAAAATTCCGGTTTATCGTGCTGTAGGGAATGCATATATGCATTCCGCATTGCCGCAGGCAATGGTGATTTGCTTCGCAAATCACACGGAACGGATAAATCCGTTCCCTACGAGACGGAGCGACAAATTGGAATTCTCTTCAGGTTCGCATTTTGGAGTACAGTCTGCCCAGCAGCTTTCGCAGAGGCACGAACAGCAAAAGGGCAATGACAAAATTGCCGATGGCGTGGGGAATGTCATAGGCAATGCCTGCCAGCCACCAGCGGATGGCGTAGTCCACACCGCCCATAGCAATGTACACCGGGCAGCACAAAAAGCCGAAGGCCATTCCAAACGCACCTGCGATCAGCGCCCACCAAACGGGATTTCTCAGCCGCCGCGCCGCCATAGCGCAGAGCGCCAGGATCAGCCACACATAAAGATAATTGATGTTCCACAAATTGATGCCGTAGAGCATAATTTCCATTGCCACATACAGGTAGATGGGGTACAGGCATTTCCAGCCGAATACCACCGCAAACAGCATCACCATTAAGGACACAGGCTCAATATTGGGAAGACTGCTCATTGCAACCTTGGCACCGAAGGTCAATGCCCCCAGCATACCGAAAAGAGCAACCTCCCGCAGGGTCAGGTGGGGTTTTTTAGCCACGGGTGTACACCAGCTTGTAAACACCGTCCTGGGTAATGGGTGTGGTGTCGATGCCGGAGAGGGCATACTCCTCTCCCACATACACTGCCCAGTAAGCACCGTCGGTGGCATAGACTGCAGTCTCGCCGTCCACCTCGGTGATCTCCAGACCGTAAGGACCTGCATTGCCCTTAATAAGACCGGCATTTTCCAGCACAGGGCCTACAAATTCCTCTGCGGATTCATACTCGAACACCTTCTCTGAGCCGTCGGCGTGCACAACGGTAACGGAGAAGCTCTTCAAAGAGCCATCGTTTTTTGTTTCCTTTTCGCCACAGGCGGCAAGGGACAGAAGCATAACAGCTGCCAGGATCATCGCGAATAGTTTTTTCATAATAAACCTCCTAAAAAGTAAATGCTGCGGCGCTCCAAAAGAAGCGCCGCAGCCGTTTTTCTGCGACAAGCGCACCTCCCATAACACGCAGGAGGCGGAGAATCCAAGCTCCGTAGGTCTTCTGACTTATGCCTTTCAGGAGGGGTTGCAGCCTCCCGGCAGTGCTTCTCAGCCTTCCCGGAATTTCTTCCAGTGACCGGTTTTCACCTGAAAAGAAGCACCTTGGCATTTACAGCGGCGGTACCGTTCGGGAATCTCACCCGATTATCTTGTTCAGCAGCCAAGGCTATACGCCCGGGCCGCCACGGAACAGGTATCTGGTTGTCGAGGGGATTATAACACAAAGAAAAAGAAATGTCAAAGGCAAATCGAAAGAAGCGCAAGGGCGCTTCACCCCAACTCGTGCACAGTGCGGAATAAAACGCCCCAAAAAGCGCTCGGTAACGATACACTGCCCGGTGTTTCAAATTTCAATTTATCGCGCTCTTTGGAATGATGTCGTAGGGGCGGATATTATCCGCCCGTCATTGCCGTAGGCAATGGTGA
>JAZNZZ010000003.1:0-18903 GCA_045595205.1 Faecousia sp.
GCCTGTGCCGAAGCCCAGAATAATACTGAAGGGGAACATCATAACTTTTGTGGAAACACCGATGCCTGCCACAACACCGTCAGAGATGTTGCCCGCCTCCCGGTTCAGCAGGCTCGCAGCCACCACTGCCAGACCGCTGCGGAACATAGAGGAAGAACCAACACTGACGATCTTACTGATAATGTCCCAGGAGGGATAGAAATTCCGCACAGACAGGTGCAGAAGGCTCTTTCTCGTGATATAAGGGAAGATCAAAATGGCAAAGCTGACGATCTTGGAGACCATTGTGGCAAGGGATGCACCGGCAACACCCATTGCCGGAATCCCCAAAAGATCCCAACCCCTGATGAACACCGGGTCAAGGAAGCAATTGAGAATGCCGCCGAAGCCCATACCGATCATAGAAAAAGTGGCGCTGCCCTCACTGCGCAGGCACTGGTTCATCACAAAGCTGGTTGCCATAAAGGGTGCGGCATACAGCACATAGGTAGCATAATCAATGGAATACTGCTTACAGGTGGGGGTCGCACCCAGAAGGGTCACCATAGCGTCCATAAAAATGTTGCCGAAAACAGTCAAAAGCAAGCTGATACCCATTGCAATGATAAATGCCGTGGACAAAACCTGACTTGCCTTTTTGTCATTGCCCTGCCCCAGCAGCCGGGCAATATAGCTGTTTGCACCCACTGCCAGCATAGAGCCGCACATCATGATCAGCTGGTCCAGAGATGCGTTGACACTGACCGCCGCCGTGGCATTTTCACCCAGTCCGCTGACAAAATAGGTATCTGCCAGAGAATAAATGGAATTGATCAGAAAAGCAACAATGGTGGGGATCGCCATTTTCACAATGACCCTGCCCACCGGCTGGTTCAGCATCATTTGCTTTCTCTGTTCCTGTTTTATTGTATCTTTCGCCATATGTATCCCTCGCTTTTCTCAATACCACTATTATACCACCTTTGTCAATTCCCCTCCCATTGTTTTCCTTTTCAGCAAAAAAGAATCCTCCTCGTACTGCAATGCCATTAAGGCAAAAAATGTCATCCTGAGCGAGCACCCCGGAATGGCTGCTTCCCGGACTTGCATATTTGGCAGTGACAGGATATAATATTTTCAGAAAGGAGCGTGGGCTTATGGAGTTATCTCAGATCCTCGGAAAATGTGACCATACCCTTCTTGACCCTGCTGCCACCTGGGAGGATATCCGGGCTTTGTGCGATGACGGTATCCGCTTCAAGACAGCATCCGTCTGTATTCCGGCTGCCTTTGTGACTCAGGCAAAGCAGTATGTGGGTGACAGATTGCCCATCTGCACCGTCATTGGATTTCCGTGTGGCTACGACACCACTGCCGCCAAATGCTTTATGGCATACGATGCGGTCTCCCACGGTGCTGATGAGGTGGATATGGTCATCAACATCGGCTGGGCGAAGGAGGGCAAGTGGGAGCAGCTGACTGAGGAGCTCCGTCAGGTGAAGGGTCACTGCTGCGGCAAGGTGTTGAAGGTGATCGTGGAGGCCTGTCTTCTGACGGAAGCGGAAAAAATTGCCCTTTGCAGGGCTGTAACAGAGGCAGAAGCCGACTACATCAAGACCTCCACAGGTTTTTCCACCGGTGGTGCTGCCTTTGCCGATGTGGAGCTGTTCAAAAAGCACATTGGACCGAAGGTGAAGATCAAAGCCGCCGGCGGCATCTCCTCCTGGGAGGATGCAGAAAAATTCATTGCTCTGGGCGCTGACCGTCTGGGTACATCCCTTCTGGTGAAGCTTGCCAAGCAGAAATAAATTGAATTTCAACAAAAAACCGGTGGGGGTGCGATTGCACCTCCACCGGGTTTGTTTCAGGATTTGTTTTTACGGATGACTTCGTTTAAGCAGGTAAACCGTTCCCTATGCTATGTTTTCAATTTCACTGATTTTTTCCCACCAGCCCTTTTCATCCGTCCAGTATTCTTTGGGATAATAATAGGAATCATCATATCCGACGATCTTATCACCGTTTTTATCGTAACGCTCCATACTGACCAACTGACCATACATAGACCACCCAATGGTCATATATCCGCCTTCATCCGCTTCTACAGTCTGTTGCAGTGTCCCCTGGGCATCATAGAACTCCAGTTTTACATAGGTGCAGTCCTTCGGTCCTTCCGTCATCACGACCTTACCGCCGCACACGGTTACTTCTTTACTTACACTTCCATCGCTTTCGTATGTATATTCCTCCCTGTAAGCCACCAAATCGAGGATAGGGTCAAAATATTCTTCAACATAATTAACGGCATAATCACTTAAAATTCCACTATCTCGTTCCTCGGCATACACCATTTTCGCATAGCTGTTGTAGTGAACTTTCAAACTATGGTCTGCAGATGATGGTTCATAGGTATGCAGCACCGCCCCTGAAGCGTTCCTAACCTCACAACGGTTTATCTCCTTCCATAACCAGCATGCCTCCTTATAGACAGCATCAGAATAAGACGGGTTTATTTCGCATATAAGCGTTCCGTTAAGATCGTAATACAACCATCGTTCGCAGTTGAAAAAGGGGACATAGTCATCTTCATATATATAATACCCCTCTCTCAGTGTAAAGCAATCATATTGAAACTCATAAAAGTCTATTTCGCATTCAGGATTGTTTGGTGTCACGCTTGCAACCACCTGCCCGTCTGTGCCGTAAAGATCGCAACGGGTGTATATACCCTCTCTCTTTTCTTCGTACACACGGGGTTTTCCACCGCTGTGTTTAATGAGTTCATAGACATTGCCGGTATTAAACTCCGGGGAGCCAAAATTGCCATCGCTTTCAGCAAGACTGCTAATTTCATGGAAGCCGTTCTCATCTACACCCGTGACACACTGCAATACGCTGCCTGCGAAGGTGGGTGAATAGGAATTCAGAACATTACCATCCAAGTCCAAAAACTCGATCAGCATCGTTCCTGCATTGCCGCAGTTGGTTCCGCCGGTATACCGGACGTAACCCACAAGATTTCCCTCTTCATCGCTGCGGGGCTCCTGCTTCACATCGTTTTCATTAAAAACGATTACCGCCTCAGCGTTGGGATCCACAGTAAGACCGGTCGGTTCGTTGCTGGGATCGGCAAAATCAAACAAGTCACCGGCAGAATCCAACCACTCACCGGCAGACTGGAGCAAGTCTCTCATACCAGCCTCTGCATTGCAAGCCGTTATGGATGCGCACAGTGTAAGCAGTAATATAAGCGCAATTATCTTCTTCATCGTTTCTTACCTCGCTTTTCAGTATACATTTGCAAGTTCGATGCTTAGTCATACGAAGTGTGCACAAACGCACCCCCACCGGGTTTTCTTCAGGATTTATTTTCACGGATGACATCAATCAAAAAATCAAACAGCTTAGGCGTGCCGCACACGAAGCCGGAAGGCTTGTCGTACTGGATGGGTGCACCCTCCCAGTCTGCACACAGGCAGCCGCACTCCTTCAGCATCAGGGTCGCTGCCGCATAGTCCCAGGGCTTGATGGAACGCTCAAAATAACCGTTGATCCTGCCCGCTGCCACATAGGAAATGGCCAGTGCAGAGGAGCAGATCCGCCGGATGTCCAGACAGTTGCGGAATACCTCCTTTGCCATTGCAAAGCTCTCGTCGGTAAACTGCTTTTTGGTTGAGCCCGCACCAAATTCCACGATACAGTCCTTCAACTCACGGTCCGGGGCAGTACCCAGGCGCTGCCCGTTGAGATAAGCTCCCTGTCCCGCCTTTGCCACGAACAGATCGCCGTTAAAGGGGTTATAGATCACACCGAAATCGATTTTCTCTCCATCGTAATAAGCAAGGGACACGGAGCTCATATTATAGCCGTACACCAGATTGGTGGTGCCGTCAATGGGGTCTAAGATCCACCGTCTGGGGGCAAGCTCCCCTTCCTCCTCCTCGCTCATAAAGCCGATCTCAGGGGTGAGCTTCTGCAGACCCTCCTTGACAAAGCTGCTGATCTTCAGATCCACCGCTGTCACAAAATCTGCCTCACCCTTCATATTCACGCTGCTTTTCAGCGTATCATCAAAAACAAATTGGCCCGCCTGCTTCACAAGCGCAATGATCGCCATATAGTCCATATATTTCACCTCAGATATACTATAGCACAAATGTCTGCAATTGTCACGAAAGAATCCCGGTGTGGTTAAAAAAGTTATTCACTCTGCCTGTAAAAAGCTCCTCGTCTTCCTTTGTGATGCCATCTGCTTCCGCAAGACCTGAACAGGCAACTCGCACCAATGTCTTGAATTTGTTATACAGCGTTTCGTACTGACGCAGTCCGTCCAGGAACGCCGTCAGAGACGCATCAAAGTCTTCATTGGATTCGATGCTGTCAAAGATATTATGTACTTCCTCCAAGGTCCAGTGTGTTCCCAGACACCTGTTAATATACTGAAGCTCTCCCAGCGCCCGTTTTCGATCGCAGAGCACCACCCGGTACATAATCCTTTTCAGCATTTCCTCCACATCTGCTTCGGAGATACCGGTTATGGGCTGCTTGTTCAGATTCTTCAGCTCCTCCCGAACCTTTCCCAGCTGATTGCTGAATTTGCTGCGTCTGACCACTTCCACCAGATCCCTCACAAAGGCTGTTTCCGCAGCCTCCGGATCCTCCTGAATCTCCGGGATCCGGGAACGGTCCTTCAGGTACTTTTCGAAAACACGCCGGTTTTCCTTTGTGATTCTGTACAGATACAAGCCTCCGGTTCTGTCGGACACGGTGATCCCCTTTGCGTCCTCGATCTTCAGGGCATCACCGAAGGTACCCTTTAAAATCTCAGGCATTCCGTCCGCAGTGCTTTTCTTCTTTTCCAGCATATGCAGTCCGTACTTTTTGATCTGTCCTTTGCGCAGCGCTGTATAGCAGCTGACCAATGCGTTTCCGTTTTCGTCCGCCGGGAATTCCGATCCGATATAGTGCCAGGTCGTGCCGCCCCCTACACCGGTATTCTGTTCAATATCATAGTTTTCACCGGTGATGTCCAGCTCATAAAAATTCTGCTTGATATCCACAAAGCCAATGCGGACATTTTCCTTTTCGTGGATGTGCAGCCATACACCGTCGTACCATATTTCTCTGTGAGACAGCCGCCAGCGCAGGGCAACTGCCCATTCCACTGACTTATAGACTGCAGCGGAGAAGCTTCCCATTATCACAAACTGAGCAAGCCACAGCACAACATCCTTCAGCCAGTCCACAGTGATAAATGCCAACAGCTTTGCCAGCAGTTCTGCATCTGCCAGGAGAGACAGATAAACATCCAGAAAAACCAGAACAATGGCAAATGTAGTCAGGGTGATCTCGTTTCGATATTCCGAAATGCTCTTTCCTTTCATATGTGTTCCTCCGTTTGTATTTCTTTAGGCGTTTTGAAGCTGCTGCTTGGTATACTGTAATGTGTACAGCCGGTAGTAGCTGCCCTTCAATGCCAGAAGCTCCCGGTGATCTCCCTGCTCCACGATCCGTCCCCCGGACAAAAGGATGATATTATCCGCGTGCTGAATGGTGCTCAGCCGATGGGCAACGATCAGCATCGTACCTACGGTACGCATCTTTTCCAGTGAATCCTGGTTCAGCAGCTCCGTTTCTGTATCGTTATTGGCAGTTGCCTCGTCCAGGATCATCACCCGGGGCTTGTGCAGGATGGTACGGGCAAAGCTCAGCAGCTGCCGCTGACCGGCAGAAAAGTTGTTGCCACGCTCCCGCACCTCTTCGTCAAGGCCCTTTTCCAGTCTGCCGATAAAGTGATCCGCGTTGACATAGCGGCAGGCCTCCATAATCTCTTCATCGGAGACACCCTCCATCCGAAGCAAAAGGTTGCTGCGGATGGTGCCGGAGAACAGGAATACATCCTGCAGCATCTGTCCGAATTGCCGCCGCAGGGCAGATACTTTATACAAGCGGATATCCACCCCGTCCACCAGGATCTGTCCCCGCTGAATGTCATAGTTGCGGCAAAGCAGGCTCAGGATCGTGGTCTTGCCGGAGCCGGTAGCTCCCACAAACGCCACAGTCTGTCCCGGCTCTACCCGGAAGGAAACACCCTTCAGCACCCAGTTGTCCGGCTCATAGGCAAACCACACATCCCGGAACTCGATCTCTCCACGGATCGTCCCCGGATCTATGGCATTTTCACAGTCCGTCAGCTGGGGTTCTTTATCCATCACCCGGAAGATCTTCTCCGCCGAGGCAAAGGACTTTTGCAGCATATCAAACTGCTCCGCCAGCTGCTGGATAGGTCCGAAGAATTTGGAGATGTACATATAGAAGGATACCACCACCGAGGCGGTGATGACCTGCCCGAAAAAGGCAGTATCCTGAATATATCCCTTGCCGCCCATATACAGAAGGCACATAACCGCGCAGGTATTGAGCATCATCACTGTGGGACGGAACACACCGAACACCAGCATACGCCGTGCCTTGGTGACCTTCACCCTGCGGCTGCGGGTCTTGAACTGCTCCAGCTTGTTGTCCTCCTGATTGAAGATCTGGGTAATCTTCATACCGGAGAGGTTTTCCGAAAGGAAGGTATTCACATCGGTGGTTGCATCGGTAACACCGGTGTGGACGATACGGAAGAATTTCCGGAAGATCACCGTAATGATCACCAGCACCGGCACAAAGCAAAGCACCATCAGAGTCAGGGCATAGTTCAGCATCAGCATTGCCGCCAGCACGCCCAGCACCATCAGAGTATTTTTTGCCAGGGTCACCAGAATGTTGGTGAAAAGATAGGAAATGGCATTGGTGTCGTTGGTGACACGGGTCACCAGCTTACCCACGGGAATGTGATTCAGCTGATCGTGGGAAAGCGTCTCAATATGGGCAAAGAGATCCAGCCGCAGAGAGGACAGGATCTTCTGTCCCGTTTTCTGCAGGAGCATTGCCTGCAAATAGTTGCACACAAGGCTCACCAGCAGAATAGAGCCGTACACCGCCACCACAGACAGAAGATAGGAGATTTCAAAATCTCCTGCCACCGTCTCCTCAATATGACCCACCAGAAGGGGCGAAACAAGATCATAGACGATGGAGATCAGCATCAGCACCAAAACCAGCACAAACTGCTTCCGGTAGGGCTTTGCATAGGCAAGAAGCCGTTTAACGATCTCCCCGTCCGGCATCTGCCGCTGCTCCTCCTTCAGCCTTGCCCGCTTCAGGATAATGTATGCCATAATAAACAGAAGGCACAGGACTCCCAGCACAGCACCAATGATCAGAATCGGCAGGTACTCATTCATTTTCCCCACCTCCTTCTTCCTCCAGCTTTTGCAGCTGCGCCATATTGGCATAGGCAGGGCAGCGCTCCAAAAGCTCCTCATGGGTACCGGCTGCCACCAGCCGCCCCTCCTCCAGATACAGAAGCAGATCCAGCTTTTCCACGGTACTGATCCGGTGGGCAATGAGAATGGTGGTCTTTCCCTTTCGGGTAGTGCGGAGGTTGTCCAGGATCGTCCGCTCCGTTGCAGTGTCCACCGCAGAAACGGAATCGTCCAGGATCAGGATCGGCGCTTCCTTCAAAAGCGCCCGGGCAATGGAGATCCGCTGCTTCTGTCCGCCGGAGACGGTAACGCCACGCTCACCCAAAATGGTTTTATACCCCTTGGGGAAGCTGCGGATGTTCTCGTCCACATCGGAAAGCACCGCCGCCTGCTCCACCTTTTCCGTCACCGGGTCACCGAAGGCAATGTTGTTTTCAATGGTATCGGAAAACAGGAAATTATCCTGGGGCACATAGGCACAGCCTGCGCGCAGAGATCGGATGGACAAGGCATTTACATCCTGCCCGTCCACAAAAACCGTGCCGTCGGGCACATTGTAGGTTCGCAGCAGCAGGTCCACAAGGGTGGTCTTGCCCGCACCGGTCCTGCCCACGATACCCACGGACTGTCCCGCCCTGATGCGGAAGGAAATGTTTTTCAGCACATCGTACTCGCCGCCGGGATACCGGAAGGTAAGTCCCCGGAACTCGATGTCGCCCCGGATACTTTCCGCCTCCACTGCATCGGGACGGTCCTTCACATCCGCTTCCTCATTCAAAAGCGCACTGATCCGGTTCAGAGAGGCTCTGGCGCGGCTGGTCATATCGATCAGCTCGCTCACCGCCATCACCGGCCATACCATATTGGTAAAGTAGCCGATAAACTCCACCAGCTGACCGGCGTTAAACCTTTTGCAGTACACCAGATAGCCGCCGTAGCCCAGGATAATGCAGATCACGCTTTCCACAAAAAGGGTCACCAGAATACGCATCAGCACCGATACCCGGGTGTGGTCCATATTGGCCTTTTCATTTTCCACATTCAGCTTTTTAAAGGACATCAGCTCCAGAGCTTCCTTCACAAATGCCTTGATCACGGAGATGCCGGAAAAGCTCTCCTGGGAAAAGTCGGACAGACGGGAGAATGCCTCCTGCCGGATGTCCCATTTTTTCGTCATATAGCGCCCCACCACTGTGGCACTTGCCAGCAGCAGTCCCATAGGGATCAGGGACAGGACCGTCAGAAGGGGGTCCATTTTCCACATTTTGGTGGCGGTCATCAGATTCATCAGCACCGCGTCCACCAGCATCACCATACCCCAGCCGAAGCACTCCTGCACCGTGTCCAGATCGTTGGTGAAAAGGCTCATCAGTCCGCCCACCTTGTTGCGGCTGTAGTATTCGCAGCTGAGCATCCGCGCCCGGTCAAACATCCGGTTGCGAAGGTCCTCCTCCACCCGGACTGCTGTGCCGAAAAAGCACATCCGCCACAAAAAGCGTCCAAGGGCGATCAGCAGAAGCAGCCACACAAGGGGCATACATATCCGGTCCAGCAAAAATGCCATATCAAAAGGAAGCACCGTGCCTTCCACGGTCACCGCGCCCTCGTTGATGCCGTTGATCACCATTTGATACAGGTGCGGGATCTCCAGCATCAGCGCATCCTCCAGCACCAGCACAAGGACACCCGCCAAAAGCACCAGACCGTAGCGCAGATAATAGCGGTTTATGTGCCGTCCAAATATCATTCCGGCTTCCTCCCTCCCCGTTTTCTACAATTATACAACACTCCTTCGTTTTGTCAATTTTTTGATTTTCCTGTTGCTTTTTGGTGCGCCCCTTTGTATAATAGGTGCAGTGAATATTCGTGATGAAGGAGGTGTCCACCCACTGCTTTTTTGCAAGGGGCGGCTACCTCTTTTTTTGCGGATCACAGAACATTTTACGGAGGATGAAGAATTATGAATCTCGTCTACGGTGTCAAAGACAAACCAAAATTCGCGCAGCTTCTGATTTTCGCATTCCAGCAGGTGCTGGCCATTCTGGCAGCCACCATTGCAGTCCCCGCCATCATTAACAGCAACGAAGCCGTTCTGAAGGTTTTCCCTGAGTTTGCAAACGGTCAGGGTATGAGCGCTGCGGCTGCATTGCTGGGTGCCGGTGTGGGCACTCTGGTCTATCAGCTGTTTACCAAGTTTAGGAGTCCCGTGTTCCTTGGCTCTTCCTTTGCATTCATCGGTCCTTTGGTGACTGCCTTCGCCGGTGCAGTCTCTGCTGCCGCCGGTTTTGCAGGCATCATCATCGGTGCCGTATTTGCCGGTCTTGTTTATGTTGTCATCGCTCTGGTGATCAAGCTTGCCGGTGTTAAGTGGATCAACAAGCTGATGCCCCCCGTGGTCATCGGACCCACAGTTGCTCTGATCGGTCTGTCTCTGGCAGGCGCTGCCGTCAAGGATGTTTTCTCCTACGGTCCTCAGGACGGCAATGGCGCCTTCATTATGTCCGCTCCCATCTGGGCATCTCTTGTTTGTGCTCTCGTCACCTTCCTGGTGGTGGTTATCGTCTCCGTGTACGGCAAGAAGATGGCCAAGCTGATCCCCTTCATCATCGGCATTCTGGCAGGTTACGCAGTAGCCGCGATTTTCACCGTCTGCGGCATTCCTGTCATCGACTTCTCCCTGTTCCAAAATATGCAGATCGTTGCCATTCCCGAGTTTACCTTCCTGTCTGCACTGAAGGGCATCAAGGATATTAACGGCTCTTACCTCGTAACCCTGGCAGTGGCTTATGTGCCTGTGGCCTTTGTGGTGTTTGCTGAGCACATTGCCGACCACAAGAATCTGTCCACCATTATCGGTCAGGACCTGCTGGAGGAGCCCGGTCTGCACCGCACTCTGCTGGGTGACGGTGTCGGCTCCATTGCCGGTGCTTTCTTCGGCGGCTGCCCCAACACCACCTACGGTGAGTCCGTTGGCTGTGTTGCTATCACCCGCAACGCTTCCGTGACCACTGTCACTGTGGCTGCTCTGATGTGCATCGTGATCTCCTTCTTCGGACCCTTCGTGGCATTCCTGGATTCCATCCCCGGCTGCGTTATGGGCGGTGTCTGCATCACCCTGTACGGCTTCATTGCTGTTTCCGGTCTGAAGATGATCCAGAAGGTAGACCTGAACCAGCACAAGAATCTGTTCGTGGTCGCCTCCATTCTGATCCCCGGCATCGGCGGTATGGCTATGGCCATCGGCAAGGTCACCCTGACTGCAATTGCCTGTGCACTGATCCTGGGCATCATCACCAACCTGATCCTGTCTCCCGCCAAGGAAGACTGATTTTCAAAACCTGACGGGGTCGCCCACCGGCGACCCCGTCTTTTTTTGTATAGATTTCAATTTATCGCTCTGTTAAAAATTCTAAATTGTAGGGGAGGGTCTTGACCCTCCCGCCTGAAAATGCTTGCATTTTCAGGATTTACGAAGTAAATACCAATATAATTCCCTTTGGGAATTGTGATTTGCGTTGCAAATCACCGGGAGGGTCAAGACCCTCCCCTACGATGCCAGGAACGATAAACCCGAATTTTTTCCATCTTCGGTTTTGGAAAGGATTATGCTTTGCATTTTTCGCGATCTGTGTTATACTGTAAAAAGAGACAAAACCAAGAGGTACTATTATGAACCGCAAATACAGACTTTCCGTTGCATTGGACATTGACGATGTGCTGATGGAATGTGTTCCCTATGCCATCCGCCTTGCCAACGAGAAATATCATTTTGATCCCCCCCTGACCATTTACGAGGTGGACCGCTGGGGCAAGCTGGGCACCCGGGCGGATGTGATCTTTGAATTCTTCCAGGACCCTGAATTTTTCCGCACCCAGCCGGTGATCAAGGGTGCGAGGAAAATGATCCGGCAGCTGACCCAGATGGCAGAGGTCTTTGTTTCCACCTCTGTGTACCCCCAATTTATGAGCATCCGGGCACAGCGCATTATGGAGGAGTTTCCGGAGATCCCCCCGGACCATATTTATATGGGCTCCCGCAAGGACAAGATCCAGGTGGACATCCTCTTTGATGACGGTATGCACAATGTCACCGCCTCGGATGCCGCCTACCCCATTTTGCTGCGCAGACCCTGGAATCAGGCTGCCACCGGTATGCTGGCAGTGAACAATTATGACGAGTTTCTGAAGCTGGTGGAGGTGATCTCCGACAGCTACCGTGTTCGCGTTGATCCTCCTGCCCAGACTGACCCGGGGATCATCGTGCTGGTGGGACCCTCCGGCAGCGGCAAGACGGAAATTGCTATGAAGCTGACAAAGAAATGCGATCAGCTGGAAAAGCTCATCAGCTACACCACCGATGCATCTGTAGGACTGCAGGGAGGCGAATGGTATCACTACATCACCGTGGATGCCTTCCGCAAGCTTTGTGAGCAGGGCGAGCTTTTTGAATCCACCACCTACGCAGGACACAGCTACGGCTCCCGGAAAGCAGATGTGGAAGCAATTCTCGCCAAGGGCAAGTATGTTTTGACCGTTATGGACATCTGCGGCGCAATGGCACTGAAGACCCATTTCCCCAATGTGACCACGGTCTTCATCCGTCGGGATAAGCGGGAGCTTCTGACAGATATTCTGCAAAAGAATCTCCAGACCAGTGAAAAGGTCAGCCGCCTGATGGCGCTGGATGCAGAAATGCGAAATGCCGACATTTGCGACTACACCGTGGATATGCACAGTGCAGAGGAGGCCGCCCGGGAGATCCTGAAGGGTCTGGGACTGCCTGCCCGGAGGCGCAAAAAATGATCGATCTGCACACCCATTCCCATTTTTCCGACGGTACGGATTCCCCCACAGAGCTGGTGAGAAAGGCGGAAAAGCAAAAGCTGGAGGCAATTGCCCTTTGTGACCACAACACGGTTGCAGGTCTCCCGGAATTTATGGCGGCGGGAACGGGCAGCACTGTGGGGACGGTCCCCGGCACAGAGCTGACCGCGGAATTTGACAATACTGAGGTGCACATTCTTGCACTTTTCCTGCCAGAAACACAGTACAGTGCTGTGACCCGGTATGCTGAACCCTTCCGCAAGGCAAAGGAGGAGAGCAACCGACAGCTGTTCTTCGCACTGACCAGTGCCGGCTTCCTTCTGGAGGAACAGCGGATCTTCCAAGGATCTTTAGATTATGTAAACCGCGCTGTGTTCGCTTCTGAGCTTACGCGGCTTGGCTACACTGCATCCAATGACGAAGCCTTCCGAACCCTTTTGAAGCCGGGAAACGGCTACTACTTCCCTGCCCCAAGGCCGGATGCTTTGGTAACTGTCCGGTTTATCCGCAGCATCGGTGCAGTGCCTGTACTGGCGCACCCGCTTGACAGTCTGACGCCGTCACAGCTTCGGGAATTTCTTCCCAAAGCCGCAAAAGCGGGACTTCAGGCAATGGAGACCTTCTACTCCAAATATGCTGCTTCCGAAACAGCACTCGCCTGCGCGCTTGCAGAAGAGCACGGTCTTAAACAAGCCGGCGGCTCCGACTACCACGGAGACCGGAAGCCCGGTGTCCTTTTGGGAACGGGAAAAGGCACGCTTTCCATCCCCCGTTCTGTGCTGGAAGTGCTGCGCCCCTGAACAAATATTTTTTAGGAAAGGAAAATCCTTATGAAAAAACGAATTCTTGCAATGCTTATGATCGCAGTCCTGACCCTGGGTCTCCTGGCCGGCTGCGGCGAGGAAGAAAAAGAACCCACCACCGTGAATGAGACAGAGACCTACACCATCACTCTGGCACACGATTTTGAAGGTAAGGCCGCAGAGGTCCTGGACACCTACCTTGCCAAGTTCACCGAGACCTTCCCCCACATCCTTGTGGAGACGATGAAAGCCTCAGAGGTCACCGAGGAGAATCAGCCCAACATTCTTGTTTGTCTGCCGGAGCGTGCAGCAGAGCTGGCTGCGAAAAAGTCCCTTGTGACACTGGACACCTTCACCGATGCCGACTCTATGATGATGAATGCCGACGGCAACCTCGTCCCTATGAACCTCAGCAGTGATCAGGAAAATGATATGCTGGATGTGTTCTATGAAGAGGGTCTCGTTGACGGTGTGCTCTACTCCCTGCCCCTTGCCAAGGCTGAGCAGGTCCTGTATTTTAATCAGACCTTCCTGGAAGAGAATATGCTGGATATGCCCCTGTCCTGGGAGAGTCTGGAGGGGATCTGCCAGGCGATCAAGGAGCTGGACCCTGAGTCCATCCCTCTGTGCATTGACGACGAGGCAGGCTTCTTCGTCACGATGTTCGCCCAGCACGAAGGGGATTACACCTCCGAAGATGGGGAGTATCTTTTTAACAACGCCACCAACTTTGAAGTAGCAAAAACCTTTAACGAATGGTATCAGAAGGGCTATGTCACCACAAAAACTCTGATGAACCGGGAAAACCCCGGCTCCCTCAACGCCACAGATACCCGCCACTATATCGTACTGGGCACCTCCGGTGATGCTAATTCCCAAAAGCCGATACAGGAAAACGAATCCTATTCCTTTGAGCTGGGCATTCTCCCCTTCCCCCAGCTTGGCTACGAAAACCCTCAGGTCCTTGCCCGCGGTCCCGGTCTTGCCATCTGCCAGAGCCACGACGACGATCTGAACTACTGCGCCTGGGTGCTGGTGCGCTATCTGGTCACCGATATTGAGTTCCAGGCCCGCTTTGCTGAAGCCTCCGGTCTTATGCCGGTGATGGAATCTGCGCTGCTGGAGGATCAGTTCTCCAAGTATCTGGACACGGCTGACGGCGGCAGCAATGTATCTGCCCTGGCTGCCCTTTCCTGTCTGGAGCAGCAGACCTACCTGTTCACCCTCCCCGCCTTTGACGGCGCATCCAATGCTTATGCCCAGATGGGTGCACTTCTCAACAAATGCCTGACCATCACCGGCGAGGATGTGGAAGGTCAGATCGAAGAAGCCTTCCTGGAAGCTGAGAACGCCTGCAAGTAATTTTAAACCACTAAAAAATCAGCGGTTGCCATCCCGGCAACCGCTGATTGATTTATTATTCCATAGAAAAAGCCTTAAAAAGATTTGTCATCACATCCGATGCAATTTCGAACTGCTCGGCACTTAATGTATTCAAGCGCTGAGCAATGCTGTCCACATCGTTCTTCTGACTTTGCTCATAAAGCAACACATTTGCAGAAATATGGAGTATGTCACAGCTTTTCAGGAGCGTTGGCAAGGACACACCCACAACACCACGCTCAATAGAAGAAAGACTTTTGGAGCCGATCCCCAGCAATTCAGAGAATTGGTCCTGCGTGAAGCCGGCCTTTTCCCGTTCCCGTTTGATATTTGCGCCAACTAAAACATTCAAATCTTTCTTACTGTCCATAGCCTATCACCCCAAGTAATTGTATTGCCATTAGTTTAGTCGATATTTTAATTGACATACACACATTATTAGCGTTATAATTATCGCATTAGAAATACGATAATTATAAGTTTGGAGTGTTATATTATGGCAGGATTCACCGCTGATCAGATCATTGAACGCATTGCCAATGCCAATGGCGTAAATCCGGCAGTAATGCGGCAGCAGATTGAGCTGGCCCTTCGGAACATAAATGCCGATACGAACCAACCCCATTCTTTTATGTTGGCTGAGCTGTTCCCTGACGGAAAACCAACTGTGGATGAACTGGTGGTAGCATTGGAATATGAACTGTACGATGCTATGATGCCGGTGTTTCCCGGATGGGAATGGGATGGAGAGGGGTATCGGAATATTCGATTGCGTAAAAAGAAACAATAGGGGCACCGATACCTGCTATAAATCGCAGGGGCGCGTTCAATCGAACGCGCCCTTTTGCTTTACTTCAGCTTTTTCATTTTGGGGACATCGGTTTCCTTCTTGGTTTTTGCCATCAGTCCGAAAACACCCAATGCTGCAAACAGCAGTCCCATACCGCCGTTTGCCAATGTACCGCCCCGGTACTCCGGGCTTGCCACAAGCAGCGTTACGATCATACCGGGAATATCCATATAGCTATAGCCGGGGAACTCTCCGTCAGCAATCATAGATCCCAATTCCACCGCATCCGGCACCAAAGTGCCCAGAAGCACACCAAAGATCACCGCAAGGATCAGGATCACCAGCTTGCCCTTGCCCTGTTTGCCCCGGAGGAGGTTATAACCCTTTTCCGCCAGCCATCCAATGACAAAGCCCACCAGAGATGCAACATAACCGAAGGAAAGGATGATCGCCCACAGTGCTGCACCCAGCGCTGCACCCAAAAACGCACCAAGTGCGCCCGAGGCATAAGACCCTGTATCCTCTTCCTTTCGCTGCTGCAGCTCTACATTCATTGCCTCCTGCACATTTACTGCACAGCTGTCGTGCATACGGTAGGCAACGCCGTCAATAAGATACCAACCGCTGCCTGTAGCATCAGCGCCACACTCAGCACATACATTTACACCCTGCGCACCGTACTGGTTCAGCAGTGGGAAAAACCATTCTGTAAACTCCGTCATTTTTTTCATTGTGCCGGGATTGTCCACAAAAATCACAGAGATACAGCTATGTCCGATCACCAGCTCCTGCACACGGTAAGTCTTTGTCAGATCTACCTGATGAAGCGCATTTTCCAGCTGCCGCTGCTGCTCCGCATCCGGAAGCTTTGTGACAATGTCTATACGCTTGACTCCCACACCCTCGCTGAGGGTAACGGCATAACCCTTAAAGCTGCCGTATGCCACACCGGAATCCACTGTTAATCCCTGTTCCTTTGCCAGTTTCTTCAGTCCTGCTCCAATCATAAGGAACACCTCCTACATCTGTATATGCAGACAGTTTAGCACACTGTCAGTCAACTGTCAACAACCTTCAAAGGGTCTCAGAAAGCCAGTTTTTTACTGCGCTCAGCCAGACGCGAACCGCATCTGCCTGGGGGCTCAGCTGGTTGGTGGTCACAGGATCGCAGGTGCTCATACCGTGCTTTCCAAGGGGGAAAATTTCCATACGGAAAGGCACTTTGTGTTCAGCCAGGGCCTGTGCATACAGAAGGCTGTTCTGCACCGGAACAGTCTTATCTCCTGTGCAATGCCACAGGAAGGTAGGCGGTGTACGCTCCGACACCATTTTGTCACAGGAATAGAAGTCGATCTCCTCCTGTGTCCGGGGATACACGCCCCCTGCCAGCTTTTCAAAAGAGCCCCTGTGACTGTAGGCGGGATCTGCGGTGATCACAGGATAGCACAGGATCGAAGCTGCCACAGGCAAACTCGCCGGGAACACCTCCCGCACCTGCGGGCAGTCATACCGGTTGGTATAGTGGGCAGCCAAATGACCGCCTGCGGAGAAGCCCATAACGGCGATCCTTTGGGGGTCTGTATACCAGGCCGGGTGATTCTCCCGGATCAGCTCCATAGCCGCCGCCACCTCCCGCAGCTGCACGGGGAAATGATTGGGGGCTACGCTGTAGGTCAGGGTGAAAACATTGTAGCCTTCGGCGAGAAAATGCATCACCACAGGCTCTGCCTCCCGGCGGCTTACAAACCGGTAGCCACCGCCGGGGAGCAGCAGGATCCCGGGTCTGCGCTCCTCGGACCGTTCCAGCTCCTTGATGTTTTCGGGAACATAGACCTCCAAAGTGGGGTCACAGTCATTTTCGCCCAAAAAAGGATATTTTTCCTTCAGGTGCAGTATCTCGTAGCGCATATCAATCCTCTTCTTTCTTTTCTGCGTTCAAAGCATCCACCACAATGCCGCCGTAGGGGTTGACGATCACCGTGCGGTAGGTGTGATAGATCACCATTCCCGGCTTGCCGCCGGGTGTTTTTTTCACCTGCCGCACCGCGGTAACATCCACAGGAATGTTCTGCCCGCCTTTGGTTTCGGCATAGTAGGCTGCCAGCTGTGCCGCCTGTGTCACTGTGTCGTCAGGAGGCTCTGTGCCGCCGCAGGAGATGATCACATGGCTGCCGTGCACCTTTTGGGCGTGAAGCCAAATATCATCCTTCCGGGCGAGCTTGAAGGTCAGCTCGTCATTCTGCCGGTTGTTTCTGCCCACATAGATGGAATAACCGTCGGTGGATTCAAAACGCATCGGCTGGCACTTGGCCTGCTTCATCCGCTTTTTTGTTCCATCGGCGCGGACATAGCCCCCTGCGTGAAGCTCCTGCCGGATCTCCTCCAGCTCTGCCTCAGTCTCGGCCCTGTCCAGCTCCTCCAGCACGCTTTGCAAATACACAAGCTCCTGCTCACCAAGCTCGATCTGACGGGTCAGCTCCTTTTGCGCATTTTTCATACGGGTGTAATCCTTATAAAACTTCGCGGCATTCTGCTGGGGGGACAAGACCTCCGAAATGGGAATGTCAATGACCTTCATTTCCTCGTCATAAAAATCCTCCGCCTGCAGCACCGTCTGTCCCTTGGTAATGCGGTGGATATTGGCGGTGACGATGTCGCCCAATTGGCGCAGCCGCTCCCGGTCAAAGGTGGCAGTGAGCTCCTTTTCCTGCACTGCCAGCTTTCTGCGCAGCCGCTGACACAGGTTACTCACCGTTTTTCGGATGGACTGGCTTTTTTGCCGCATCGCATCCCGTCTGTCCCGCACAGTATAAAAGCTGTCCAGCAATTCACCGAAGGAATCTGCTTTCAGGCAATTGCCGTACTGGCGGATGGGACAGAAGGCAAACTGCTTGGGTGTGCCGTCCGGTGCTGCGTAGTAATAAGCACCGGGGAAACGCAGATGCTCAGAGAAAAACAGCTGCAGCTTTTCTGCCACCGCGTTCCGATTTAAGTTTTCCACGCGGGCATCCGTGTCACCGGCAGCAAACAGCGCCGCCTCCCGACAAACCAGAGGAGACAGACCGCCCAGGGCATCCATCAGACGGTCTGCCAGCACATCTGCTCCGGGGGCATCCAAAAGGACCTCATAATCTATATCACCTATAGGGTCCTGCTTGGGCACAGGCTCCGGCTGCACATAATGAAGCCCCGGAAGTGCCGCACGCTTTGCGCTCTCGTCCAGACCCACACGGCGCAGGCAGTCCAGAATCCTCCCATCAGGGTCCAGCAGGTACACATTGCAGGTCCTGCCCATCAGCTCCACCACAAGGCGCCTCTGCACCTGATCGCCCATTTCGTCGATGCAGTCAAAGGAGAACTCCACGGCGCGCTCCATAGGCAGCTGTGTGATCTCCCGCAGTCTGCCGCCGGACAGGTGCTTCCGCAGCAGCATACAAAACATAGGAGGCTGATCGGGGTTCTCCGGGTTTGCCGCCGTCAGGTGAAGCCGGGGTGCAGCAGGATTGGCTGCAATCAGCAGCTTTTCCCTGCCCTCAGTACACCGAAGGTGCAGGATCACCGTGTCCCGCCCCGGCTGGTGGATCTTCTCCACCCGGGCACCCAGGGTCTTTTGCCGCACCTCGTCCAGCACCGCTTTTAAAAAATACGCATCAAATGCCATAAATTTACTCCTATCCCGTAAATTCCAATTAATCGTTCAGTCTATCGAATGACATTGTAGGGGCGATTATCAATCGCCCGCGTGATTTGCAACGCAAATCACCATTGCCTTCGGCAATGACGGGCGGATAATATCCGCCCCTACGACATC
>JAZNZZ010000004.1:0-7078 GCA_045595205.1 Faecousia sp.
AGGTTCTTCCGGAATATCTTCCTCAACCGCTGCAGGTGCCTGCTCTCGCCGAACGGTAAAACTGCCGCTGTTGATCTTCTCTTCCAAACGGGAAATCCGTGTATTTAAGCTTTGCGCATCCAGCTGCAACTCCGGCTGACACAGATTTACAATGCACAGCTCTGCATCCATCCGTCTGCTTTCACTTCTTGTAAAACCAAACACAGTTGCCTGAATGCAGTTCAGTATCCGGTGGAGCTCACCACTTGAAAACTGAGAGGCCAGCTTTTTTACCTCATCGTCGGTGGCAACACCGGAAAGCATTGTGATCCCTTCCTGCGGTGCAGTTTTCAGGATCATAAAATCACGGGTAAGGCAGGCAAGCTCATCCAGCAGAGCACCCAGATCCTTACCTTCTGCATAAAGCCGGTTCATAAGAGAAAGAGCTGCTCCGGTATCGTGGCGCGCGATACAGCCCATCAATTCTCCGGTCTGTTGAATACCGGCAATTCCAAGACAGGTATATACACGATCCGCAGTAAGCTCACCCTCTGTAGCAGATGCACACTGATCCAACAGACTCAAGCCATCGCGCATACCACCGTCAGCAAGTCGCGCAAGGACTCTGGCAGCCGAATCATCCAGATCAATATTCTCCTCATAGGCAACATATTGCAGCCGCGCAGCAATATCCTCCTGGCTGATCCTGCGGAAAGAAAAACGCTGACATCTTGAAAGGATCGTGGCCGGCACCTTATGCAGCTCCGTTGTAGCCAAAATAAACAGCAGGTGCTCCGGCGGTTCTTCTATGATCTTTAAAAGTGCGTTAAAGGCAGACAGTGAAAGCATATGGACCTCATCGATGATGTAAACACGCATCTTCACTTGTGAAGGCGAATAAACAGCATCATCTCTCAGATCGCGCACATTGTCAACACCGTTGTTGGAGGCAGCATCGATCTCCAGAACATCCATACAGGCTCCGCTGTCAATTGCTTTACAGGAAGCACAGCAATTACAGGGATTACCGTCCTGAGGATTCTCACAGTTAACCGCTTTTGCCAAAATCTTTGCGCTGCTGGTTTTGCCCGTTCCCCGAGAGCCGGTGAACAGGTAAGCGTGGCTAAGCTTTCCGGAACTGACCTGGGTCTTCAGCGTCTGCGTAACCGCCAGCTGACCCACAACATCATCGAAGCTCTGGGGCCTATATTTTCTATACAGCGCCTGATACATAATAACCTCCAAAAATAGACCGGCTCATAACAAGATCGCACACCCACATTTGAACAAGCTGAATATCCGGTATCCCTGCAGCCGGCTCAGGAACGGCAGCCCCGCGGCACACGAGAAGGTCCGCTTAATGCTGCTTGGTTCCCCACCTGACATGGTTCACGGGATCTCATTGCGCGAGACCGTTCCGTCAACACCGCTTACAAGGTCCTGGCGATACTCCAACTTGCCCGAGTATGGGAATTCATCCCCGCTGTAGCGGATTGCGGGTAACAGGGCACCGCTATCTCCCCAACTAGTGCGACCTTGTTATAAGCCGGTCGGCCATAACAAGGCATCTTTTTAGTTCAGCTTGGATTCGATAAAGTCAGCCATTTCGCCGAAGGTGGTGATTTTCTGCTCCTCCAGCTCAAGCTCAACGCCCAGCTCAGTCTCCAGATCCATTACCATCTCAACAATATCCAAAGAATCAATACCAAGACTTTCAAAGGTGCTGTCGCGAGTGATCTCACTGGCATCCAGTTCAAGCTGCTTTGCAGCATAAGAAACAAGCTTTTCGTACATATATAATTCTCCTCCCAAAAAACGCTTTGGTTCATTACCTTAGATATTTTATTACAAGGTGTCCTTTTTGTCAATGAAAGTTTTCGTGGAAGTACCTGCGGCATATGCGGTAGACCAGGCAATTTGCAGGTTGAACCCCCCGGTATATGCATCACAGTCAATGATCTCGCCTGCAAAAAACAATCCGTTGACCAGCTTGGACATCATAGTTTTTGGGTCAATTTCAGAAACCTTAATACCGCCTGATGTGATGATTGCTTCCTCAACAGGGCGTCTTCCGCTGATTGGAATGGGATATGCCTTTAAAAGCGACACAAGGGTGCGCCGCTGCTCCTTACGAAGAGAATTAGCCTGCATATCAGGATCAATATTCGCTTTCTTCAGCACAACAGGGATCATAGATCTGGGCAACAGATCCGTAAGTGCGTTTTCCATTGTTCGATTCTGATACTGCTCCAGGTCACGCAAGATCCGACTGTTAAGCTTATCCTCCTCCAGCGCCGGCTTCAGGTCGATCAAAAGACTGCACCCTTCCCCTTTTATATGTGCACTGGCGCTTAAAACAGTAGGTCCTGACACGCCAAAATGAGTAAACAGCATCTCACCGAAATCACGATAGAGGATCTTTCCTTTACCGTTCAAGAGCTTTACGCCAATATTTCTAAGGCTAAGTCCCTGCATCTGTGCGCAGCATTCATCGCTTGAAGTCAGAGGAACAAGGGAACCAACCGGTTCAATGACAGTATGCCCCAACCGGGAAGCCATCCTATAACCGTCACCGGTAGAACCGGTAGCAGGATAAGACACACCGCCGGTTGCCAGGATCACCCATTTCGCGGAAATAAAATCATCGCCGGCAACAACACCGGTCACCCGACCGTTATCCGCAGTGATCTCACGGACAGCAGCATTCCGAACCGCAACACCGGATCGGTGCATCGCATTTCTCAGCGCTTCGAGAATTGATGACGAGCGATCAGTTACAGGGAAAACCCGGTTGCCCCGTTCTGTTTTCAAGGCACAGCCATGACTCTCAAAAAATGCCTTTATATCTCCGGGAGAAAAAGCTTCAGTTGCACTGAAAAGAAATCGGTCGTTTCGGGGCACATTTTCCAGAACCTCACGGGCAGAGCAATCATTTGTCACATTACATCTGCCTTTTCCTGTAATCAGAAGCTTTTTGCCAAGCCGGTCATTCTTCTCAAGAAGGAGCACCTTGCTTCCCTGCTTTGCAGCGGTGATCGCAGCAAACATTCCGGCAGGTCCTCCACCGATCACAATACCATCATATGTCATTGATTATCTACCCGTTTTTCATAAACATTATACTCTTCCCAAACCCGCTCCAGCGCGTCAAAGGTCTTGGTAAGGGTCTGTTCGCGTCCTGCAGCCAGCGCAACGATCAGCGCATTCACAACACTAAGGGGTGCAACTATGGAGTCAACGATAGATACCATATCGCTCTTTGCCAAAAGCACATGGTCACAATGCTGTCCCAAAGGAGATAAACGGCTGTCCGTAAAGCCGATTACGGTTGCACCCGTGGTACGGCAATACTGAGCACCCTTTACGGTTGCTGCGGAATATCTGGGGAAGCTGAATGCAATGACAACATCGTCAGAATCCGCGCCAATGAGCTTTTCAAACATCTCGCTTGCTCCCGACGCGGTAACGATATGGACATTATTAAACATAAATGTCAGGTAATACCCCAAGAAACTAGCAAGGGGTGCTGCAGAACGGGCACCGAGGATATAGATCCGTTTCGCCTTCAAAATGGAATCCACCGCTGACCGGAATTCATCCCGGTCCAGCAGCTCCGCAGTTTGGCGCAGCTTATCGGAATCTGACTGCAGCACAGAAGACACCACATCCTGATTTCCGATCCTGTCACTGGCAACACCCAAACGCTGCACAGAAGTCAGCCGGTTAAGTACCATTTCCTGCATAGCCTTCTGCATTGTCGGATAGCCGTCGTACCCCAGTTCCACAGCAAAACGGACAACGGTAGACTCAGAAACACCCACGGTCTTTCCAAGACGGCTGGCCGTCATAAATGCAGCCTTGTCATAGGATTCTGTAATGTATCTTGCAAGGGATCTCTGCCCTTTGGAAAAGCTCGGCGCTTTTTGCTGCAACAAAGATAAAATATCGTTGCTCATATTCTTGCCTCCCCGATCAGTAATGGACCAATATTAACAGAGTTTACAGAAATTTGCAAGTCCAGAAGGCTAAAATTGCAAAATTATTTCAAACTGCTTATCTCTTTCTCTGTGAGATAGCGCCATTTTCCCACTGGCAGATCTCCCAGCTCCACAGCTCCTTCCGCAACTCTCGTCAAACGCTTCACCTTCATACCGGCAATGGCACACATCCTGCGTACTTGTCGGTTTCTTCCCTCGTGAATCGTAATCAGCAAAACTGCACGCCCATTATCAGGCTCTTCCAATGTTTTAACATCGGGTGTTCTGATCCTGTAACCGTCCAGAACAACAGGCAGCTTCAATTTTTCGATTCTATCAACATCTGCATTCAATACAACGACTCTATATTGCTTATCAATTTCGTGCTTTGGGTGCATCAAGGTGTTGGCAAACTCACCGTCGTTGGTAAACAGCAGCAACCCGTCCGAATCCATATCCAATCTGCCAATGGGATAAACGCGGGTGCCGCAATCTGCAACCAGCTGCGCGGCAGTCTTTCTCCCCTTCTCGTCAGAAAGAGTAGTAACAAATCCCCGGGGCTTGTTCAGCATTATGTACACAGTCTCCTTTTTGACGGGAATTGGCTTCCCGTCTAAAAGGATGACATCACTGTTCACATCTGCGGATTCTCCCAGAGTACAGATCTTACCGTTACAGGAAACTCTGCCCGCAAGGATCATTTCCTCCGCTGCCCTTCTGGAGGCGCATCCACAAGAGGACAGTATTTTTTGAATTCGCTCTTTCATCCTGCTTTACCTCCAAATAGTCTTTCCAGGAATGATTTCTTTTCCGGAATCAGCTGTTCAACCGTTTCACCGTATACGACCGGCACTTTTCCTACAGCGCGGTCACCCACACAAACATAGGCATATCCCGCAGCTTGTTCTTCTGCAACAGGCGCATAAACAAAGCCCGGTCCCTGCAAAACGATCACAGGCTTTTCATCCGCAGCAAAAGGAAACACAAAGTCCTCAGCAGCCACAAGCTTTACAATTTGTTCGCTTCCTCCTGCCACCTCGACCGTGCCAAGCACATCACCGCGTTTAACTGCTGTACAAAGGGAATAATTTGAAAACCCCATATTCAGCAACGAAATATGATCCTCCCAGTCACTGGGTGCATCAAAGGTAACTGCCACCAGTCTTCTCCCCTGCCTTGCAGCAGACGAGACCAGGATTCTACCGGCAGCTCTCGTAAATCCCGTCTTAACGCCATCAGCGCCCTCAGCGCGCCACAGCAGCTTGTTATGATTACAAAGACTGCGCCCGGCTGCGGTCACCCTCTTGGTAGAAACCGTTTTCTGAAAGATCGGATTCTCCATCGCGTAAGCAGCAAGGACAGCAAGATCCCGGGGAGTGGAATAATGCTCCGGCGCATCAAGACCGTGGGGATTCTCAAAATGTGTATCAGACAGTCCAAGAACAGATGCTTTATCATTCATAAGTCCCACGAATCCCTCCACTGTACCGCCGCAATAGATCGCAAGGGCAGTTGCAGCATCATTGCCGCTATGAAGCATCAAACAGTACAAAAGCTCCTGCACAGTCATCACCTCTCCCTCCCGGAGATAGACAGAAGAACCTTCAATGCCCACAGCCTCCGCAGGGATCCTGACGCGGTCCAGCACATTTGTCTGCTCGCAGACAACAAGGGCAGTCATAATTTTTGTGGTACTGGCGATCAATCCCTTTTGATAACCGTTCTTTTCATACAGGATTCGCCCGGTCTGTGCATCCATCAACACTGCACTTTTTGCGGACAGTGCATTTGCTTTCACCGGAAAAAACAGGACGGCAGCCAGCAATGCAGCTGCCATCCCGGCAAAGATTCTTTTCATAAACTCACCCCACCATAATTATTGGCAGGAAATGAATTATTTATCCTCTTTTTTCTCCAAATACATATCCACATAGCCCGTGATCTTGTCAATGGTATCAGGAACCATATCCACAAGACGATCCACAGTGGTATTTGCAGGGGATGCAACAGGCAGCACACGGACACTACCGTCCTTAATGACAAGAAAAGCCACAGGTACTACATTCACGCCTGCGCCGACACCGCCGCCAAAGGGATTCTCCCGGGTGTTGGGGTGCTTGGAGACATAATCTGCACCACCACCGGCCAGGGCTACGCTGATCTTGGAAATGGGAATGATCGTAACACCGTCACCGGCAGAGATCGGCTCACCCACAACAGAATTCACGGTAACCATTTCGCGGATCTTAGCAATCGTGCTGTCAAGCATATTGGGAAGTCTTTCACTCATAAAATATAACCACCTATTCTTTTAGTTTAAGATACTTACTGTAAACTGCAAATACTCTGCCAAGAGGAATGGATACCTCAAAATCAGCATAGATCTTTGTCTCTGTTGCAGCAAAGTCGCACTGAACATCAATGTTGCGTTTTTTGATGTTAAAGAAACGCTCCAGCTGGGGGATCAAATTACCAAACAGTGCCCATGCCCGTCCATAATTCATCACCGCATTTACGGGATCACCGTCAGCAACGATCAGTTTTACATTCAGATCCTTCACAGTGAACCGTTCACTGAAAACAGAAAGAAATTCAAGCAATCGTTTCATCAGGTCAGCAAACTCACTGAACAAGCCATAAGTCGTCTCTGCGCGTTTCTTTTCGAATTTTCGGTCTTTCTTTTGCTCCTTCTTTTCCGGCTTATCCGGGTATGCCTGAAACCTCAGAAAGCCGATCCAGAGCCAGGCATACGCACCTCTTTCATCATAAAAGCCGGTATATCGAATGGGAATAAAATATACACCGACGATCACCAAAATAAGCACAGTCAAAACAAGCAATACCCACTGCATTACTCCGTCTCCTCTGAAGCAGGTGGATCAACCGGCGGCTCTGAGATCCTTAATTGCCCGTCATCATCGTTGCCCTCCACGATTTCCGGTTCCCCAAACTCTACCTTTTCAATTGCCGGCAGCTCATCAAGAGAGCTGAGACCAAAGGTTCTGAGGAAATCACTTGTGGTTCGATAGAGGATCGGTCTGCCGGGTACATTCAAACGGCCTGCTTCCTCAATAAGCTTCTTATTCAGCAGCGCAGAAATGGAGTAAGAGCTGTCAACACCG
>JAZNZZ010000005.1:0-19382 GCA_045595205.1 Faecousia sp.
GATCAGTGTAAGCGGTGAAACCAGACCGGCTTCCACTGCCGCAGTACCCACCACGATACCGCCGATCACAGAGACTGACTGTCCGATTGCCTGAGGCAGATGGATGCCGGATTCCTGCAGCAATTCAAAAGCAATCAAAAGCGCGATCACCTCTGCGGTAGAGGTGAAAGGAACCGACTGTTTGCTTTCGATCACGGACATCAGCAGAGGGTGGGGCATCAAATGCTGATGATATGCGATCAGTGCAAGGTAGATCCCGGGGAGAAACAGGCTGGTTATCAAGGCAAGATACCGTAAACACCGGACAGCCGAAGCTCCAATATAATCTCTACCCCGGTCCTCCGGGCTTTCCATCAAAAACATCAGATCCGCAGGGGCAAGATAGCCAAGTGGCAGTCCATCCACAAGCAAGCCCACACGGCCTTCCAGAATCCCCTGAGAGAAGCGGTCCGGGCGCTCTGTGTATTGAATAAGGGGAAAGGCAGTTTGCCGGGAGCCTGTAACATATTCTTCAACTGAGGAGGGACTCAGAAAGCCGTCAATATCGATCGCCTTAAGCCTTTCCTCCATTCTGTTTACGAGGGTATCATCTGTGATGCCTTCCAGCCAAACAATGCTTACATTTGTCAGGGAGCGCTTTCCTACCTGCAGTTCTTGAATGCGAAGGTCCGGACTCCGCAGATGTCTTCTCACATAGCTCGTATTGGAACGAAGGGTTTCCACGAAGGCATCCTTCGGTCCTTTCACCGTGTTTTCTACTTCCGGCGCAGATGTCCCCCGTTTATCCGGCGTGCGGACCTCAAAGCCAATGGCACCTGCTGAGGGAAACAGAACAACACAAAAGCCGTTGACCAAAAGGAAGCTGACATCTGTCAGATCCTTACAGGGAACGGCAACATTATTGTAGATCATCCCGCCCATTGCGCCGTTATACAGATCCTCCATAGAATCCCCCGTAAGATCCTGGGTGATGGGTTTGAAGATATAATCTGATGCATAGGCAGAGGCGATCAATCCGTCAATGGCATAGGCATATAATGTAAACTTCCCGCAGGAGAGCTCCCGTCGGATAAAGTCCGCAGCACCGTCAAACTGCGCGCTGATGTCTTTGTCTGTGAGCTTCATATTTTCATCCATTTTTGCCACAATATCACCCCAGCACTATTATTTCTCATAAAAACAGCTTTATACAGGTTTACTTTTCCATTCCTTTGATGCTATAATACCGGAAGAGGTGAAATATATGATCTACACAAAACTGACCAACGAAGCAATGCGAATTGCCTATGCGGCACATCACGGGCAGCTGGACAAGGGTGATGTTCCTTATATTTTCCACCCGTTCCATCTTGCAGAGGAAATGGATGATGAATACTCCACCTGTGTTGCTTTGCTTCACGATACAGTTGAAGATACGGATATGACACTGGAGCAGCTTGCTGAAACTTTTCCAAAGGAAGTGGTGGATGCGGTTGCACTCATGACCCACGACGAAAGTGAACCGTATCTTGATTATGTGGCGCGCATCAAATCCAATCCACTGGTTAAAAAGGTAAAGCTGGCAGACCTACGCCATAATTCCGATGAATCCCGGACGCCGGATGCCGACGCTGCAGCAAAGGAAAGCTGGAAGCAAAAATACGGCCCTGCATTTCTCATATTGGAGGAAGCGTAATATGTCACAGGTGATCGCAGCAATATCCACAGGAAATCAGATCAGCGCAATCGGCATTCTCCGTCTGAGCGGTGCAGGCTGTGCAGCGGTTGCAGGCAAGGTATTTACCCTGAACAACGGCACACCCCTGGAGGATGCACCAAACAGGAAGCTGATGCTGGGCGCGCTTCACGACAAGGAAGGCCGCGTGATCGATGCCTGTATGGCAGTGTACACAAGAGGTCCTCACAGCTACACCGGGGAAGACACGGTGGAATTTCACTGTCACGGATCCCCTGCCGTGCTGACTGCCGGACTGGAGGCGCTGTACTTAGCCGGTGCGCGTCCTGCCGGGCGGGGCGAGTTTACGAAGCGGGCATTTATGAACGGTCAGCTGGATCTGACCCAGGCAGAGGCTGTTATCGACCTTATTGAAGCGGAGACTGCGGATGCTGCCGCAAATGCAGCAGGTCAGGTCGGCGGTGTTCTTCAAAAGAAGCTTGCGCCTATCTATAATGATCTGACAGATCTTTGCAGTCATTTCCACGCAGTTCTGGATTATCCTGATGAGGATATTGAGGATTTCGGCTTATCTGCTTATGAAAGCATCTTAAAGAGGGATACAAATTTGCTCAGCTCCCTTCTAAAAACCTATGAGCACGGCCGCATTCTGAAGCACGGTGTCACTGCTGCCATCGTAGGAAAGCCAAATGTAGGAAAATCCAGCATTCTGAACGCTCTGGCAGGTTACGAAAGAGTCATCGTAACTGAGATCGCAGGCACCACTAGAGATACCGTTGAAGAGACCGTAATGGTGGGCAAAACAAAGCTCCGCCTTATTGATACTGCAGGTATCCGGGAGACCGGGGATAAGATCGAGGCAATGGGTGTGGACCGCTCAAAGCAAGCTTTGGAGGCTGCGGACCTTGTGATCTATGTGTGCGACGGCTCTGCGCCACTTACCGAAGAGGACAGGCTGGTGATCGACGCCTGTGTGAATGCCCCCAACACCATTGCCCTGATCAACAAATCTGATCTGGGGCAGCACATTCAACCCAGTGACCTTCCGTTTATGAATATCATTTATGTTTGTGCAAAGACCGGTGAGGGTCTGGAGCTCTTTGCCGATACGGTAGATCTGCTGTTTGCGGGCAGCACCCCTTGCGACGGCTCGATCCTTACCAATGCAAGACAGTTTGATGCCATTGTCAGATCCCATAATGCAATGGTCTGTGCATTGAAAAGTCTGAAGGACGGGCTGACGCCGGATGCAGTGCTGCTGGATGTGGAAGCTGCAATGGAGGCTATGGGTGAAGTGACCGGAAATACCGTCCGGGAGGATATAACCTCCAGGATCTTTGAACGCTTTTGCGTAGGAAAGTGATAGCTTATGATATATTTAGACAACTCAGCAACAACAAAGCCCTGCGAGGAGGCGGTAAATGCAATGGTAGGTGCACTTACTGCCTGTTGGGGAAATCCCAGCGCTTTGTATCATTTTGGTATTGATGCCGCCAGAGAGCTTCGCAACGCAAGAACCAAGGTCGCTGCAGCTATGGGCGCAGAGCCGGACAGAGTGTATTTCACCTCCGGTGGCACAGAGGCTGACAACTGGGCCATTCTCGGCACTGTCAAACGCTTTGGGAAAAAGAACCGGCACATCATCACCACTGCCATTGAGCACCACGCTGTACTCAACACGATGAAGGAGCTGGAGGCAAACGGCTATGAAGTAACCTATCTGCAGCCGAACCGGCTGGGACAGATATCAACTGAGGACTTAAAAGCCGCTTTGAGAAAGGATACCTGTCTTATCTCTGTTATGATGGTGAACAACGAGGTCGGTTCTGTAATGCCCATCGCACAAATGGCAAAGCTGACACACAAGCTCTGCCCCAATGCTATTTTTCACACAGATGCGGTACAGGGCTTTCTAAAAGTTCCCTTTCAGGCAAAAACGCTGGGTGCTGACCTCATCACCGTATCCTCCCACAAGATCCACGGTCCGAAGGGTGCGGGTGCTTTGTACATCAGTCCAAGGCTAAAGTCCTTCCCCGCTCTGCTTATGGGCGGTGGACAGGAAAACAATATGCGAAGCGGCACAGAAGCAACGCCTGCTATTTTCGGTTTTGCCGCTGCTGCCGCTGCAGGAAAAGAAACCCTGCAGAAGGATCTGGAGCAGGAAGCCAGGCTTATTACCTGCCTTGCAGAAAAGCTCGCTTCTGTCCCGGGGGTTACGATCAACGGCGCTCACGAAGCGCCACACATTCTTTCGCTTTCGATCCCGGGGATCCCCACCCAGAATATCATCAACATTTTGCAGGATGCCGGGATTTGTGTAAGCGCCGGCTCTGCCTGTGCAAAGGGTCACAGAAGCCACACACTGACTGCAATGGGTCTTTCCCCGGAAATTATGGACAGCTCCTTCCGGGTCTCCATCTGCCGCGAGACTACGCAGGAAGAACTGGACAAATTGCTTCAGGTGATCAAAAGCGACATACTCCCCAGAGTTAAATAACAAAACTGCCGGAGCACAGCTCTCAATGTCATTAAGATAAGAAAAAGCGTGTCATTCTGAGGAACAACGCGACGAAGAATCTCCTTCAAAATACGATGGAGATCCTTCACTGCGTTCAGGATGACACGCTTAACTTAATGACATTGAGCACAGCTCTCCGGCAGTTTTATTATTTAAGTCTGTCACTCAACAATGCCCACAACAACGCTTTGCTCGTTGAATATGAGCTTTACTTCTGTTTTTTCCAGAATCTCCTTTACAAGCGCTTCATCCTTGCAAAGATGGTTCTTTACTTTATTATTTGCAAAAAGCTGAAATGCAAAGAAATCATTCTGAACTTGAGAATACTTCGTAAGATCCCCGGGATTCATATTCATATAGGTTACGCCGTCAGTTTTGGGCACAAATTCTGCCTGATAATAATCAGCCGGCTTTTCCACCGTCTGAAAAGCGTTTTCCGTTGCCAGCTCCTTCAGCATACCGATCAGCTCATCCTGCACGATTTCCGCAGTCCCCTTCGGGAATTTGGTAATACGGGATTCATAGGTGATCTTCCAGTCAAAGGACGGGGGTGTGGGAAGATAGCCGTGGGACCCGTTGCAGCAGGAAAGGTACATCGTCATTGCATAAGGAGAATTTTCCCGAACAGCAACTGCATTATCATCAAAAATCTCAAAGGGTGCAGTCACCATTGCAAAATCGCCAATGGTGATCGCATACACATAGACCTTGTCTACACCGTAATTACGGTTCTCAAGCTGCAGCATTTTCTCTTTGACCCGGACGCCTTCAAAGCTTCTGTCTGTAAAGCTTGCAGCCGCAGCTACACCTGCAGCACCTAACCCCTCACCAAGGCCCTGGTAGTCCTCGTGGATGATTTCTCCGGCGATCTGAGAACCGTTGTTCAGGTTTCCGGAGCCACTTAAGAAGAAAACAGACTCGCAGTCCCAATGCTTGTTCAGATAATCACACAAAACAGCGGGGTAGTTTGCGGTTGCAATGGTTTTGGGATTTGTTCCGGGAGGGTGTCCCTGCCAATTGACCAGCACAACATCCTTGCCGCCGTCTCTTTCAAACTTTACAAGCTGAAGGAGATTGTCTGCCACGCCGTAGTGACCGATCAGCTGGTCCTTCGGAACGCTGCCTACGCCATAAGACTGGTAGCTTCCGTCTGCAAGCAAATAATGGCGTTCAGAATTGTGACCCTCAGGACGCGCATAGGTCGTCTTCATTCCGGTAACCGGAAGTCTGTTGTCCATAGCATTCTTTGCCGCAGTGATCACACTGTTTGTCATCAAAGTCAAATAATTGTAAATTTCCGGAGCGCTATAGGAAACAGCCGGTCCACTGTGATTGTGGGTGGCATGGATCATTATGTGCTCTTTGGGAATACCCACAATATTGGAGATTGCTGAACGCAAAGAATTAGACATTCCCGCATTGATCAGATCCAATGTGATCAGCATCGCAGAATTGCCGTCTGCATCCGTAAAAACAACACAGATCGCGTTGAACGGCCATTCCGTTGCTGTAGACCAACGATACTGGGGTGCATCATTGCCCTGATAACCGCCGAGAGGGAGGGATTCCGTGGGCGTCGAATCGATCTTCGCATATCCCAAAGATAATGCAGCACCATTCTTTGTTCCTTTCCCGCCACAGCCCGCAAGCAACGCAAGCGACAGTGTGATTATCAATAAAAAAGAAATCATACGCTTTATCATAAAACACCTCCACAAGACTGTTTATAGCATTATTGCCACCCGTAAAGAGTGGCAATAACGATCAATATGCAATACCCCAGTAGATCATCTTCTTGGCAGGCTTGCCGCAAATGGGACAAGTATCCCCAAGATTTTCCTGTGCGAAAGGCATACAGCGAGAGCTCATACCTGCCTCTTCCTTCATCTTCATTTCGCACTCCAGCTCACCGCACCACATCGTCTTGATGAAGCCGCCGTTCTCCTCCTGCAGGCGCTTTGCCTCCTCCAGAGAATGTGCCTCGTAAATATGGTGGGTAAGATTCTTCTTGGCCTTTTCGTACATACCCTTGTGTACAAGCTCCAGCTGCTCTGCAACAGCCTGCTCCAGATCTGCAAGGGCAACTACAGTCTTTTCGCCGTCATTCCGGCGAACCAGAACACACTGACCGTTTTCAAGATCCCGGGGGCCGCACTCCACACGCAGAGGAACACCCTTCATCTCGTACTCCGCACACTTCCAGCCCATAGAGTTGTCAGAATCATCCAGCTTTACACGGATGCCGGCAGCCAGCAGACGCTCCTTCAGCTCATTGGCAGCCTCCAGAACACCGGGCTTGTGCTGTGCAATGGGGAGAATGATCACCTGCGTAGGTGCAACCTTGGGAGGCAGCACAAGACCGTTGTTATCACCGTGGGTCATAATAATGCCGCCAATCAAACGGGTGGACACGCCCCAGGAGGTCTGATGCGGGTTGACCTTCTGGTTGTTCTTATCCGTAAAGGTAATATCAAATGCCTTGGCAAAGCCGTCACCGAAGTAATGGGAAGTGCCGGCCTGCAGCGCCTTACGGTCGTGCATCATACACTCAATGGTATAGGTAGCCTCAGCGCCGTTGAACTTCTCCTTGTCCGTCTTCTGACCACGGGTAACAGGCATAGCCAGCACATTTTCACAGAAATCAGCATACACATTCAGCATACGCTCCGTCTCTTCCTTCGCCTCCTCAGCAGTGGCGTGCATCGTATGACCCTCCTGCCACAGGAACTCTCTGTGACGCAGGAAGGGACGGCTGGTCTTCTCCCAGCGCAGAACGCTGCACCACTGATTGAGCATCATAGGAAGATCCCGGTGAGACTGGATGGAATTTTTGAAGTATTCACAGAACAGAGTCTCAGAAGTGGGACGGATGCAGTAACGCTCCTCCAGCTTCTCGTTGCCGCCGTAGGTGACCCAGGCACACTCCGGTGCAAAGCCCTCCACATGGTCCTTTTCCTTCTGCAGGAGGCTTTCAGGGATCAGCATAGGCATATACACATTTTCCGCGCCGGTCTTCTTGAATTCGGCATCCATAAGACGCTGGATGTTTTCCCAAATCGCATAGCCGTAGGGGCGGTAAATGAAAATACCCTTAATGGAGGAATAGTCGATCAGCTGTGCCTTTTTACATACATCTGTAAACCACTGTGCAAAGTCGACCTCCATATCTGTGATCTGTTCTACTTTTTTATCTTTTGCCATTTTTGTCATCCTCTCAAATACCTAATTTGACTGCTAACATTGTAACATATCTGTCAAGTATTTTACAAGTCAAAACTGCGTTTAAGGAAATAATCATTGTTTTTCTGAAAATCATTTGCTATACTTACAGCAATAACAGAAAAAGAGGTAGCAATATGAAATCCATCAAAGAAATATACAAGATCGGAAAGGGTCCGTCCTCCTCCCACACTATGGGTCCGGAGCGTGCCT
Source organism: Faecousia sp. (assembly GCA_045595205.1). Taxonomy (GTDB): domain Bacteria; phylum Bacillota; class Clostridia; order Oscillospirales; family Oscillospiraceae; genus Faecousia. The sequence goes on from JAZNZZ010000005.1 coordinate 7,626, forward strand.
GTAAGGTCTTTAAAGAACAGAATCCCAGCGCCGATGCCTTTGAGGTGATCCTGTACGGCTCTTTAAGCAAAACAGGTGTCGGTCACGGCACTGACAGCGTGATCCGGGAGGTCCTCTCCCCTGCTCCCACAAGCATCGTATTTTCCGACGAGAAGCTTACGAATGCCCACCCCAACACGATGGATCTGATCGCGTTCAGAGATTCCGCTGAGATCGGACGGCTTCGCATTGAATCCATTGGCGGCGGTGACATTCGCGTACCCGGAGAAAGCCTTCTGGACACCCCGGAGGTATATCCTGAGAATTCCTTTGCCGAGATCGCAGACTTCTGCAAGTGGCGTTACATTGAAAAGCTCAGTGACTATGTGGAGCTGAACGAGGGCGAAGAAATCTGGGATTTCCTTATGGAGGTCTGGCAGGTTATGAAACGCTCCATTGAGGAAGGCGTGGCTGCTGAAGGGATCTTACCGGGTGGTCTTAAGGTGCAGAGAAAAGCAAAGTATCTTTACGAGCAACCGGAAAAGGATCTCGCTCCTGCAATGCTGGAGTTTAAGCGGATCGCCTCCTACGCCTATGCTGTGGCAGAGCAAAATGCCAGCAACGGAACTATCGTTACCGCCCCCACCTGCGGTGCCTGCGGTGTTCTTCCTGCAGTTCTGAAATATGCACAGGACACAAGAGGGTATTCTGACGCACAGATCATCCGGGGTCTTGCCACCGCCGGTATCATCGGCTCTCTGACCAAGAGAAACGCTTCCATCTCCGGTGCAGAGTGCGGTTGTCAGGCGGAGATCGGCACTGCCTGCTCTATGGCCGCCGCCGCACTGGCTGAGCTTTACGAACAGAATCTGGATCAGGTGGAATATGCAGCCGAGGCCGCAATGGAGCACCATTTAGGACTTACCTGCGATCCCATCTGCGGATTGGTACAGATCCCCTGCATTGAGCGAAATGCCGTTGCCGCTATGCGGGCGATGAACGCCTGCAATCTCAGCTTCTTCCTCACAGGCTCCCGTAATATCAGCTATGATATGGTCTGCCGCGCAATGCACGAGACCGGTGTCAACCTGAACCACCGCTTCCGGGAAACCAGCGAAGGCGGTCTTGCCAAGATCTACGCAAGAAGAAAATAATCAAATAACGAATCGACACCCCTTGTTTCTGCAAAACAGGGGGTGTCAGTTTTTTCTGAATATTGGCGCAAGAATTCTCTTAATTGGGGCATAAATGATTCAGGAGGGATCATTATGTGCACCGCGATTCAATACAGCTCCGGCGATCATTATTTCGGAAGGAATCTGGACTTTGAGCATCCGTTTGATACTTCTGTCGTCATTACGCCACGAAAGTTTCCATTTCATTTCAGGAACGGAAGGGTTCTTGAGAATCACTATGCAATGATCGGCACTGCAATGGTAGCCGACAGGTATCCTCTGTATTTTGACGGAACAAACGAGAAGGGTCTGAGCATTGCAGGACTATATTTCCCTGGAAATGCTGTTTACTATCCGCCGTCCAAAGATAAGCTTAACCTTGCGCCATTTGAATTGATTCCCTGGATCTTGGGCACCTGCAGCAATATCCGGGAGGCAGAGCTCACATTTTCAGATTTGAATCTCATAAATGAAAACTTCAGCGAAGCACTCCCTTTAACACCTCTGCACTGGATCATTGCCCACAAGGGCAGCTCTCTTGTTGTGGAATCCACGAAACGGGGACTTGAGGTTTTCCAAAATCCTGTCGGCGTTTTAACCAACAATCCACCCTTTGAGTATCAGCTCCAGAATCTTACAAACTATCTGAACATCACCCCAAAGGAACCGGTCAACCGTTTTTCTGAAAAGCTCTCCTTACAGCCGCACAGCAGAGGAATGGGCGCCATCGGTCTGCCCGGTGATGCCTCCTCCCCTTCCCGGTTTATCCGCGGCGCATTTACAAAGCTTAATTCCGTATCCGGACCCGGAGAGTGCGAAAGCGTCAGTCAGTTTTTTCACATTCTGGAGAGCGTTTCCCAGGTTCAGGGCTGTGTGAAAGTAAACGGTTCGTATGAAAAAACACTTTACAGCAGCTGCTGCAACACAGACAAGGGGATCTATTATTACAAAACTTACGAAAACAGTGCCCTCACAGCCGTCAAGCTGCATTCCGAAGATTTAAGCAACGATGCTTTATCTGTTTTTCCTTTCAGAGAGAAGCAGCAGATCCATTTTGAAAACTGATGCAAGTGACCGTTCAGGCGCACTGAACGGTCATTCTGCTTATTCTGTGGTTACTTTATATTCTGCCAGCCAGTGATTTAACTGGATCATATATGCAATGGTCTGGGGCGTACGCATAAGCTGACCGTACCAGGGCCAGGGCGCATCCGATCCAAGGAGCTGTTCAAGGGAGGACTTATTGACGATTTGATGGATCGGTGCATCAGGATCCTTAAGAATGCTTTCAAGCTTTCTGCTGACCAGCTCCATATAGGCAGGGTCGTGGGTCTTGGGATAAGGACTCTTTTTCCGATACAGAACACTTTCAGGCAGGTAGTCTGACATCGCGATGCGTAACAGTCCCTTTTCCTTCCCCTGATACTCCTTGTACTCCCAGGGCACTGCATACAGATACTCCGCGATCCTGTAATCGCAAAACGGGACCCGCACTTCAAGACCGGAGTACATACTCATCCTGTCCTTCCTGTCCAGAAGGGTCTGCATAAACCACCTGAAATTCAAATTGACCATTTCTTTCATTCTTCGCTCCAGTCTCGACTGCCCCGGCAGAATATCGCAGCGATCTATCGTATCACGGTACATATCCATTACAAACTCAGTGGTTGCATTATTCTTTCTCCACTGAGGATGGAGAAAGCTTTCCCTTTCCTTCACATTCTGGGACCATGGAAAACCCGCCTGTACCCGGACCTCGGGATCACGGTACCAGGGGTAGCCGCCAAATATTTCATCCGCGCACTCGCCGGAAAGCGCAACCTTTACAGACCTTCTGATCTCTCTGCAAAACAAAAGAAGCGAGCTGTCCACATCTGCCATACCGGGAAGGTCCCGAGCCTGCACTGCATCCAAAAGTGCATCAGACAGTTCCTTGGCACCGATCACGGTCCTGTGGGGATCAGATCCCAAATACTTCTCCATAACACCGATATAATCCGAATCTGTGTTTGGCTGGAATTTTCCCGGTACAAAGAATTTATCATTATTCTGATAGTCCACGGAAAATGTGGGCAGTACCCTCCCCGCTTCCCGCATTTTCCTTCCACATACAGAAGATATTAAGCTGGAATCAAGTCCTCCCGACAAAAATGTACCGATCGGCACATCGGACACCATCTGCCGTGTGATAGAATCCGTAACAAGATAACGCACTTGCTCCACTGTCTGTTCAAAGCTGTCCGTATGCTCCCTGTCCCGAAGCTTCCAGTACCGTTTCCAGCTCCACTTACCGGCATAGAAGCAACCAAAGCATCCGGGCTCCAATTCGTAAATACCCTTCAAAACACCACTTCCCGGAACGCGTCCGGGTCCCAGCATCAGCAGCTGGGCAATTCCGCTTTTATCCAGCACCGGCTTGATGCACCCGCTGGCCAAGATCGTTTTGAGCTCCGAAGCAAAGAGAATGCCCCTGTCTACGGGTGCATAAAAAAGAGGCTTCACACCGATGCGGTCCCTTGCAAGGAAAAGCTTTCTGCGTTTATGCTCCCACACAGCAAAGGCAAAAATGCCATTAAACTTTTCAAGGCAGCCCTCGTCCCACTGGGCATAGGCGTGAAGCACCACCTCGGTGTCCGAATGCCCAAGGAAGCTGTGACCCAACTTTATCAGCAAATTCCGCAATTCCTGCGTGTTATACAGCTCCCCGTTATAAACGATGGTGTAATCCTCCCGCGCATAGTGAAGCTGCATTGGCTGAGCACCGTGCTCCGGGTCGATAATCGCAAGTCTTCTATGTAACAAAAGGCATTCGTCTTTCCGGAAACTGCCGCCACCGTCAGGTCCCCGCCTTTCCATTGTCAAAAGCATACGGCTTATTTTTTCATCCGAAATCGAAAGCCCGACTGCGCCTGCGATCCCACACATAACGATCTCCCCTTTCCATATGCTTTATCTTATGCAAGCAAAAATTTTCCGTGCATATCAGTTTTTAACCTGCACATATTAAGCAAGGGTGATGTTATGAAAAACAACAAAGACATTCTTGCATCCATTTTGAAAACAACACAGATGGGTCAGGTTGGTGTCCGTGCGGTACTTCCCTATGCCGCGAGTGAGGACCTGAAGGGCGCGCTGACTTCCCAGAAAAACGAGTATGACATTATTGAGAAAGAGGCACACACCATTGCCAAAACCCACGGCTGGGAGCTCAATGAGCTGGATCCTGCCGCGAAGCTCATGTCCAAGGCCTGTGCATATACAAACCTTATGATGGGACGAAGCGATTCAAGGATCGCAGCAATGATGATAAACGGCAATACCCGGGGTATGATCAAAGGTCTTAAAAATCTCCATCACGCGCCGAAAGCAGACAGAAGGATCGCAGAGCTGGGGCAAAAGCTTTTAGACTGCGAGGCCGAAAACATCAAACAGATGCAGGGGTATGTGTAAAACCCCTGCACATTCCTTTTTTACACACATAGTATAATACGAAAACTTTGAAAGGAGGAAAAGAATATCAGCTCTATCGGATACATACAGGTGCGCGCATTTACAAGCAATGCACAAATACCGTTAAAGGATGTTGCTGTTAGCGTCACAGATAAGAACGGCTCTGCCATTGCAATGCGCTTGACGAACAGCAGCGGAAAGCTGGATTCTCCCATACCCATTTCCGTGCCGGATATATCCGCAGGAGAGACGCCCAACACGGGCATCATTCCCTACGCAACGGTGGATCTTTATGCCAAGCTGGAAAGGTACGAAAGTATTATCGTTAAAAATCTGCAGATATTCCCTCAAACAGTCACAGAGCAAAATCTGGAAATGATACCGCTGTCAGAATTCCCTGACAGCTGGTTACGCTCGGAAACCTTCGAAACGACCCCGCAAAACCTGTAAGGAGGCGCGATCCTATGCCCCCGGTAACCCCCTTCGTACCCCAGCGAATCACGGTCCATCTCGGACCTCCAAATTCCAACGCTGCCAATGTTACCGTTTCTTTTTCTGATTATGTAAAAAATGTTGCATCCAGCGAGATCTATCCCACCTGGGACGAGAGCGCCCTTCGCGCAAACATTCTTGCCATCGTTTCCTTTGCACTCAACAGGATCTACACAGAGTTTTACAGAAGCAGAGGCTACGATTTTGATATTACCAATTCGACGGCTTACGACCAGTATTTCGTAAACGGAAGAAGCTATTTTGAAAACATCTCCCGGCTTGTGGATGAATTGTTTAATGATTATTTGCGAAGACCCGGCTTTGTTGAGCCTCTTGCAGCTAAATTCTGCAACGGCACCACTGTCACCTGCGAAGGTCTCAGCCAATGGGGCAGTCAGAATCTCGCACAGCAGGGCTATAACTCTGACCAAATTCTCAGAAGCTACTACGGAGATGTGGAAACTGTCATCAATGCACCCATTCGCGGAAACACCTCCTCCTATCCGGGAACACCGCTTCGCAGAGGCAGCACAGGGCCAAATGTGGTCGTAATACAAGTCGCGTTAAACCGAATCGCACAAAGCTACCCGGCAATCCCAAAAATACCGGCTGTGGACGGGGTCTTCGGCAGCCGGACAGAGGCAACCGTAAGAGCGTTCCAGGATGTATTCGACCTCACCCCCGACGGGGTCGTTGGTCCTGCGACCTGGTATGCAATTGTAAGACTGTACACCGCTGTGACTTCCCTGTCGGAGCTGCGAAGTCAGGGGCAGCAATTTTATGCCATCAACTGGTCACCGCCAAACGGTCTGGAGCTTGGAGATACCGGAGAAAAAGTCAGAGTTCTTCAGTATATGCTCTCTGTTCTTTCCAGTCATATACCGAGCATCCCACCCCTTCGGATCGACGGTGTGTTCGGACAAGAAACGCGGGCGGCTGTCCTGGCGGCACAGCGTAGATTCGAGCTTCCTGAAACAGGCACGGTGGGAGCGCAAACCTGGGACGAAATATACGGTCAGTATGCAGGTATTGAAACTGCTGTTCTTCGCAGCGGAGAAGACTTTCCCGGAAGAAATGCACTGAACGGACAGCAAAGGACAAATTACAGCAGAACAACGACTATGGGACAGTTCCCGGGACGGGATCTGAGCGTGGGATCTCAGGATCCTGTAAAACAGGAGGTGGTGCGATGAGACCCAACGAATCCTTTGTGGAACAACCGGTAAGAAGTCTTCAGACGATGCTGCGGGTGCTGTCAGAGGATGACGACCGCTACCCCGCTGTTGTTCCAGACGGCATATACGGACCGAAAACAATGATCGCGGTCAGCACATTCCAAAGAAACAACAGCCTTCCCGCCACAGGTGTTACCGATCAAACCACCTGGGAAGCCATCGCAAAAGAATATGATGCCGCAATCGTTCGCGTGGGTGAGGCGCAGCCCATCCGTATCCGTATGGACCCCGGGCAAATATTCCGAAAAGGCGATGCCAGTCCGTATATCTACTTATTGCAAAGTATGCTGATCCAGTTGTCACAGGATCACACCGCAATCCCAAGACCGGAGCATACAGGGATCCTGGACGATCTTACCGCAGATTCCCTGTCCGGTTTTCAAAGAACAGCAGCGCTCCCCGTAACCGGAGAATTCGATAAGCTCACCTGGAAAAATCTTGTGCATCAATATGAATTAAATGCCATCACACACGGGCAAAAAGGGATGAATTATTAACTTTCTGGAAATATTAAACTTTATACTTGATTCAAAGGCAAAAAAAGCCTATAATAGGAATAGTATTTGTTCGCTGATGACCGGAGGATCGACAATGTTCGCAAAAGATTGGAAAAAAGATATATTCACCATACCGAATCTGTTGAGTATGTTCCGGCTTATTCTGATACCGGTATACATCCTGATTTTTATAAAAGCAGAAGAAATCTGGGATTATTACATCGCTGCTGGTATCCTCGCCGTTTCCTGCCTTACCGACCTGATCGACGGTAAAATTGCAAGACACTTTAATATGATTTCCAATTTGGGAAAGATTCTGGATCCCGTAGCCGATAAGGCAACGCAGTTTTCATTGATCGTCTGTCTTGCTACAAAGTACCGCATTTTGTGGTATCTTCTTCTGCTGTTCGTGATCAAGGAGGGCTTTCAGCTGATCGCAGGCGGGATCAACCTGCTGAAAAACAGGAAGATGCTCAAGGGCGCACAGCTTTCCGGAAAGATCTGCACTGCTGTTTTGTTCGTCAGTCTCATTTTAATGGTTATGTTCCCTAATATGGATGAGCTTTATCTGTTCATTCTGTTTTCTGTGGATATTATCTGTATGATCGTGGCATTCCTGGACTATCTGATCACTTACATCCGAAGAGAGAACAAATTTCAGTCAATCAGTGACCCTCCTGATATTAAATGATCTGAGCCGGAGCTTTAAGCTCCGGCTTTTTTCTGTGATTGATTATTTGATTCTACTGTGTTATAATAACCAAAAAATACACTTGGAGGAATATATATGGATTACAGCAAGCTGCAAAACGGAAGCGACATCCGCGGTGTTGCCCTGGAAGGCATCGAGGGTCAGCACATCAATCTGACCGAGCAGGCCTGCCGCGACATTGGCAGAGGCTTCGCTCTTTGGCTTATAAAGAAGACCGGCAAGAAGGACCTGCGGGTAGCCGTGGGCAGAGATTCCCGCCTTTCCGGTCCCACCCTGTGCGGCTGGCTCTGCGAGGCAATGGTACAGGAGGGTCTTCAGGTCACAAACTTCGGTATGGCAAGTACCCCCGCTATGTTTATGGCAACCGTTACAGAGGGCTACCGCTTTGACGGAACTGTTATGATCACAGCAAGCCATCTTCCCTTCAACCGCAACGGCTTTAAATTCTTCACCGAAGACGGCGGTCTTGAAAAGGGCGACATTAAAGAGATCCTTACTTATGCCGCCTCCGACGAAAAGACCGGTGCTGCTCCCGGAACACTTTCAGAAGGCGCGTTTATGGATGCTTATGCCAAGATCCTTGCAGACAAGATCCGCGCTGCCACCGGCGAAGAGAGACCTCTGGAGGGTTTCCACATCGTGGTGGATGCAGGCAACGGTGCCGGCGGCTTCTATGCAGATAAGGTGCTGAAGCCTTTGGGTGCGGACACCGAAGGCAGCCGTTTCCTGGAACCCGACGGCAGCTTCCCCAACCACATTCCCAACCCGGAAGACAAAAAGGCAATGGAGAGCATCACCGAGGCTGTAAAAGAGAATAACGCTGACCTTGGCATTATTTTTGACACTGATGTAGACCGCGCCGGTGCCGTTCTTTCCGATGGCAGTGAGCTGAACAGAAACCGCATCATCCCAATGCTCTCTGCGATCCTCCTTCGTGGGCATCCCGGCACCACCATTGTCACCGACTCCATCACCTCCACCGGTCTTGCAAAGTTTATTGAAGAAAAAGGCGGTGTGCACCATCGCTTTAAGCGGGGCTACCGCAATGTGATCAACGAATCCATTCGCCTCAACGGCATCGGACAGGACAGTCAGCTTGCCATTGAGACCTCCGGCCACGGCGCATTTAAGGAGAACTATTTCCTGGATGACGGTGCTTACATCGTCACAAAGCTTCTGATCGAGCTTGCCCGTGGCAAAAAGGAAGGCTACACGCTGGCTTCCCTGATCGATTCTCTGGAAGAACCTGCTGAGAGTGTTGAGTTCCGTATGAACATCCTTGTGGATGATTTTAAGACCTACGGTCAGGATGTGATCGATGCACTCACTGCCTATGCTGAAAAGCAGTCCGGCTGGTCCCTTGCTCCCAGCAACTTTGAGGGTGTCCGCGTAAATCTGGACGAGGCACACGGAAACGGCTGGTTCCTGCTGCGTCTTTCCCTCCACGATCCCCTGCTGCCACTGAACATTGAAAGCAACACCGCAGGCGGTGCAAAGAAGATCGCCGCAGAGCTTTCCGGTTTCCTGGGTGGCTACGAAAAGCTGGATGCCGCTTCCCTTCTTGATTTCGCCAAGTAACTTAAAAAGACGATGCACAGTGGCGTGCATCGTCTTTTTTTACAGCAATATAAAGCCAATAATATTGATGGCAAAATTAGAACACATATGGATCAGCCAGGAGAGATAAATGTTGTCGTACTTCTCATTAAAGAAGCTGAAAATCAGGCCGCCAACAAAAATACCGGTAAGCGCCAGAAGCACAACGATCCAGGAAAACCAGCCGATCATCATAGCAATATGGTAAAGGGCAAACACCCCTGCACTGAAAATGTAGGCAAACCATCTCTTTGATGCCCTGCACAGGCAAAGGAAAGAAAAGCCACGGAAGAAGAATTCTTCAAGCAGAGAATTCACCAAAGATATGTAGATCGCAACAAATATGAAGTTTTCTTTGTTCACGCCCGTGGAGGAGGTCAGGCTTCCTGCAAGGGAAGAAAAATCAAAGACATTCCGAAACAGGAAAAACGCACCCAAAATGACAGCAAAAATTGCGGCTCCCATTCCGGCGGCGATTAAAATGCCCTTTCTATCCACGCGAAATAAGGATTTCAAGTCACAGCTTCTGTCGATTCTTGCATAAATAACAGGAAGCAGCAGAAACATAGAAAGCTTAATGATGGATTTCACCACATATCCCGGCTGTATCAGCGCATCCACAACGCCCATCACTGTGCAGGCAAACAGCGTGATCCCAATAATGAGATAGCTTTGTTTCTTCATAAACACACTCCCAGCAAATAAGCTATGCCGTAATACTTGATTTCCGGCAGGTCAGCATTCGTTTCAAAAAGTCGTCCGCTTCTTTTCTGCTTTTGAAAATTACCACTTGTTTTTCTGCCTTATATTTTTCAATCAGCGCATATAGCTTCGGCAAAGAATGATTTGAAAAATCCTTAATAAAGCCTTCAAATTCCGGGTCCAGTTCCTTTTCGATCCACGGCAGATCGTAACGCCCCTTTCCCAGGCGCTCCGTCGCTCCCTGCAAACAAACCTCTGTCGGCAGATCAAAAAGAATGACGGTGTCACATTCCCGAAGCCGCATTTCAACCGTTCTTCCATAATTGCCGTCAATGATCCACTCCTCCGTTGTAAAGATTTCCTGTATCCTTTGATCAAATTCCTCTCTTGGGATATGGGTCTTATCCGGTTTATGCCAGATCGCATCCAGATGATACAACGGCAAGCCTGTTATCTTATTCAGTTTTTCTGCAAAGGTGGTTTTCCCGCTTCCGGGGCAGCCGATCACAATTACGCGTTTCATTACGAATTCTCCCTTGCGGCGAAATTATGCAAAGTAGTTTGATAGTCTGTATGATCAATTACACGATTCCCATTTGGATCAAACTGATCCAAATCAACACACCACCAACGATAAAAGAAATAATGGAAACCAAATGTCCCAAATACTGTTTAATGATAATTGCAACAAAGTTAAAAAGTCCAATTCCAATAACAAATCCACCAACCCAGCCCAGCATAATCCACGGACTGTTATCCGCAATGGGAATTACAAAAACCATATACAGAATGACAGGCAGTAACAATGCTGCGATGCCAAGCATCACAAGAAAGCCGTATCCTACCGGGTGCGCTTCCTTAAATTCATAATCAGATGCAGGATAGAAAAAAGACGAAGAACCCTTCGGAGGTGTCCATTGCCCCCTTTTCTTTCGGCTCTTTTTCTTGTTGTTCTTTCCCATATCTATCGCCTCCTTTTGTTTAACTATATCATAAGCTTCAACAATTTTCAATGAAATCGCGCAAAGCGCGATGAAATCCGGGTAATACTCGGATGAAATCTGCTAACGCAGATGAAATCAAATCCACCCACCCGCCGTCGAGGCGGATTTCATCCCCGCAGGGGATTTCATCATCGGAGATGATTTCACCCATCCAAAAGGGTGGATTTAGTTGAAAAGAAACACCATTTGTCCGGTAGACAAATGGTGTTTCTTTTCTGGTGCGAGAAACGGGACTTGAACCCGTACGGTGTGAACCACACGCCCCTCAAACGTGCGCGTCTGCCAGTTCCGCCACTCTCGCATATTTAATTGCACTCTTGCGGTGCGAGTGTTAGTATAACACAGTAAGACACTTTTGTCAACCCTTTTTTCAGAAAAAATAAACTTTTTTTCACGAATGATTCATTGACATTATTCTGTGCTTGTGGTAGTATATCAAGGTTAACAGAAAAATTCAAAAGGAGATGGAATTTTGAAGTCATTTTATCTTAAGCCCAAGCTGTTTTCGGTAATCAAAAGCTATTCGGGCTCACAGCTTACCAAGGATATTATCGCAGGCGTGATAGTTGCAATCATAGCTCTGCCGTTGTCCATAGCCCTTGCTCTTGCCTCCGGCGTTGAGCCTGCCTGCGGTGTTTATACCGCAATATTTGCCGGCTTTATAGTATCCTTCCTCGGCGGCAGCCGTGTGCAGATCGCAGGTCCTACCGCTGCATTTGCGTCTATAGTTGCGGGTATCGTCGCAACCAAGGGAATGGAGGGACTTATCATTGCCACCGTGCTTGCGGGAATCATGCTTGTACTTATGGGCGTATTCAAGCTGGGCGGACTTATAAAATACATACCCTACACCATAACCGTGGGCTTTACCTCGGGAATTGCCGTGACTATACTTGTGGGACAGATCAAGGATTT
>JAZNZZ010000006.1:0-2310 GCA_045595205.1 Faecousia sp.
ATCTTTTGTAGGGACCGGCCTCCCGGACGGTCCTCTTTGTCATCCTGAGCGAAGCCGAAGGATCCCCTTCGATACTTTATACCTTTTTAAGCTGGAGATTCTTCGCTTTGCTCAGAATGACACGCATTTGTAGGGACCGGCCTCCCGGACAAATCTCTTGTAGGGACCGGCCTCCGGACGGTCCTTATATGCCCCGCAGTTGTCATTGCGAGCCAGTCCGCAGACTGGCGTGGCAATCCGTAACCCCCATCCGCCTTACTATCTGCAAAAAATTGCCATTCCCCGGAATTGGGGAATGGCAGATATTTATCCAAAAAGTGTTTTCAGTGCAGGCTGGATGTGCATATCCCAGTACTTCCAGCTGTGGTTGCCTTCGCTTTCGGTGTAGGTGTGCTTTACCCCAAGCTCCGTCAGCAGGTCACGGTAATTCCGGCTGTTGGAAATAAGACCGTCCTCCGTGCCGCACCACAGGAAGATCTCCGGCATTTCCGCACCCCGTGCCACCGCTTCCTTTGTCACGGCAAACAGGTCGTGCTTTGTGCCCTCCAGCGCATCCGGCAGCTCCAGAGCATAGTCAAAAATGCTCTGCCATTCGGGAATGTTGCAGGGTCTGCCCTTGCGGGTAATGTCCAGCGCGCCGGACAAAGCTGCACAGCCGCAGTACCGTTCCGGGTAGGTCATTGCCGCCTTCAGCGCACCGTAGCCGCCCATAGAAAGACCGGCAATGTAGTTATCCTCCCGGCGGTCGGTCATACCCTTAAAGTAGCTGCGGCAGATCCGGGGCAGCTCTTCGGTAATAAAGGTGAAATAGTTTGCGCCGTACACCGTGTCTGTGTACCAGCTTCTGCACACACCGGGCATTACCACGGCAATGCCGTAATCTGCCGCATAGCGCTCAATGGCGGTCCTGCGTACCCAGTCGGAGTGGTTGCCACCCATACCGTGGAGCAGATAAAGGGTCTTGTAAGTGCCGTCAGGCGCACCGCCCTCAGGACCGTTGCTGGGTTTCTCCGGCAGGATCACATTGACCGTTACATTCATCCCCAGTGCGTGGGAACGAAAATTGATTTCCAGTAAAGCCATAATTTACCTCCGCAAATTGATGGCTTTATTATAGGAAATCTGCGATCTTTTGTCAACCGGTGGTGGTGTAGCCGCAGTCCTCTTTTTTGTCACAGCCGGTGGGGGCAAAGCGGGCTGCGGGGAAGGGGGTCCGGGAGAACATCTCACAGGGATCCTCGGCACAGCCGGGGGAGTCGCAGCATTCCTTGGTGGGGATGCTGTAATCCAGCACCGGCACCACCAGCTGGGCATCCCGTTCCAGCCGGATGATGGAGAACTGCCCCAGAGTCACAAAGAGCCTGCGGGTCTCCCCGGAGAGCACCAGCTCATCGTCAAACATATCGATGATGCCCTGTGGCAGCTGTACCACTGCGGTGTCCCTGCAGGCGCAGTCGCAGACCTCCAGCACCTTGGAGGAGAGCACCATAGGATCCAGCACCTCCACCACGGCGGTGGGCTTGTTGCCGGAGAGCAGGGTAGGTCCGTCGCACTGACCCAGCCGGGTGCGGCTTGTGAAGATGTGGGCGGCACTGTCCTCACCGCAGAGCACTGCCCGCTTGGAGAACACCGCAAGACCGTAAAGTGCCGCAGGCCGCAGGGAGCCGACGGTGGCATCTGCCAGAATGCGGTAGTAGAAGGTCACATCGATGCAGTAGTGATTGCGGTCAAAGGCCACAGGCTCCACATCGATGTAGGTATAAAGAAGATCGGCACAGCGGACCTTGGCACAGGCAGCGCTGTCCAGAATGGCCTGAGAAGGCTTTGTGAGCCATACCCGCAGATCTTCAATGCAATCCTTGTCACGGCAGCTGTCCGTGATCTTCCGGGTGTGGATAGACAGCGCCTGGCGCAGATCCTCAGGACCGCACCGCACTGTCTGCTGACAAGATTCAGACATAGTACTGTAACCTCCTATCATTGATTACAGGACAGTCTATGCAAAGATCCCCCCACAGGTGCAAAAGTATAAAAAAGCAGAGTGGCTCGACAAACGCCTGCCTCCCTCTTTGAGGGAGGGGGACCGCGCAGCGGTGGAGGGAGTGTCCTCTGAACGCACCTCCCCGTCATTGCGAACCAGTGACCTATGTCACTGGTGTGGCAATCCGTCCCCCCTGTAGGGACCGGCCTCCCAGACCAATGTCATTAAGATAAGAAAATGTCATCCTGTGCGACCCTGAGCGTAGTCGAAGGGGCGTCGAAGGATCTCCTCCTGTTATTGCAGGAGAATCTTCGTCGCAACACCTCTCA
>JAZNZZ010000007.1:0-4287 GCA_045595205.1 Faecousia sp.
TCACTGGTTCGCAATGACGGGGCGCGGTAGGGACCGGCGTATTGAATATCGGTATGATTGCCACCGGCAATCATTGTTATTTGAAGATTCGCTGCGCTCTGCAACACCTCGACGGTCCTTACCTTGCCCTGTCGCCCTTCGCACCTTATTCAGATATGCACCGCCTTGGCACCCTTGAGCTGCAGCTGCAGCTTGTCGGCGATCAGAGCGATAAACTCAGAATTGGTAGGCTTGCCCTTGGTATTCGATACAGTGTAGCCGAAGAACCGCTGAAGGGTGTCCAAATCTCCTCTGTCCCACGCAACCTCAATGGCGTGGCGGATGGCACGCTCCACCCGGGAGGGGGTGGTCTGGCAGGTCTTTGCCACCTGCGGGTATAATACCTTGGTGATGGCGTTGATCACATCCATATCCTCCACGGCAATGATAATGGCCTCCCGGAGGTACTGGTAGCCCTTGATGTGGGCAGGTACGCCGATCTCGTGGATCACATTGGTGACCATAGATTCAATGCTGGCGGCATTGTTATAGCGGCTGTGGTCCTGCCCCATAGCTTCTCCGCTGCGGATCTCCTTCAGCCGGTCCACCAGTGTTGCCATATCACAGGGCTTCAGCATCAGGTAGCGCACCCCCAGATTTGCCGCTGCCGATGCCACATAGTCTGTGACAAAGCGGGATGTAGCCAGTGTCACCGGCTTGTGCTGCATATTGGATATGGCCTTTAAGACGCTCAGACCGTCCTGCTTTGCCAGCATCAGGTCCAGTACCAGAATATTTGGCTTTCTCTCTGTGATCATACGGATGGCCTGCTCCCCATCGTTGGCCGTCCCCATAATGTGAAATCCGCCGGAGCGCTGCAATGCGGCGGTCAGACCGGTACAAAATTCTTCTGAGTTGTCTGCGATAATAACGGTTGTTAAGTTTTCCATAGCGTCCTCTCCTGACATAAATAAGTTACTCCCCCGATTCTGTGAAAGCGGTGACTGTACCGCCTTTCTGCGACAAATATAATTTAGCATAAAGAGTCCAAATTTGCAAGGAGAAACGGAAACAAATGACCGACGAAAACCGACCTACAACAGGCAAATACCGACAAAAACCGAACTTATAGACAAAAAACGACAAAATGCTCTCCCGGGTGGCGGTTGACGGTTTGGGGGAAATGTTGTACAATGCATAAAAAAGGAGGCAAAAGCTATGGATTTGAGGATCGAAAAGTTAAAAGCCTTTCTGGACAGAGCCCACAGCGTGTACCACGCGGTGGAGCAGCTGCGGCTGCTGCTGGCGCGGGAGGGCTATACGGAGCTTTGCGAGGGAGATATGTGGACACTGGTGCCCGGAGGGAAGTATTACCTGATCCGGGGCGGCAGCGCGCTGATGGCATTCCGTGTGCCTTACTGCACCCCCAGAAGCTTTATGCTCAGTGCAAGCCATTCGGACCGCCCTTCCTTTAAAATAAAGGAAAACGGTGAGCTCACAGGAAAATACACCCGTCTTGCCACGGAAAAGTACGGCGGTATGCTCATTGCCCCCTGGCTGGACAGACCCCTTTCCGTTGCGGGCCGTGTGCTTGTGGAGACGGATGAAGGGGTGCAGACCCGCCTTGTGGACATTGACCGGGATCTGCTGCTGATCCCCAATGTGGCGATCCATATGAACCGGTCTGCCAATGATGGCTACAGCTGGAATCCCAGTGTGGATACTCTGCCTTTGGTGGGAAGTGAGGAGGCCAAGGGGAAGCTTTGGGCACTTCTGGAGCAGGCTGCAGGCGGCAAGATCTTAGGGCACGATCTGTATCTGTACCCCCGGCAGAAGGCTGCGGTGTGGGGCGTGGAGGAGGAGTATATCTCCGCCTGTGCCTTGGATGACCTGATGTGCGCCTGGGGCTGCGCCCAGGGCTTTTTGAACGCCCGGGAGGGAAGAGCCATTCCTGTGCTGTGTGTCTTTGACAGCGAGGAGGTAGGCTCAGCCTCCGTCCAGGGTGCCTGCTCCACCTTCCTGCCGGATGTGCTGGAGCGGATCTGCGATGCTCTGGGACTGGAGCTGAAGCAGCTGCTGCACAATTCCTTTATGCTCTCTGCGGACAACGCCCACGCGGTGCATCCCAACCACCCGGAGCATGCCGATGCAAACAACGCACCCACAGTGGGCGGCGGTGTGGTGCTGAAGTTCAATTCCAACCAGAGCTACACCACGGACGGCGTGTCTGCGGCGGTGTTCCGCAAGCTTTGTGAAAGGGCAGAGGTGCCGGTGCAGACCTACTATAACCGGGCAGACCTTCCCGGCGGCTCTACCTTGGGAAGACTTTCTCTTGCACAGGTTTCGGTGCTGTCTGCGGACATCGGACTTGCCCAGCTGGCAATGCACTCCTGCTATGAAACTGCCGGGGTAGGGGATGCCCTTGCCCTGGAGGAGGTGATGCAGGAGTACTACAGCACTGACCTGGAGATCACCGGTGACGGCAGCGTCAGAATTTGTTAAAATATACAAAAACAGGGTGTTAAAACTGTGAAACATCACCAATTGTTTTTAAGGAATTGTTGTGATATTATTATAGCATCCGGGCATAGGGCGTTCTACTCCACAACAATAGGCGTTCTGTGACAAAAAAGGAGGAAAATAATAACCGTTAGACTCACGGTGCGGCAGTGTGGAGACCTGTCGTAAAGCTGCGGCTGTATTACCCGGCCACAGTGAGAGCATACGCGAGGAGTCGGTATGCTTAGAGTCGTGTAAACATGGCAAATGTATCCCTGATCAATGTGAAGAAAGTCTACCCCTTCAGTGGTGACGACATCAAGCGCAACAAGAAGAAGGCTAAGCAGGTCGAGAAGCTGAAGAAGAATCCCGAAGCTTACGCTGCTTATTTGGAGCGCGAGGCTGAGAAGGCAAAGCTGCAGGTTACTGAGCAGGGCGTTGTCGCTGTTCAGGAGTTCAACCTGGAGATCGCCGACAAGGAGTTCGTCGTGCTGGTCGGACCTTCCGGCTGCGGTAAGTCCACCACCCTGCGTATGATCGCCGGTCTGGAAGAGATCTCCGACGGTGAGCTGTGGATCGGTGACCGTCTGGTCAACGATGTGGCTCCCAAGGACCGTGACATCGCAATGGTCTTCCAGAACTACGCTCTGTACCCCCATATGACCGTGTATGAAAATATGGCCTTCGCTCTGAAGCTGCGCCACACCCCCAAGGCTGAGATCGACCGCAAGGTTAAGGAAGCAGCTGAGATCCTGGACATCACCCAGTACCTGGGCCGTAAGCCCAAGGCTCTGTCCGGCGGTCAGCGTCAGCGTGTTGCTATCGGCCGTGCTATCGTCCGTGACCCCAAGGTTATGCTGATGGACGAGCCTCTGTCCAACCTGGACGCCAAGCTGCGTAACCAGATGCGTGCAGAGATCATCAAGCTCCGTGAGCGTATCGACACCACTTTCGTATATGTTACCCACGACCAGACTGAGGCTATGACTCTGGGCGACCGTATCGTCATTATGAAGGACGGCTTCATCCAGCAGATCGGTACTCCTCAGGAAGTGTTCGATCATCCCTACAACCTGTTCGTCGCAGGCTTCATCGGCTCTCCCCAGATGAACTTCTTCGATGCCAACCTGATCAAGAAGGACGGCAAGTACGCTGTTGAGCTGAACGGCTACACCGTGGAGCTGTCCGAGGAGAAGCAGGCTGCTCTGGCTGCCAACAATGTTGAGGAGCAGGCAGTGACTCTGGGTGTTCGTCCTGAGCACATTTCCCTGGTGGACGAAGGCGTCGAGGCTGTCATCGAGGTCAACGAGCTGATGGGCTCCTCTGTGCACCTGCACGTGAATGTTCAGGGCAAGGATGTCATCGTCATCGTTTCCACGATGAATATGACCGGTGCTGAGGTTGCTGCTCTGTGTGCAGGCGCAACTGTCAAGATCGGCTTCGCAGGCAATGTTGCCCACATCTTCAACAAGGAGACCGCCATCAACCTGGAGGCTTAATTCCAAACAACATAAACGGTTCTGTCCGAAAGGGCAGAACCGTTTTTTTTGTATGGAGTTTTTGAAATCCCAATTTAGCGGGCTGTCCCATTAAGATGTCGTAGGGGCGAACTGTGTTCGCCCGTCGTTGTGTACCAATGTGTTTTAGAGCGGGCGAACCCAGTTCGCGCCTACAATGTCATTCGATAGACTGAACGACAAATACGAATTTGAACAGCAAAGTTACATTTTGTCCTATTTTCTGTAATTGTTCGGAATGCCCAGGAGATAATCTGCGGAAACCTTGAAGTAATGGCAGAGTGCAATGATG
>JAZNZZ010000008.1:0-11819 GCA_045595205.1 Faecousia sp.
GCCAAACCTGAGCATAGGTGCTCATATTGGTCATATTGACATCATACTCAACGCCCTCAACGGTGGGGCAGGTCAGCTTCAGCTCACCGTCAGCGTTGGAGGTCCACTTGTAGTAGTAGCCATCGGTGTCGCCCTCAGCGATGTTGACCTGGATGTAAGCAGGACGGAAGATGACCTCGGGGTTGCCCTGGGCGCCAACGGGGTAAGCGACCTGGATCACATACTCAGCAGCCTCGGTGCCATCGTTGACCAGGGTCCAGGTGTAGGGTGCGAACATACCCATGGTCTCGCACAGAACGGCTTCACCGTTATTGATGGTCATGTACATGCCGCCGACACGGTAAGCCTGGCAGTAGTAAGTAGTACCTGCGGCAACGGTAACGGTAGCCTGGAAGTCACCGTCGTACAGCAGGTCATTGGTCAGATCCATGGGATTGGCCTCGGTGCCGGGCTCCATAGCTGTGCAATCACACACGCCGTTCACATAGGTGTGGCCCTCGGTGCTGATGACAGTGCCGCAGGCAACACAAACCACATTGTGGTTCGCACCGTCGTTGGCATCCTGGATCTCGGTCTCTGCGTGCTCGGTGCAGACAAAGCTGGCGGTGGTGCTCACCTCACCGGCGGGAGTGCTCCACATATTGGCAGGATCGTAGGTGTTGACCACGATCTCCAGCTGGTCGCCTGCAGCGACAGTGATCACAGCGGGATTTACAACAGGATCGCTGTCGGACCACTGGGTATCACCGTAGACATAGCTGGTCATATTGTTGACGGTATAAGACCAGCCCAGCTCGTTCCAGTCAGCATCCTGAGCATAGAACTCCAGAGTCAGAGTGCCGGCTGCGGGAGCAGTCCAGGTGTAGTAGTAGCCCTGGCTGCCTGCCTCGATGGTGGCATAGTTTGCCATACCGGCGTACAGCTCAGCAGGATTCATGTAGCTGCCCTCGGGGTATGTAAAGTTCACAGCGAACTCGCCCTCACCGGTGATGGCGAAGGTTACGGGCATACGGGGATTGGAAGATGTGACAGTGGTGGACAGCTCGCCCATCCAGGCCTCGATGACCTCACCGTTGTTGGTGACAGAGAAGTCGCCCTCGCCGGTAACGGTCATGATCATGCCGCTGAAGTAGCCGCCGTACCACAGAGTACCGGTGTTGGACACGGTGTTCGCCTGGTCGTACAGCATAATGGGGTTGTCCTGGGTCTTGCCAACAGTGCCCACAAAGCTACCGGTAACGGTAAACTCCTCAGTCTCTTCCACAGAGTTGAGCACCTCAATGGTGACCTCCTCATTGGCCACGACCTCCAGAGATACAGCAAAGCCATAGCTGACTGTGCCGTCTTCTGCCTCAGTATAGCTGGAGGCAGTGTTTTCACCCTGGGTCAGGATCACCTCAATATCCTTTTCGGTGTACTGATACAGGCTCAGTTCGCCATCCTCAGACGGAGTCCAGCTATACTCAGCGTAGTAGCCGTTCTCTTCGTTCAGAGATACTGCGATCTCAGAAACATCCGTCAGGACGGTGGCAGTTTCGCTGGCGGCAAATACGCTGGGAACCATAGACAGGATCATAGCGATCGCCACGAGCATAGAAAGTGCGCGTTTCATACTTGTTTCCTCCTAGTAAAATATTAAAAAGCCCGGGATGGAGCACCGATAAAGCAACGCAAAAAGCAGGGTGAGAGCTCGCTCACGCCGGAAAAGGGTACAGCACTGCCGTGGGCTGGCAGCATCCGCACATTCGCCGGCGGGACCGAGGTCCCGCCCTGCTGATGGCAAGCTGCACGGTGATCCATCGGGGATTTTTCAAAATTACCCCTGTTGGCAGCTTATGCCACTGCCTTCAGGGTGATGGTCAGCTCAAAAGAGCCGGCCTCAAAATAATATGCCTCCTCAGCGCCTTCGAAGCCTGCGGGCACATTCACGAAGGATACCTTATACTCGGAATCCTCCACAACATTAAACTCTGCAACGCCCTCTGCATTGGTCAGACCGGGCAGGCAGATCTCCTTGCAGATCTGCACCATAGCGCCGGAAACGGGATTACCGCCCTCATCCACCACCTTGACGGTGTAGATCACCTTGCCGTCATCCGGCTCGGTAGCTTCGGCGGTCTCCACAGCGGGTTCCTCGGTAGCCCCTGTAGTCCCGGGGTTGTTGGCAGTATTGCCGCAGGCACACAGGCACAGCGCCACGCAAAGCGCCATACAAAGAGCCAGAAAAGCCTTGATATTCATAGTATTTTCCTCCATCTTCCCTCATAAAACCAGACAGAACGCATACGAACCTATTTTATGAGATATAATTTAGCTAACATAGTTTATCATATTTTTCTTAGTTTTGCAAGTTTTTCCTGAACTTTTTTATTATTTTTCCTTTCTTTCGGAACAAATGCAAAAAAACAGGTCGGCGCGGTGCGCCGACCTGTTGATTTAAGGCTCTACATAGCAGCAGGCGAACATCCAGGCATATTCCGGGTTTGCCGTTGCGAAGCCCTCCAGATAGTTGGGGGATTCCGCATCCCACCACTGGCAGAAGCCGTTCTGCAGAACATACAGCATATCCTTTGTCAGGGGATAATAGCCCTTCTCGCTGATAGCATCCAGATTCACCTCTGCAAAGCAGGACTGCAGATACTCTGTGTAAGCCTCCTTGCGAAGGAACTTACCAGTCTCATCAAAGAAGTATCTGGTCACCGCAGAGCCGCCGTACTGTCCGTTGCCGTTGACTCGTTCATACAAAGACACGAACCGGTTGGCAGCATTCAGATTCACCAGGATCACAGGGCCGTTCTTGCCCAGGCAGTAATAGCCGTTGACCTCATCGTACCACAGCTCGTAGGTGCCTGTGGCAGCGGTGATGTCCACAAAAGTGGGAGCTTTCTTCAGATCGAAATAAGCGTTGCCGGGCATTGCCGTCAGACCCACCTTATTCTTCCAGACATCTGTGTGGGCAATGCCGGTCTTCCACTCACTCCAGGGCTGATCCGCAATGCTGAACTCAGGTTCACCGATGCGGGCAATGTTCACTACCGCATCCACTGCCGTCTCAGTCGCTTTAAAGCCGATCACATAGGTGGTGTTCTTCACGGCAGAGCCGGAGATGGAGAAGGTGGCAGCGTTGTCCTCCACACTGTCTGTCTGCTTGTTGATAAAGTTGGTCGTACCCCAGAAGCTCAGCTCCACTGCCGGAGCTACGGTGATCTGATAAGTGCCGGCAGTCTGCGGTGTAAATACGAAGAAGCAGTTATTCTCATACTCCGTACTGAAGTTCGGCTTGCCGCTGCTCAGCTGGACACGGGTCCCGCCCACATAAAGGGTATATGCCGGATTGCCGTTGAGAATGTAGATCTCTGCATAGTCACTTGTATCCACCTCGGCGATCAGCTTTACAGTCAGCTCCCGATTGTCCGGTGTCAGCACCGCCGCCTGCTTATCGTAATAGTATTCCTTGCCGGTAAACACCAGCTCCACCGTATAGGTGGCTTCCTCATCGGTGTACAGGACTGCCTTGCCGGAGGCATCGGTGTTCACCATTTTGACCGGCACGCCGTCCTTCAGGAACATAACGCCGATCCCCTTCTGTCCTGCGCCGAAAACATCGGTAACCGTCACCGTATAGGCGATCTCGTCCTCCGGCACAGAGGGTTCTGTAGGCGCTGTGGTAGGAGGCTCTGTGGTAGGAGGCTCTGTGGTGGGAGGCTCCGTAGTGGGAGGCTCTGTGGTCTCCGTCTCACTGCTCTCAGGCACAGAAGGCTCTGTCTCATCGGGATCGGTAACCGGGGGCAGGATCTCCGTCTCCGTAAAGGACAAACGCATACGGAAGTTTGCTGTGGGATAGCCTTCTGCTGTAACAAACAGATGGATGGTCACAGTCTCCCCTGCCTCCATATCAATGGAGACCTGGCGGGTAACACCGCTTTCACTCATCAGGCTGTAACGGCTGGAGGTATACATTTCCACATCGTGTGCCACAGAAATCGCCTGCAGCAAGCGAAGGGTCAGTGTGCCGCTCTTTTGGGTGGTATAGGTATAGTAGTAGCCGTCCGCATCACCGGTCTCCAGCTTACGGGTCACATTGCCCATAGCTGTCAGCGCTTCCGGATTCTCCTCCGTACCCAATGCAGGCTCAATAGCCTTCAGCGTAAAGGTCTTTTCCTGTGTGCCGTTATTCTGCAGCTGCAGCAGCACATTCGCCTCCGGGAAGGTGTAGCTGAGCACCCCGGAAACCGGCGCATACACAGTCTCCACATAGGTTGCCAGAATGTCCGCATCCTCTACAGTAAAGCCAAGCACCTTTTCCACCTGCTCAAAGCGGAAGTACAGGCTCTGCCCTGCCGCCATAGCGGGAGTGGTGTAGGGATAACTGTTTACAGGGATGGGGTTCTGCTCACTGCCTGCAGGGTAAATACATTCAACCGTATAGCTTTCCCGGGCTGTGCCGCCGTTTCCGATGGCCAGCACCGCAGGACCTTCCTCTGCAGGATCAAACAGGAATTCCACGACACCGGAGGCATTTGCACCGTAAGTGGTGCCGCCGCAGCGGATGTAAGCCTCTGCATCCCGGATGGCAATGCCCACAGCCCCCGCAGGACGGGAGATGCTGTAATAAAGCTCCTTGCCGCCGTCCAGTCTGGCGGTGGTGAAGGGATACTCCGTTACAGAGATGGGGTTCTGCTCACTTCCCTTGGGATAGCCAAGGTTAACGGTCAGCTCCGTTGCAGCCTCGGGGAAAGCGTACACTGTCTCACCGGAATACCCCTCAGGGATCATAACAGTGATGGTGTAAGCGCCCACCTCCATATTCTTTGTGACCTTGCCGGCGTCATCCGTGGTCAGCCAGGCACCGCCCAGCTGCACAAGCACACCGGATACCGGCGCCCCCGCAGGATCCTTGACAGTAACAACATAGTCTGCCTTCTTGATCTTTGTAAGCGTCAGCGTCACTTCCGCTGCTTCCGGGGTCAGCTGGAAGGTGGTGACCTCTGCGGTATAGCCCTCAGGCACGATCATCGTGCCGTCATAGATACCGGGAAGCAGAGAGAACTTTGCCACGCCGTCCTTATCGGTGGTAAAACCGGTAGGCTGCTCCGGGATCTCCGGTGTCTCAGGGGTTTCCGGTGTTTCGGGCGTTTCAGGTGTTTCAGAAGTTTCCGGTGTTTCGGGCGTCTCAGGCTCTGCAAGCTCCTTCAAAAGCACCGTAAGGCTCACATTGGGAACAGGCTGATTTTCATCGTCCAGCACTGTGACGGCAAAGTCCGTCTTTTTGACCTCTTCCTCTTCCTTTACCTCACCGGCGGTAAAGGTGGCCTTAAACTTAAATTTTGCAGCAGGATAGCCGTTGCCGCCGTCAGGCAGGGTGCTGAAGCAAAGCTGGATCATCTGACCCTTCTTTGCAGTCATAGACACAGTCACCGCGCCGGTGGACTCGTCCGTTTCAGCATCCGCTTCCAGGTTGTGCATCTTGCTGGTAATGGTGTTAAACAGGAAATAGCTGTACTTCACACCGTTTGTTACACTCAGGCACTCCAGTGTCAGGGTTCCGTCTTCCGTGGGAACATAGATGTAGTAAACACCCTGCTCGTTACCCGCGTCAACACTGACATCCACCTCACCCAGCTTCAGGGTGTAGGGGTTGTCGAAAGAACCCTTGAGAGAGCCCAGCTGGACCTTAAAGGTCTGCTTTTCCTTGCCGGAGTTACCGATAATGATCTTGGCAGGGGTAAAGGTATCCGGCGCGGAGACCATCAGGCTGATCTCACCGTTCTGGGGCTTATAGGTCTGCCCGTTGTAGATCACATAAGCATCCTTGCTTTCGATGTGCAGATACTTTTTGATCACCTTGTAGAGGTCAAAATGCACCTCCTGCCCCGGCTCCACCGTGGCTTCGAAGCTGCTCTGACCGCCGATCTCAAAAGGGTTATCCTTTGTGCCCTCCTCACTCTCCACCTTCAGGTCCGCAATGTCCTTGATCAGCTTCTGCTCATAATCCTCCGCAGAGAAATAAGCAAAGGCATCCTTAAAGGTCTTGGCATCGGGTACACTTCCCTTATGGATCAGGCAGATATTGCCGAACCGGTCAATGATCACCGTGGTGGGGTAAGCAGTGAGCTGCATGATCTTTGCCCACTCCTCGCCGCACTTTACCATAGGGAAGGTGATCCCCATTTCCTGCTGCAGGGCAGCCACAGCTGCACTGTCACCGTCCACAGGGTTCATTGCCAGCACAGAGACAGAATCGCTGTACTCGGCATAAGCCTCCTGCAGGAAGGGGAACTCCAGCATACAGGGCTGGCAGTTATTATAGAAGAAATTCAGCACCACTGCCTTTTTGCCCTTGAAGAGCTCAGACAGGGTATAGGTCTTGCCGTCAGGCGCCACCACGGAGAAGTCCAGCATTGCATCGCCCAGCTCATAGGTCAGATTCTCCAGATCTGCATTCTCCATAGAGCCGATTTGCAGGACGATCTTCGTGTACTCACCGGTCAGGGGATACTGCTCCTCCACGGCATAGCCGGTAGGTGCTTTATCGATCACCGCGATGTATGTATCCCGTTTTACATCGGTAAATGTGGCTTTACCGGCCTCGTCGGTCTTGACAAAGGTCACCAGCTCCGCCTTGGAGCTGTCCTCGTAGATATAAAGACCCACTTCCTTCAAGGGAATATCCGAGGCAGACTTGACTTCAATGGTATAAGTGGCAGTATCACCGCTCTGCGGCTCCGGTCCCTTTGTACCCTGCAGCGCCCACAGTGCCAGACCCACACCCAGTGCGATCACAAGCGCCACAACACCCAGGATCAGCAAAAGCTTTTTCCCTTTGGTCATTACTGCACGCTCCTTCCGTCTTTCTAAAAATCAGTATTACGCGATCAACCCTCGATGTAGCAGCACATAAACAGCCAGGCGATCTCACTGTTGATGCCGGGAACCCTTTCGCCGCTTTCATTGACGAAGATGTAGTTTCCGTCATCCTTCCACCAGCCGTTTTGCTCGCCGCTTTTCTGGATGATGTACTGCAGGTCCTCGGTCAGAGGATACACACCGTTTGCTTCATCCACACATTCAATGTACTTCACCAGGCACTCGGCATAGTTTTCCTTCCGCAGGAACTCACCGTTTTCATCGTAGAAATAGCAGTTGACACCGGTATGCTCCAGAATGGTCCCGTAGGGATCCAGATACCGAACCTTTGCAGCCTTGCCCAGGCGCACCAGCACCAGAGGACCGTCTGCTGTATTCAGATGGAAATAGCCGTTGGCATCTGCAACCAGCTTGTAGGCATCCGTTGCAGCCGTAAGATCAAAGTCGACCAGCTTAGCGCCTGCAGGCAGGGTATAGGCACTGGGGGTATGCTTGGGCGCATAAACGGTCCAGGGCTCGTCTGCAACGCTCCATTCGTGCTCGCCGATGCGTGCAATGCCAAAAACAGCCTCGCCCTTGCCTGCATCCACGCCCAGCACCAGCACCGTCGTGCCGGTGTTGCCGGAGCCGATCATATCCGGACGAACAGAAACGGTAAACTTGTTATCCTTCACCTCTGCAGCACTTGACTCCTGCACAAAGTGCGGTGCTCCGTAGTAGCCAATGGCAGCATCGCTGCCCTTGAGGGAGAACTCATAGGTGCCGCTCTCGGTGGGTACAAACAGAAAATAGCTTCTTTCCTCTTCCTTCAGTGTAATGGTAGTGGCACCCACGGTCAAATAGTGTGCCTCAAATTCCTTTCCGCCGACACTGATGGTCTGGGTCTCTTCTCCAAGACCCAGCGCCAGCTCCACGGTAAGCTCTGTCTTCTTGGCGCTCAGAGTGAGCGCAGAAGCATCATAGGTGTACTTTGTCTCGGAATCGGTGAACTGCAGCTCCACGGTGTAGTCACCGGCGGGCAGCGTCTTTTCTGCCACGCCCTGCTCATTCACCACCTGCATACCTGCCTGGGTGCCGCTGTGCATAAACTTCACCACAACACCGGAGGTCACAGGGCTTCCCATTGCATCCACAATGGAGACCTTATAAGCAAGCTCACCACTGTTTCCGCCGCAGGCGCTCAGTACGCTTACGCACAGCACTGCTGCCAGCAGCAGCGCAAAGATCCTTTTCATTCTCATAGCTCATCCTCCATCAGCCCAGCTGCTCGTAGTAATAGCACATCTTTCTCCAGGAGGTATCCACGCCCTCGAAGGTATACTTATCCATCAGCTGCTGCAGGATATCCGCCAGCTCCTCGTTGACCACGACACAGCCCTGCAGCTCCTTGGCGCCGCCGGTGATCACCTGCTTTTCATACTTCTTCATAATTTCGGTGCAGTCCTTGCCCTTGCCGTGGTAGATGCCCTTGAATACCTCATCCACCTTGTACATATCATAGTAGGTCTCAAAGTCCTCGCCCCACTGCTTCTTCAGGTACTCCACTGTCTTTGCCTGGTCATTGTCATTGTAGGACATAGCAGTCAGAATGTAGGTATCGTTTTCATCCTTGCTGAAATCAAAGGCGCCCAGCTCGATAAGACCCTTGATATTGCCGCTGGAGGAGATGGGGGTGCTGATGCTGGAGGTGGAATTGACAAAGTCAGCGTACAGCTTGCTGCCCTTCTTGCCGCCGCCCAGATCGTGGTAGTAAATACCGTCCTCGCCCAGAACAGGCTTGATGCCGGGGGCGATGGTGTAGTTCATTACACTGCCGGAGGCATCGGTGTCATAGGAGAAGGCTCCGGGAGAGGCGCTGACAAAATTCTTGTAGGTAGCACCCAGATACTCAACATCGTAATACACATAGCCGATCTGTTCATTGGTGGTCTTCAGTGCAATGTTGATGTAGTAGGACTTGCCCGCCTCCATATAGTAGACCATTGTGATCTCGCCCTTCTTGTCGAAGGTTCTTTCCACAATTTTCTCTGCATCCAGGAGGATCTCCTTGTTTCCGTCGAAGATCCAGCCATCTACACCGTCACGGGAATCATTGCGGGAGGTGATGCGGTAAACGCCGGAGCGGGAAGGCACAAACCGTGCAAACATACCTCTGGGCATTATCACGCGGTTATAATAGAAGTGATTTGTCTCCACATTTTTGCCCAGCTTTGCCTCATAGGCAGAGAAGGGTGCCAGACCCTTAATGGGGTCCTCCAGCTGCTTATCCGTACCGTAGGCCTGGAAGTACTTACAAAGTCTCATCCATTCCTTGTCATCCTCTTCATCAAAGCCTGCTGCCCGGTCAACTATCTGAAGCAGCTCGTAAAGCTTCTGATTCACAGGCGTAATACCGTAAAGGTTGGAGTTCAGCGCATAGTTGGCGTACTCCTCCAGCTCAGGACCGTAGTCCTTGCCGTCAACGGTGATGTCACCGTTATACGCCATATTCCACAGGGAATCCTCCTCACTGAACTGGGTATTGTTCATAAGGTCAGCCAGCAGCAGGGGGCCGTTCTCATTGCCCACATGGTAGTATCCGTCCTTGCTGTTGAGCACGATGTCCACATAGGTATACTTGAAGCCGTCGGCAGAGGTCGCTGCCTGACGGGGAATATAGGACTCGGCATCAATATCCTCTTCTGCCACAACGCGCATATTCTTCACATAGACAGTATCGTCCCCTGCATCATTGGAGCTGTCCTTAATGTAGCACAGTGCTACCTCATAGACGCCGTCCTCCTGCGCGACCACAGGATAGCAGCTCTCCCATTTTTCAGGGTCCTGCACGCCGGAGATCGAATTGATGTCCTCATCGTTTACAATGACATACATCACATCATTGTTTGCCTCGGAGGAGCGCAGGAAATCAAAGCCAAAGGCCTTACCCTTTTTCAGGGTCACATCGGCATACAGGATCGCAAAGGAATCCTCAAAGCCCTGATTGGATGCCTTCAGGCACTTTTCACCCAGCTTCTCCGCCTCAATGAAGGGCCAGGAATACTCGGCGCTATCATCCTCTGTCTCAGGACGGAAGGTGACCTCATAGTCACCGTTCTTCACGATCGCTGCCACCTCGTCAGAGGATGCCATTTCATAGGTAGGCTTGACCTGCGTCACCAACTCGCCCACATTTGCATAAAGCTTCTGTTCATAGTCATCCGCTGTCATTGTCTCAAACAGGCTGTTGAAGGGGCGAAGGCTTGTGATAGCACCGGCCTCGATCAGGGTGATCATACCGTAGCGGTCAATGATCACAGAGGTGGGGTAGCCCTGGATACCGAAGGTATTTGCCCAGGTGGTGGGGCAGGCGGCCAGGGGGAAGCTCAGGTTCAGACTGTAGTTCACAGGGAATGCCGCAATGGCATCATCTGTCTCGCCCAGAGGGTCAACTGCAATGATCCCCACATCATCCTTATACATCTGGTAGGCTTCCTCCATAAAGGGGAACTCCGTTACGCACCAGCTGCAGCTGGTGTACCAGAAGTTCAGAAGCACCATCTTCTTCTCTTCCAGCATCTCGGACAGGGTCACCTTTTCCCCGCCGGGCGTGGTG
This sequence comes from Faecousia sp., assembly GCA_045595205.1. Lineage (GTDB taxonomy): Bacteria > Bacillota > Clostridia > Oscillospirales > Oscillospiraceae > Faecousia. Next base: position 10,463 of record JAZNZZ010000008.1, read on the forward strand.
ACGGTGAAGTCATACATAATGTCACCCAGACCCAGTGTGGTATCCGCCAGGTTCCCATCCTTGATCACAGAGGAGGTCAGGGTAATGTCCGCCTTGGTGCCGTTAAAGCTGTAGCTCTTCTCCACAGCATAGCCCTTGGGCACAGTGGAAAGGGTAATGGCATACTTGTTCTTTCCGTCCAGCTCCATAGTGGCAACGCCGTCCTCGTTGGTTTCGGCATAGCCCTTCATATCCGTCAAAGCATCGTCGGCAAAAACGGAAACTGCCACGCCCTTCAGAGGCAGACCGCCTGCAGACTTGACCGTAACAGTGTAAGTACCGGCCTCACCGTTTACAGTTTCTGCGGTGCCTTCCTTGTTGTTGCAGCCTGCAAGACCGGCGCACATACAAAGCACCGTTGCCACTGCAAGGATCATCGCTAAAATCTTCTTCATTCTGCTCATAAACTTCTCCTATTCTTTATTCAATGAGACTTGATTGCATACTTTGGCATACTAACCTCATTATCCTGTGTATATTACCATACACAAGTATATGCCGTCAATAAAAAAATCCTGTTTCCCTATCTTTCTTTCTATCACACACAAACACCTGTCCATTGCCCACGATACGCGGACACTCCCCGGAATTGCAGTTTCGCTCCTGCCGCAGGAAAGTTATTTTCTCAAAAACTGTCAAAATACTTGCAAGATGCGGATTTTAATGGTAATATATTGTAAATGTCTGCGGTCATTTTTGGCCGGACAACTATAAAGGAGGCATATCATGACGCTCAGTGAAAAGAAGCAACTGCAAATCACTGCCTGCAAAGTCCGTATGGGTGTGATCGAATCCACCTACGGTGCCAAGGCAGGACACCCCGGCGGCAGTCTGTCTGCTGCAGAGGTCTTCACCTATCTGTATTTCAAGGAAATGAACATCGACCCCAAGAACCCCAAGTGGGCTGACCGGGACCGTTTTGTTCTGTCTAAGGGCCACACCACTCCCGGCCTGTATTCCACGCTGGCACAGCGCGGCTTCTTCCCCGTGGAGGACCTGCCCACCTTCCGCCACATCGACAGCTACCTCCAGGGTCACCCCAATATGAACACCGTTCCCGGTGTGGATATGTCCACCGGCTCTCTGGGTCAGGGCGTTTCCGTTGCCACCGGTATGGCACTGGCTGCCAAGCACACCGGCAAGAGCAACCGTGTTTACTCCCTGCTGGGTGACGGCGAGATCCAGGAGGGTCAGGTCTGGGAGGCTTGTATGGCTGCTGCCCACTACAAGCTGGACAACCTGTGCATCGTTGTGGACAACAACGGTCTGCAGATCGACGGCAACATTGCCGATGTTATGAGTCCCTACCCCATCGTTG
>JAZNZZ010000009.1:0-3356 GCA_045595205.1 Faecousia sp.
GCTTATAAGGAAGCAATGCCCAATGCTATGCCCACTCTGCTGGAGCCTGTTGGCGCACTGGCTGTCACTGTTCCCGAAACCTACGTGGGCGACGTGATGGGCGATCTGAGCAAGCGCCGTGGCCGTCCTCTGGGCATGACCCCCGATGCCGACGGCAACACCGTGGTGGAAGCGGAAGTTCCCATGGCGGAAATGAGCAGCTACGCCATTGACCTGCGGGCAATGACCCAGGCACGTGGTTCCTTCACCCTGGAGTTCGTCCGGTACGAGGAAGTGCCCAAGGCCAACCAGCAGGCAATCATCGATGCAGCCCGCAAGGACGAAGAATAATTAAACCATATCAAAAACGGTGCAGGAGAAGCCTGCACCGTTTTTTCTGTAGCAATCCCGAAAAGGCTGTGCTATAATAGGCGTATATATTCTTATTTATCTTCCTGTCATTCTGAGGAGCAACGCGACGAAGAATCTCCATCGATAACACCGCTATTCTGAAGGAGATCCTTCGATTCCGCTACGCTTCGCTCAGGATGACACACCGCCTTTGGTGGTGTGTCAAATTGACATTTGAAGTTTTAATCTAAAAAACAGGGGGTGCCGGTATGCTGCCGGAGGCTTTTTTAAAGAGAATTGAAAAACAGCTGGGTCGTGAGTATCCTGCTTTTTTGGAGAGCCTGGAACGGCCCCGGGCGGTTGCGCTTCGTTTTAATCCCCTGAAGGGAGAGATTCCGAGTCTTCCCTTTGTGACCGCCCCTGTTCCCTGGGAGCCAATGGGGCATTATTATGATCCCGACTCCCGTCCCGGTCTGCACCCTTATCACGAAGCCGGCGTATACTATTTACAGGAGGCCAGTGCTATGGCGCCTGTAGCGCTTTTGGATCCCCAGCCCGGTGAGCGTATCTGTGACCTCTGTGCCGCACCCGGCGGTAAGACCACCCAGATCGCGGGAAGATTGGCGGGAGAAGGCTTTCTTCTTTGCAATGAGATCAATCCCAAGAGAGCAAAGATCCTCAGCCGCAACATTGAGCGAATGGGCGTTGCCAATGCGCTGGTGACCAACGAGCATCCCCAAAAGCTTTCTGAACGCTTTGCCGGCTTCTTTGACCGCGTGCTCATCGATGCTCCCTGCTCGGGAGAGGGTATGTTCCGCAAGGAGGAAGCCGCCGTTACGGACTGGAGTCAGGAAACGGTAGAAATGTGTGCCCGCCGTCAGGCTGAGATCCTCCATTCCGGTGCTGCCCTTGTGCGCCCCGGCGGTCGTCTCGTGTATTCCACCTGCACCTTTGCCCCGGAGGAAAACGAAAAGGCCATTGCCCTGTTTTTGCAGACCCATCCGGAGTTTGTCCCCGAAGCTGTGGATGCGCCCTGGTTTACGCCGGGAGAAAACGGCTCCTTCCGTATGTGGCCCCACAAGCTGCTGGGCGAAGGGCATTTTGCCGCCGTGCTGCGAAAGGAAGGCGGCGAAGAAGAAAATGTATCCCTCTGTGCAGGAGAGAAGCTCTCCAGTCCGTGGCAGGATTTTGCAAAGCAGACCGGCATCGCCCTTCCTGCGGGAAAAGCAATTTCCTTTGGGCAGACCCTTTACTGGGCGCCGACGGATATGCCGGAGCTTCGGGGGATCAAGGTCCTTCGCCCGGGTCTGGAGCTGGGCGAATTGAAGAAGGACCGCTTTGAGCCTGCCCACGCGCTGGCACTCTGGCTGCAGGATGCCGTCTGCCGCCACGATCTTAGCAGCAGTTCCCGGGACATTTCTGCCTATATGCACGGGGAAACCATTCCTTCCGAAAAGCGGGGCTGGTGTCTTGTTACTGTGGACGGCTACAGCATCGGCTGGGGTAAGGGTGACGGAAAAATTCTGAAAAATCATTATCCTAAGGGTTTACGCCGATAAAACAATCAAAATTGTACTTTACATAATTAGTCTGTTATGCTATAATCCGTAAGGTTAATATTAAATAATTCGCAAGGAGAGGATCTTCCTTGGCTAAATATGAAATAAAAGGCGGTAACACCCTGAACGGAGAGGTCACCATCAGCGGCGCAAAAAACGCTGCTGTTGCCATCCTGCCTGCCGCCGTTCTTGTAAAAGGCGCATGCCGCGTGGAAAATGTTCCGGACATTTCTGATGTGCGGATCCTTTTGAATATTCTTGAAGATCTGGGTGCCGTTATCACACGGGAGGAGCCCGGTGTTGTGGTGCTGGACTGCACCAACATCACCAGCACCAACCCCAATCCTGAGCTCGTGCGAAAAATGCGCGCCAGCTATTACCTGATGGGTGCACTTCTGGGTCGCTTTGGCGAAGCAAATGTGGCACTGCCCGGCGGCTGTAATTTTGCCGCCCGTCCCATTGACCAGCACTTAAAGGGCTTCCGCGGTCTTGGTGCCGAGGTGGAAGAGGGGGAAGATTATGTCAACCTGAAGCCTGATGATGACGGTCTCCACGGAAACCGCATCAGTCTTGACATCGTCAGCGTTGGTGCGACAGTAAATATTATGCTGGCTGCTGTTCTGATCCCCGGTCAGACCGTGATCGAGAACGCTGCCAAGGAGCCCCATATCGTTGACCTTGCCAACTTCCTGAACACTATGGGTGCCAGGATCTCCGGTGCAGGCACAGATACTGTGAAGATTCGCGGCGTGGAAAGCCTCCACGGCGGTACATATGCGATCATTCCCGATCAGATCGAGGCCGGCACTTATCTGGCTGCCGTTGCTGCCACCGGCGGCAATGTGCTTGTGAAGAATGTCATTCCCAAGCATATGGAATGCATCACCTCCAAGCTGGAGGAAATGGGTGCAAAGATCACCAACTTTGATGACTGCATTCGCATCCGCAGTGAGGGCCGTCTTCACAGCACCACGGTCAAGACCCGTCCCTACCCCGGCTTCCCCACGGATATGCAGGCACAGATCTGCATCTGTATGTCCCTTGCCAGCGGTGTCAGCCGTCTGACCGAAAGTGTCTATGAGACCCGTTTCTTCGGCTACTGCGAGGAACTGCAGGATATGGGCGCTGATATTCTCATCAACGGAAAGACAGCCATCGTCACAGGCCGTGAGAGCCTCCACGGTGCTGAGGTCTTTGCCCGGGATCTCCGTGCAGGTGCGGCGCTGATCATTGCAGGTCTTGCCGCCAGAGGTACCACCTGGGTCCGCAATGTCCACTATGTGGAACGGGGCTACGAAAACATTATCGAAAAGCTCACCGCCCTTGGCGCGGATATTGTCCGGCTGGAAGATTAAAAAATTCACCACCTCTGAAGGATTCCCTCAGACGTGGTTTTTCTATAAACAGCTGTACTTCAAATTCCTGTTTATCGTGCTGTCTATTGGTCAACACCCTAGGGGCTTTCCT
>JAZNZZ010000010.1:0-5315 GCA_045595205.1 Faecousia sp.
ACGGTTAAAAACTGGGCGTGGCGGGCAAAACCTGAGCATATGACCGTCCAATTGGCAGAAGAAATATATGCGTTGACCGCTTTATACGGTCGTTTGGTAAATAAGGAGAATTGACTATGAGCTATAACTGTTTGGAAATTTTGAAGATGACGGAAGCGCGGCTGAAGCTGACCTACGATGTATCCCTGCGGGAGGCATCTGCCCAGGAGCTTCACGAGGCACTGAGCACTGCGGTGATGATGAACATCAGCGAGGCGTGGAATCACAGCAAGCATACCCGTATGCATCAGAGAAAGGCTTACTACATCTCTGCCGAGTACCTTATCGGACGGCTGGTGTACTCCAACCTGTACAATCTGGGCATTCTGGAGGAGATGAAGCAGCTCTTTGCGGAGCGCGGTGTGGATCTTGCCATCCTGGAAGAGGTGGAGGATGCAGCACTGGGCAACGGCGGTCTGGGCAGACTGGCTGCCTGCTTCCTGGAAAGTGCCGCCAGCACCAACATCCCCCTGTCCGGCTACGGTCTGCGTTACCGCTTCGGTCTTTTCAAGCAGAGCTTTGATGCCAACGGCAGCCAGATAGAGTCTGCTGATGACTGGGCAAAATTCGGTGACCCCTGGTCCTACCGCCGCTACAACCACACCGTCCGGGTGGAGTTCCCGGAGCATACGGTGCTGGCTGTTCCTTACGATGTTCCCGTGATCGGTTACGGCACCTCCAACATCGGCACCCTTCGTCTGTGGCAGTGCGAGGCCGAGGAGGAGCTGGACTTCAATGCCTTTAACGATCAGGACTACCTGCGTGCCCTTTCTCAGAAAAACAAGGCCGAGGACATCACCCGTGTTCTCTATCCCAACGATTCCACCTGGGAGGGTAAGCGCCTGCGTATCAAGCAGCAGTATGTCCTTTCCTCTGCATCCCTGCAGGATATGCTCCGGGTCTATAAGTCCGTTCACGGCAAGGATATGAGCCACTTTGCCGAGCACTATGCGGTGCAGCTGAACGATACCCATCCGGCAATGTCCATTCCGGAGCTGATCCGGCTTCTGATGAAGGAGGGGATGGACTTTGAGCAGAGCTTTGCCATTGCCCAGAAGACCTTCTCCTACACCAACCACACGGTAATGGCAGAGGCACTGGAAAAGTGGCCTCTGGATCTGCTGGGCAGTGTTGTGCCGGAGATCGTAAGCATTATCCAGCGCATTGATGAGAAGCTGAAGCGGGAGCATCCCGGCCTGTTTATTATCCGGGATAACACTGCCCATATGGCAAACCTCAGCATCTATGTGGGCAGCTATGTCAACGGCGTGGCAGAGATCCACTCCCAGATCCTGATGGATGACTGCTTCCGCGACTGGTATGCGGCATTCCCTGAGCGCTTCCAGAACAAGACCAACGGTGTGACCCCCCGCCGCTGGATGGGACTGTGCAACCCCGAGCTTTCAAGGCTGATCAAGTACCGCATCGGCGGTGACTTCCTTGGGGATCTGGACAGACTGAACAAGCTGAAGCCGATGATCGACGATGATATGGTGCGCCAGTTCAACAGCGTGAAGCGGGAGAAGAAGGAGCAGCTTTGCAAGATCCTTCTGGAAAAGGAAAACATTCGCCTGAATCCCGACTTTGTTTTCGATGTGCAGGTCAAGCGTCTGCACGAGTATAAGCGCCAGCTGCTGAACGCCCTTTCCATTATGGATATTTACTTCCGTCTGAAGGACGGCAGTCTGCCGGACTTCCAGCCTACGGTGTACCTGTTCGGCGCAAAATCCGCCCCCGGCTATGCCCGAGCCAAGGCGATCATCCGCTATATCAACCGCATTGCCCGGATGATCAACAACGATCCCGATGTCCACGATAAGCTGAAGGTGGTCTTTGTTCAGAACTATAACTGCTCCTATGCAGAGCATATCATTCCCGCTGCGGATATTTCCGAGCAGATCTCTCCTGCAGGCACTGAGGCCTCCGGCACCGGCAATATGAAGCTGATGCTGAACGGCGCTGTGACCCTGGGCACACTGGACGGTGCCAATGTGGAGATCGTGAAGGAAGCAGGTATGGAGAATAATTACATCTTCGGTGCAACTGTGGATGTGATCAATTCCTCCAGAGCCACCTACAATCCCCGCTGGATCTATGACCACAACCCCCGCCTCCACCGTGCCATCGATACCCTGGTGGACGGCACTGTGCCTGTGGATGACGAGCAGCGTGAGCTGTACCACGCTCTGCTGGACGGCACCTCCTGGCATCAGGCGGATCACTACTTCCTGCTGATGGATTATGAATCCTATATGGAGGCAAAGCTCCGCGCCAACCGGGACTATGCTGACCGCATCGGTTTTGGCAGAAAGTGCCTGATCAATGTGGCAAGCGGCGCCAAGTTCTCTTCCGACCGTACCATTCGTCAGTACGCAGAAGAGATCTGGCACATCCAGCCCACCCAGTATTAAGAACATTTATGCAGGGAACGCTGTCCGGCGTTCCCTGCATATTATTTATATAAAAGAATCCGGCTGTCTTGGCTTGAGCACTGCCGTTAAGACAAAAAGTGTCATCCTGAGCGACCCTGAGCGAAGTCGAAGCATCCCCCTCGTATTTTGAAGGGGATGCTTCGTCGCGTTGTTCTTCAGAATGACACTTTGTTTGTTATCTTAATGTCATTGGTATTGCTTTGAGACAGCCGGATCTTTGTATTTGTTTTTACTTGGGGATCACATCCACGATGACGTTCTGCTCATTGAGCACCAGCTCCATCTGGGTGGCAGCTACCACCTTGTCGGCGGTTGCCTTGTCGATGCAGAGCATATTCTTCATCTGGGTGCCGTCCTTGGCAAGAACGATATGGAAGAAGCCGTTCTGTACTTCGGTCACAGAGGATGCCTTGCCGGGTGCGGGGTTCATATAAAGCGTGCCGTCAGAGGAGGGGACGAATTCAGGGGTGTTGTAGCCCTCGCCCTTATCTGCGAGCTCGTTGCCGGAGGCGGTGAAGATCTCGTCCAGCTGCTGGATCAGCTGTTCAGCCAGCAGCTCTGCAGTGCCCTGGGGATACTTGGTGATCTGTGCCTCATAGGTAATGGCCCAGCCGTAGGAGGCAGGGGTGGGCAGATAGCCGTGGGACTCGTTGGCGCAGGATGCGTAGAAGGTCATCTTGAACTTGGAAGCATCGCGCACTGCCATTACATTGGTGTCGAAGATCTCAAAGGGCGCAGTAACGCAGGCCCAGTCACCGATGGTGAAGGCGTACAGAGGCACGGTGGCATCGTAGTTGTTCTTATCTTTGGTGACCCACAGGTTTTCCTTCAGGATGATCTTGTCTGCCTTGCCGGGGGTCAGACTGTTGTCGATCACATTGGAGACCTCAGCTGCCAGATTTTTGCCCAGCTGCACATAGCTCTTTTGCTCTACCTCGCCGGGGATCTGAGAGCTGTTGTTCACATTGCCGGAGCCACTGAGGACGAAGGATACCTCACAGTCATACTTGGCTTCCAGCTCCTGGCGGAGAATACCGGGGTAGTTGGGACCTGCCATCTTGTAGATGCTGTCCTCCACACCCATAGGGTGACCCTGCCAGTTGACCAGGATCACATCCTTGTCACTTTCACGGGTGAACTTGACCACCTGCAGCAGGTTATCCACCTTGGTGGCGTGACCGATCAGCTTATCCTTGGAGAGTGTACCTACGGATCTGCCCTGATAGCTGCCGTCAGACAGCAGGTAGTGACGGACGGTGTTGGTGTTATCAACGCGGGTAAAGCCGGTCTCCATCGTGGCGGGAGACAGATCGGCAAGGGCATCCTTTGCGCCCTGGAGCACCCGCTCCTGGAAGAAGGTAATGAAGTTGGCAATGGAGGGGACACCCTGGGAATAGTCAGGGGCGCTGTGGCTGTGGGATGCGGTGAAAAGAATGTTGCTGAAGGGAACGCCGGTTGCTTCGGCGATCATTTCCCGGGCAGTCTTGGTCATAGCGTCGGCGCTGTTGGTCATATCCGTGGAGATCAGCAGCACCTTGTTGCCGTCTGCATCTGCAAAAGCAACGCAGGTGGCATACATAGGCTCCAGGAAGCCTTCGGAGAAACGCTCCATAGCATCGCCGTAGCCACGCAGCGGCACAGATTCCGTGGGCGTGATGTCAGCCTTGGCATAGCCAACGGAGAAGCTTTCCACTGTGGAAGCTTTGGGGGTGTCGGTGTCGCCACTGTCGCCGCAGCCGGCGAAGAAGCAAAGGGTCATTGCTGCACAAAGAAGCAGCGCAAGGATCTTTTTCATATTATAACCTCCTGTATTTTTGCTGATGTACATATTATAGCACACAGAAGGACTGAATGGCAATAGAAAATTTATGTTGTGAGGAAGGGCGGGATATGTTATGATAAAAGAAAGATATTACACAGTAAAGGAGACTTGCTATGAAAATTGCCATCGTGACCGGTGCCAGCTCCGGTATGGGAAGAGAATTTGTCTGGCAGCTTTCCCGTTATGTTGAGGTGGACGAGATCTGGGCAATTGCCAGAAGGGTGGATTCCCTGAAGGCACTGCAGACGGATATGGTGACCCGGGTGCGCCCTGTACCGCTGGATCTGTGCGAGCTGCAAAGCTTTGCGGATCTCGCAGAGCTTCTGAACCGGGAGCGGCCGGATGTGAAGCTGCTGGTCAATGCCGCAGGCTTCGGAAAGTTCGGCTATTTTGAAAATGTTCCCCTGGAGGAGGACAGCCGGATGATCGATCTGAACTGCAAGGCCTTGGTGCTGATGACCCGGATCGTCCTTCCCTATATGCACAAGGGCAGCCATATTCTGCAGCTGGACAGCCTTTCTGCCTTCCAGCCTGTGCCTTATATCGCCACCTACGGCGCAACAAAATCCTTTGTCCTCAGCTACAGCCGGGCGGTGAATCAGGAGCTGAAGCCCCGGGGCATCCGTATGATGGCAATGAATCCCGGCTGGGTAAAGACGGAATTTTTTAACCACGCACTGGAAACCAATCAGGATGCGGTGCAGTATTATAACCACCTGTGGGAGGCATCCGATGTGGTGGCAACGGGTCTGAAGGATCTGTACAAGACCAAAAAGGATTATTCCGTCCACGGCGGACCCATCAAGCGCCAGGTGCGCCTGGTAAAGCTGCTGCCCCACAGCATCGTTATGAAGGTGTGGATGAACCAGCAGAAAAAGGCAAAAAACAACAAGCACTTACGCACAAAATAAAAAAATCCGCTGACACCTTGCGTCAGCGGCTTTTTCTGCCATTGCGAACCGGTTGGCGATCTGTGCCCTGTACGATCCTTAAGCAGTGGGGAGTCGAACACCGACAGCCCC
>JAZNZZ010000011.1:0-2434 GCA_045595205.1 Faecousia sp.
CGTCATCCCGAGCGAAGTCGAGGGATCTACGCACTAACAAACTTATAAAGTCGTTGATAATGCGTGGATTTCTCGACTCCCTCCGCAAGCTCCGGTCGCTCGAAATGACGCGTTTAGGGGAGATTACGCAAAATCAAACAGTCCTGGTTGACATTTCGTAGGGACCGGCCTCTGGACGGTCCTGATGAAAAAGGACTGCTTGTAAGGACCGTCGGGGACGCCGGTCCCTACGGAAGACAACTCCAATACAAGGGGCGCATTGCAAATTACGCAATGCGCCTTTCCTGTATTCTCCGATTGATTATTTTTAAGAGGTATGATAATATACTAATGTAGAATTTCAAGGGGAAGGGATCTGTTACTATGTACCGCATATCGTCTTTATACGACCTTTCACATACCAAAGCGGCAGAATATTTGCAAAGCTTTCAGTACCCCTGGGAGGCGCTGAAGGGCATCAAGGCGCTGATCCTGACACTGGGGGAGACCCTGGGGGAGGATTATGTGCAGCGGGAGCCTCAGGTGTGGGTGCATAAAACAGCGAAGGTCGCCCCCACAGCTTATCTGGGCGCACCCTGTATCATCGGTGCGGAAACGGAGGTAAGGCACTGCGCCTTTATCCGTGGGTCTGCTCTGGTGGGTGACGGCTGTGTGGTGGGTAACTCCACGGAGCTGAAAAATGTGATTTTGTTTGACGGTGTCCAGGTGCCCCACTATAATTATGTGGGTGACAGTATCCTGGGATATAAGGCACATATGGGTGCAGGAAGTGTGACCTCCAATGTAAAATCCGACAAATCCCTTGTGGTGATCCACGGGGAGGAAGATATTCCCACAGGCATCAAAAAAGTGGGTGCGATGCTGGGTGATTTTGCAGAGGTCGGCTGCAACAGCGTGCTGAATCCCGGCACGGTGATCGGCAGAAATTCCAATGTGTATCCCACCTCCTGCGTCCGTGGCGTGATCCCGGAGAACAGCATCTATAAAAAGAATGACACCATCATTCAAAAACACTGATTTGAAAGGATGTATTTATGGGTAAATATTTCGGAACTGACGGCTTTCGCGGGGAGGCCAATGTGGATCTGACTGCAGACCACGCCTACAAGGTAGGGCGCTTCCTTGGCTGGTACTATACAGAATTAAAGAAAAACAGCGGCAGTAAGGAAGAGGCGCGGATCGTCATCGGTAAGGATACCCGCCGGTCCTCCTATATGTTTGAATATGCTCTGGCAGCAGGCATCACCGCCTCCGGCGCAGATGCTTACCTGCTCCATGTCACCACCACGCCCTCCGTTGCCTATGTGACACGGATGGATGAATTCGACTGCGGCGTGATGATCTCTGCCAGCCATAATCCCTTCTACGACAACGGCATCAAGCTGCTGAACCGTATGGGGGAAAAGATGGATGAACAGACCATCGCTCTGGTGGAGGCGTATCTGGACGGAGAGCTGGAGATGTTCGGTGTGAAGCTGCCGGAGATCCCCTTTGCAAAGCAGGCGGCCATCGGCAGGACTGTGGACTATATCTCCGGCAGAAACCGCTACATCGGTTACCTGATTAGCCTTGGAATGTACTCCTTTAAGGGTGTCAAGGTGGGTCTGGACTGTGCCAACGGCTCTGCGTGGAACATTGCAAAAAGCGTGTTTGACGCGTTGGGTGCCAAGACCTTTGTGATGAATGCAGAACCCGACGGCACCAACATCAATGAAAAAGCAGGCTCTACCCACATTGAGAACCTGCAGAAATTCGTGCTGGAGAATGAGCTGGATGTAGGCTTTGCCTATGACGGCGACGCGGACCGCTGCCTGTGCGTGGATGAAAACGGCAGCGTGATCACCGGTGACCATATCCTGTATATTCTGGGTATGTATATGAAGGAGCGCGGTCAGCTGGACAACAATACGGTGGTCACCACGGTGATGTCCAACTTCGGTCTTTATAAAGCCTTTGACCGGGAGAATATCTCCTATGCCAAGACCAAGGTGGGCGACAAGTATGTTTATGAATATATGGCGCAGAACGGCTGCCGCCTGGGCGGTGAGCAGAGCGGTCATATTATCATTTCCAAGTACGCCACCACCGGCGACGGCATTCTCACCAGCCTGAAGCTGATGGAAGTGATGATGGCGAAAAAGAAGAAGCTGGGCGAGCTGAGCCGGGAGCTGAAGATCTACCCCCAGGTGCTGAAAAATGTCCGCGTGGTAGATAAGCCGGCAGCCCAGAATGACCCGGAGGTGCAGCTGGCAGTCCAGGCGGTTGCGGATGCTTTGGGTGATACCGGCAGGATCCTGGTCCGGGAATCCGGCACAGAGCCTGTGATCCGTGTGATGGTGGAGGCAGCCACCGGGGAGGAATGCCGGAAATATGTGGACTCCGTGGTGGATACCATCTGCCGCCGGGGCCACGCCAGAGTATAAATCCCAGTTTA
>JAZNZZ010000012.1:0-4252 GCA_045595205.1 Faecousia sp.
TGGGGTTCCCGCATAGCGGCGGAATGGAGATTAAAATGGAAAATCAAGAGCTTCAGGGACTTCTGAGGGGTGTATTTCCCTTCTGGAAAAGCATGAGCGACTACGACAAGGAGACCTTTTGCCGCAGCGCGCAGATAGTCAGCTTCAAAAAAGGCTTGAACATACACGACGGCAACAACTGCACGGGAATCATTCTCGTCAGAAGCGGAAGTCTCAGAATGTATATGCTCTCCGAGGACGGCAAGGAGGTCACCTTAGCCCGTTATTTCCCGGGTGAGATGTGTATTCTGACCGCATCCTGCGTGCTTCATACCGTCACCGTGGATATTTTCGTAGACTCCGAGGACGAAAGCGATTGCGTGGTCATCGGCGGCTGCGCCTTTGAGGATCTGGCTGCGCCGCTGATCGTCCTGCCGAAGAAGCTGATAGAAAAGGACGGGAAGCTGTTCTATGGGGATTATCTGGAGGTGGTGCTGTGGACCAACGGGATCAATATCTGGAATCTTTGGACCGATGAGAACGGCGAGGTAAAAATTCAGAATCTGCTGCGTTTGCAAATTCCTGTAGAGAAAAGTGTGCCGCACGATTTCTCTGTAGAGATCCTGAAGGATCATTTCAATGTCACCCTGGATGATAAGAAGGTGTCTATCTACTGCAATGAGATCTACGACAGCTTCCACCTTGGCATCACCGGTTGCGAAGGTCCCTGCCGGTTTTACGACATGCGCATTGAGGGTATCTAAAAACAAACCGGGTGGCAAAGGGCGGCCTCACATAGGGATTTATACGCTCCAAATCGGATCTTTTTCCCCAAATACTGCAACAAAATTCCACGGCAGGCGTCAGCCTTGCCGTGGAATTTTATCTTGTCTTGTGAAAAAATCTCTCGTTTTGGAGTGCTTCGCAGTTTTGAATAGAAGATTTTTCTTCACAGCAGCCACCGGTGACCGCGTGAATACTGGATGTATTCCAAGGGAGACGGGGGCGGTTGTGGAGGAAAAGATTCATTCAAAACCGTGTAAATCCCTATGTGAGTCCGCCCAAGGCAGCACCTTTTTTGTTTTGGATATTTCAATTTATCTACCTGTCATTCTGAGCAAAGCGAAGAATCCCCATCTTAAATGGAACGAATTATGGGTGGGGATTCTTCGTCCCCTTCGACTACGCTCAGGGTCCTCAGAATGACACAGTATTCGGAGCGCCAAATTGAAATTTGATCATCCGTTGGTTGGGAGGTCGATGCGGGTGGTGGTGCCGGTGTGGGTATCGATGAGGGTGTACCAGGCATCCTGCTGCTCGGCGCAGAATACGCTGATGTAGCGCTCCTCCAGAATGGAGAAGGTGACGATCTTTTCACACAGGGTCTCAGTCACCCCGGTATTCAGGTCATAGCTTCTGAGCACACGGCCACCGCTGTTTTCGTCCCGGTAGATCAGCTTGTCGCCCAGGATCTGATACTCAACAGCGATCACCGGCAAGCGCTCCTCCTCGCCGTTCCGATAGCGGATCACATTCCATTTTTTCGCAATGCCCTCTGCCATATACAGGTCCTCACCGTGGGCAAGGATCTTGATGGGATAGAAGCCGATCTCGATCTCCTCAAAATCCATAGTTCCCTTGGGTGCACGGAGGAATACCTTCTTGCCACCCTCCCGCACAGCATAAATGTAGTTTTCATCCACACAGTAGCTGTGGACACCTTCGGGCCAATTTTGGATATTCCCTGTCTCCAGGTCCAGAATGCCCTGATTGGTGTACAGGGTCGTGCCTTCTGCATAAAGCGCCGCACTGCCGATGCCCTGGAATACCGGTTCTTCCGTGCTTCCGTCCTTTTTCATTGCATAAAGATCAGACCACACATCGGTATAGAGAACATACTGATCTGTGACCAGCAGGTGACCTGCAACGGTCCGCTCATTGGCAAACAGCATTTCTTCCAGCTCGCCGGTGGCAAGGTCGTAGCGGTAAATGGTTTTTTCAACACCTGCCAGATAAATGCAGCCGTCCCCGTAGGCAGCATAGCCAAGTCCCATAATATTATTGGCGCAGGTAGTGCCGTTCTCCTTACTAAGAGAAAGGTCCGGCAGCCGCTGTGCGATCGCCTGGGGGTTGATCCTCCCGTAATCCTCAGGAACAGGGGCGGCATAGTCCTTCAGGGTGATGGATTCCAGCATTGCCTCTGCCTGTGCATCGGTGACCCAGTAGGGATAGTCCAGATGGAGCATATAGTCACCGTCGGTCCAGTACAGCCGGGTCTCGCCGCCGGTGCAGTATTTTGTGCCGGTATAGTTGGGAAGCTCGGGAATGGAGACCCGGAGCACCTCAAGACCGCCGATGATCATCGTCTTTGCAGTGACACCGTCCTTTTCGCTGAGCCCCGGCAAGGTGTCCGCGCAGTTTTCACCGTAGACACCGTTCTCATAGAACTCGATCACGCTTTGTTCCAGCCGCAGCGCACCGGGCTTTCCCTCCTGCCGCCAGGCAGTCTCCATCGTAGAAAAATAATACCGGCTTCCGCTGCTGCCGCCGCCGTCATAGATCCACCCTTCCCCGGGCTCCAGCACATACAGCTTTTCGATCCAATCCGGGGCATCCGGATTCACTTCCACCTCCATCGTGACCTTCAGACCGCCCTCACCCTCCGGGACGATGTTGCCCTCTGCATCCATATAGAAGGGAAAAACCGTCTCTCCGGTGACGATCTCACTGTTTCGGATGGGTTTGGACAAAAGGCCGGAGGCAGCTGCCGCAGTCACAGACAAAACGCCGATCACCGCTGCGGCGATCAAAGCCCGGTGGAGCAGCCTTCTCCCCTTTTTGACCGGTGCTTCCGCTTCTGCCAGAATCGCTTCATCAATGCCGCCTATGGCATCCATCAACTGCTCGTTTTTCATAGGTCATAGCCCTCCTGTTTCAAATATAGTTTCAGTCTCTGCCGTGTGCGGCTGAGCATCATCCGCACATTGGCATCCTTCAAATGTAACTTCTCTGCAATATCAGAAACATCCTCCAGATAAAAATATCGGCGGACAAATGCGATGCGGCGCTGCTTCGGCTCTGTTTTCAAAAATGCAGATATGTCCCCGGATAACCGCTTCATATCCAGCGCCTCCTCCGGCGAGCCGCTCCCTGCCACATCCTGCAGCTCCTCCAGTGCTAAGGTCCGGGCATCGCCGCCCCGTCGGTAAGCACTGTTTCTTCGCAGGATGGTGATGGCACGGTTTCTGGTCAGTCTCCCCAGAAACAGCCGCAGATACTGAGGCTTTTGGGGCGGAATGGCATTCCAGGCATCCATCCACGCATCTGCCACCGCCTCCTCCGCGTCCCCGGGGGTATCCAGAATATTGGCGGCAACTGTATGGCAATAGCTGCCGTACAGTGCCATGCACTCCCGGATCGCCTGCTCATCCCGGTCAAAAAACAGCTCTATGATTCTTTCGTCTGTCATACCGATCTCCTTTCCAAAGGGCCCTTCACTCTATAAGACGAAAATTCTCTCCAAAATGTAACACCCACCAATGTACTACATCGGTGGGTGTTTTGTCTATTGTTTCATTTTGCAGTGCGCTTGATTTTATTGGGGAGCTTCTGTGTACCGGGACTGGGTCATTTTCATGGGGCTTCTGAGGGCGTTGTTCACCGACTCCAGAATGACCGCCTTTTCCATATCGGTGAGCACTCTGTCCTGCGTCTTGTCTTCCGTGGATTTCAGGAACTGCTTGGGAATGACATCCAGCTTGATCGCATTCAGGCGGTCAATGCCCAAAAGCATACAGTACCAGGTATAAGCAGCCATAACACGCCCCAGGTCGGAAGCGTGGGCATAGTCGCGGTGCAGATCCTTCTCTTCCAGATAGCTGGACCAGGCATTTTGAATGGTGGTGCCGGTGGGGATCACGAACTTGAAGGTCTCATCGGTGAGGATGTGGCGCTCCACGCAGCCAACCTGTGCCTCATAATGGGCAGACTTATCCATATTGTATTTCAGATAGTTATTATAGTGGGGGTTAGGATCATAGGGATACTTTTTCAAAAGCACCTCATCCGCAGGCAGCGCCCAGGGCATATGCCAGACATAGATCGCATTGGGATTGAATTTGTTTTCGTTGACATACTCTTGGATCTTCTGCACATTGCCATTGGTGAAGGAAGCATCCACCGCAACCTCCCAGGGGTTACCCATCATAACGATGATGTCCCAGTAATCAAACCGCAGAGCATCATACATTGTGACATCTTTCTTGATTTCAGG
>JAZNZZ010000013.1:0-4047 GCA_045595205.1 Faecousia sp.
CAACTCCTTGGCTCACAGAACGACATGGCTACGATCCGACTTGCAAGCACAAGAAGCAGCGCAAAAAGTCGCTTTTTCATAGCTTTTATCCTCCTTGAAATTGATAAAATAATTTCACAGATACATTATAATAAACAAACAGAAAAAAATCAATCATTTTCAAACGGCAATTTGAAGTGCAAGGGCGCTTCACCCCAACTCGTGCACGGTGCGGAATAAAACGCCCAAAAAAACGCTCGGTGTTTCAAATTTCCGATTTATCGCGCTGTAGGGAATGCATTTATGCATTCCGCATTGCCGCAGGCAATGGTGATTTGCTACGCAAATCACGCGGAACGGATAAATCCGTTCCCTACGCGACTGAACGATAAATACGAATTTGCGGCACGCCGGGGGCAGCGTGCCGCAAATAATTGGGTTTATTTTGTGTGGGTAAAGGTCACGGGGGTGAACACTTCGCCGTTGGGGGCTGTGACCTCCACAGTGACGGTGTAATCGCCAAAGTCCAGTGCCTCCAAGGCATCTGCAAGGGCATCGGCAGGAACGCTGTAGCTTCTTGCCTTGCCGGACTTCACATCTGCCCGGTGGAAATACTCGGTGTGCAGGGTAACGGTTTTACCGCTGCTGTCCGTTGCCTTGATTTTCAGCAGACTCATAGGATAGTTGCTCTGCACCCTGCCGGAGAGCAGCTCCTCCACAGAGGTACATTCGCCGGAAAAGGACACAGCTGCCTGTGCATAGGGATCGCTGCCGGCAAATTCCACGGTGGTCACGGGGATGTAGTTCAAGCTGAACAGCTGCTTGAAGGTGAACTTTTTATTGACACGGCCGGTGTACAAATAGGTCTTGCCGTCCTCGCCCACCACCTCATAGAATTTGCTTTCCGTGGCGCTGGTACCGGCGGCCTGATCCTGAATGTACACATAGCTCTTTTCACTGTCAATGGTGCCGTCAGCATTTCGCACCACCACAGGAGTGGTGTAGATCATCATCGCGTGCTCCTGGGTAGACGAGGTCACAGCATCTGCAGGGAGCATCTTGGCATAGGACTCCAGGATCACCTGCTCCCCGTTGTCGGTACAGATCTGATCGGTGCCGTAGTCGTAGTAGGAATTGATGGTGGTCAGACCCTCAAAGGTATAGTCGCCTACAGGAATGCAGCCGTACTTATACACCATATTGGTGTTGATAAAGCTGCCGGTGAGGGAGTCACACACGGTGCTCCACGCCCACATCAGGCTGCCTGCACAGGTGTTGCCCAGATTGGCATTGAGCCACTGTCCGTCACCTTCCAGCTTCAGCCGCCCGGTTTGAGGATCATAATGCTCCAGCCACACATAAAGGTTGGTCTGACCGTCGGCATAGGGCAGACCGCAGTAGGTGGTATCTGCATCGTAGTGGTAGTCCTTTTGGCTCACCGCGCCTGTCTTATTGTAGTTGATTTCCGTATCCGCGCTCCACTGGATGGACAGCATATCCGTCATTGCCCGGACAGCGGTCTGCCGCATTTCCTCCGTGGTGGCATTTGCAGACAGCGCATAGGAGGGACGGGTCTTCATCGGCTGCTCCACGATGTAATTGACAGGCTCTTCTGTATACTGCGACTGTGTCAGGGTGGTGGGGTTTTGAAGGGCATTGTTCACCGCCTCCAGGATCACCTTCTTTTCTGCGTAGGTCAGTACACGGTCCTGGGTCTTGTCTTCGGTGGACTTCAAAAATGCCTTGGGGATGGCATCCAGCTTCACCTCATCCAGTTCATCGATGCCTGCCAGGGTGCAGTACCAGGTGTAGGAGGAGATCACACGGCCCAGATCCGTCGCGTGGGCATAGTCACGGTGGAGATCAAATTCCGTCAGGTAGCTGGACATTGCGTTTTCAAAGGCCGTGCCGGAGGGGATCAGATACACAAAGCTGTCATCCGGCAGAATGTGATCCTCCACCTGCTGCTGGAATGCCTCATACAGGGCAATGCGATCGTTGTTAAATGCCTTGTAGCCGTTTTTGTAGGTGTTGTTTTCCTCGGTTTTGCCGGTTTGGGTCTCATAGGAGGTCTGCAGCTCCACTTCCGTTGCAAAGGCCCAGGGGGTATGCCAGGCGAAAATGGCATTGGGGTTGGTCTTGTGTTGGTTTACATAATTTTGAATCGTCTGAATGTCACCGTTGGTAAAGGTGGCAGCCTCTGCCAGTTCAAACACACCTGCCTGCATCACGATAATGTCCCAATCGTCATAGACGATGGCATCCTTCATCGTAAAGTCATCCAGGATCACAGGAGGCTGATCCGGGGTCTTGGAGCTGCTGATATACAGCTGATAGTCGATGCGGTCACCCTCCAGATTGTCCACATGGCGATACAGAGGACAGCCGGAGTGATAGAGCGTACCGATGAGCATTTCCTCGCTGTAGCCCTCAGCACCTGCCACCAGGTTGATCATATGACCGCTGTCCACTGCCAGAGAGTGCCCCAGGGTCAAAATCTTCAGAGGACGCTGGGAAGCAGTGCCGTAAATATCCGCGGTGATGTTATAGAGCTTCCAGCTGCGGAAGGTGTCGGGATCCTGCTTGTACAGGGTCTTGACCCCCTCCTTCTGTGTGTCGCTGAGCTGAGGCCAGATCCGGTCGATGCTTTCCATCAGCTGCTGCAGGGAGTAGCTTGCGCTGTCACCCAAAAGCACAGTGCCGTCTGCCAAAGCGGCATAGGTGGTTGCATACACAGGCATTGCGCCCCGCGTAGCGTTATTCCCATCCGCAGCAACGATATTTTCTACCAGTACGCCCGTATTGGCTGCACCGGCGGTGAGATTGGAGGAGACGGTGTACAGGGTATCAGCATCCTTTGCAAAGTCTGCACCGGGCATATCCTGCACGCTGACAGCCATACCGTAGTTATCGATCTGAGGTGCCAGCACCTCGTCACAGCTCCACTGTGCGGTGTAGTAAATACCTGCAGCGGAGGGACGCAGGGAAATGTTGGTCAAAACCATATCCAGACGGTGGAAGGAGGTGCCGCTCTCGTCGGTCACTGTTACATACAGACCGCCGGTGGGCGCTGTGTACCAGGGCGCTGCATCGACCTCACCGGTCACGATGCCATAGCCGTCATAATCGTCGTTGGAGCTGTCAAAGCCGTAGAGCTTGCCGCTGCCGCTGACCCCCAGGGCATTGCCGTTCAGGTCTACCACGGCATCCTTGGTGAGGTTCAGGGTATTGCTTTCCCCGTAAAGCTTTACATACTGTCCGGGGACATTGCCATCCAGCGCCCCCTGTGCATCGGCAAACCAGGAAAGGCTTCCGTGAATGTCTGCATTGGCAGCAGTGCCGGGCATCAGTAAGCCCTCAGCATTGGGGAACAGCACAGGCTGGCCCTCCAGATTTTCCATCCGCACCGTGCCGTTCAGGACGCCCTCTGCGGTAAAGAGATCGTAAATGGGTGCGCCGTAGGTGTCCACCGTGTAGGCGGTCAGGGCGTTGGTGTTGTTGGAATCTCCAAAGTATACGGACACATCACCGGTAAAGTCCTCGGTGACGGTCAGCTTGGGGGTATTGGTGGCACCGGTCTTGCCGATGAACACATCTTCGCCGTAGCCGCGGGCACCGTAGCCGCCGGAAACAGTGACCTTACCCAGCTGAATGTCACCAAACAGCTCCAGGTTGCCGCCTACACCGGAGTAGGAGTAGGAATTGGTAACAGTGTTGGCACGGCCATCTTTGATCACAAGATCCGCTCCGTCCTTTGCACCGATGACACAGATATTGCCGGAATACTTCTTAGCCACCGTACCGGCAGTGGCATCCACAGAATGGAAACCGGCATTGAGGTACAGGTTGCCGCCGCCCCAGGTGGCAGTACCGGCAGATACTGTGCCGCCGTACAGATAGAATTTGCCGTTATTGATGTAAGCGTTGCCGCCCCACTCCCCGGCAGTACCGCCGGTGATCCAGCCACCGTTAATGGTCTGGGTGGCACTGGTGGAGCCGGAATACAGGTTGCCACCCTTGCCGGTAGCCTTGCCGCCGTAGAGAATACCGTCATTCATCACAACGGTA
>JAZNZZ010000014.1:0-7474 GCA_045595205.1 Faecousia sp.
TCATTCCCGGGGCTGTGCAGAGCGTTTTTGTTGGCGATAAGGTATACGATGGTATCGGACCGGAAATCGCCACCAGAGAGGACTGGGCGGCTTTTATCCCGGCAAAGGTGCCCGGGCTGGTAGTGGTCAGCTATGCAGATCCCAAGAAGTGGAACGGCGCGATTGTACACACGGAGGCAGGCGGATGAGCAAAAAGCGAATCTATCGTCTACCAAGCGGTACAGTTGCGTACCTGGAAATGAACAAAATTGAGCAGGTCCTTAGAGATAAGGGACTGCACAAGACAGGTGATGTACAGCAGTTCCATACAGCTAATGTGCTGCGGCGGATTGTTAAGTATATGCCACGTTTAACCGGAATGCTGATTAAGGAGACGATCGTGCAGACTGCGATCAACACTCCGGAGATCGTAACGGATGCCCCGGAAGGACAGTATCTTTTTCGCGGCAAGGTTATGGTAGGTGTTAGATCGGGCACTCCGGGATTTATGACACCGGAAGGTTGGCGTTCCCGCAGAGGTGAACCAAAGAAGGTGGCAACAAGCCGCAATCTGGTCTATACCAAAAAGAATCCGCAGGCGGGTCCAAGATGGGATATTGCTGTTTCTACCAATGAGGGCAAGGCTATGGCGGCAGACGCCCAACGTTATATCGAAAGGAGGAGATGATCCGTGTCTGATCTTGAAAAGGTGCGTAAGTGGTTGCTGTCTTACCCTCAAATAGACAGGATTCAAGGTTTGGGTGTGGATTATTACTCAGCCGAACCGAATAACGGAAGTATTGATCCTTCTGGTCTGGTAGAAGTATCACGAACGGAAGACATACTGGGCAATGTGACCGTGGAGAATCAGTATAACTTTGTGCTTTACTTTGTTCTTGCTAAATCCCCGGAGGATGATGTGGGGGCAACTGATAACGCGGATTGGCTTCTGGATCTCCAGAAATGGATACAGGAGCAGAGTATACGGAGGTTGGCTCCGACCTTTGGGGACGATCCGCAGACAGAGTCGATACGAGCTCAAAATGGCAAGGTCGATTCGTCAGACGAGGAAGGAACAGGGTTGTACGCCGTACAGCTGTCAATAAACTTTACAAAAATTTATAAGGAGAATTAACTATGGCAAAAATTGAACGCAAGTACCTGGCGCACTACGTCAACACCGCTAAGACCGGCGAGGCTGTTTATGAGCGCCTTGGAAAGGATCTGGAGGAGTACAGAGCTGAGATGGCAGCGCAGGTCGACACCAAGAAGAATATTCTGGGTGAAACCTCCATCCTGATCTCCAGCTACGAGAAGACCGGCTCTATCGAGCCCTACTACGCAGAGAAGGACTCCCCGCTGTTCACCCGACTGCAGGACATCATCGACAACCAGCTTGTGCTGGATGATCTGAAGACTGATGTGGTCGAGGTCAAGCTGTGGGATGAAGCCGAAGGCGGCGCTTATCCCGCAATCAAGGAAGAGGCTTATATCGAGGTCACTTCCTACGGTGGCGACACCACCGGCTATCAGATTCCCTTCACTCTGCATTTTACCGGTGTTCGCACCAAGGGCACATTCAATGTGGCCACAAAGACCTTTACCCCCGCAGAATAATAAAAGAAATCCCGCCCCAATTGAACTGGGGCGGGATAACTCTATATGGAGGCTATTATGGAAAAGATTATTTTCGACAGTGGCGTAAAAGAATATCAAATCAACGATAACGGTGTCCTGCGGTTCAACCCCAGCGACCCGAATGTATATGCGCGTTTCTTTGACGCAGCGGAGCAGATCAAGCAGATCGAGCAAGATCTGGTCGCAAAAGGAGAGAGCATCCAGAACGGCGAAAACGATGGTGAGGCAGCCATCCGTTTTATGCGGGAGGCAGATAAACAGGTCAAGGAATTGCTGGGGCAAGTGTTTGGCTCGGGTAATGACTTTGACAAACTGCTGGGCGGGGTGAATCTGCTGGCTGTAGCGGTCAACGGAGAGCGTGTAGTGACCAACTTTATGCAAGCATTGCTGCCGGTGATCGAGCAGGGAGCAAAAAGATGTGCCGAGCAGAAGGTTGGCGAAGCGGTCCGGCAAGCCAATAAGAACCGGGCACAGCGCCGGGCGCAGAAATGACGCCCTGGGCACTGCCTGAAACCGCTCTGATTGGCGGTACGGAATATGAACTGCACACAGATTACAGGGACATTCTCGAGATAATGGGTTATCTGAATGACCCTGACACACCGGTGTACTTGCGCTGGCAGATTGCGGTAGCCCTCTTTTTTGAAGGGGACATACCGGCGAAAGACCAACAGGAAGCGATGGAGTACCTGGCAGCGTTCCTTATCTGCGGGGAAAAGGATGGAAAACCTGGTCCGACACTGTTGGACTGGGAGCAGGATGCGAAGGCAATCGTTGCGGATGTGAACAAGGTTGCGGGCAGAGAAATCCGCAGCTTACCGTATTTGCACTGGTGGACATTTTTGTCTTATTTCCAGGCGATTGGTGAAGGGCAGCTGTCTACCCTGGTATCGATCCGGGATAAGCTGCGTCGGGGTAAAAAACTGTTGGACTGGGAGCAGGAATTCTACAGGGAGAATAAATCCAGAGTTGATCTCAAGAAAAAATACTCTGCCGAGGATCTGGCAGAACAGGAGCGGCTGAAAAAGCTGCTTGGAGAATAACTGCCGGGAGGTGGAAGTATGGGGCGTAAATATGATGGCAAAGTAACGATCAGCACGGCTATTGATAACAGCGGTGTAGAAAAAGATGTGAAGGAGATCTCTGGTGAGTTTGGTGGCTTGAAGAAAGTCCTCAATGACATTTCAAAGGCAATCTCCGGAGCAATGTCTAAGCCGGTCAGTCAAGCCTGCGCAAAAATCAAGAAAGATATTGATGCGGCCACAAGGAAGGTGGAGCAATATCAGAAGCAGATCCAGAAGGCTGAATCTGCGAAAATGCCGTTGGTGGAGCAGGCTGAGCGGTTGGGCGTTGAACTGGATGAAGCAAAAGCAAAACTCGCAGCGCTTCAGACCCAGCAGCAGGCGGTAGGTGCCGTTCTTGCCGGTGATGGAGATGCAGGGGCTTACATAGATGCCTACGCACAAAAACCTCAAATTGATGCGGATGTTGCCCAGCAACAGGCAAAAGTGGATGCGCTGCAAAAGCAGTGGGACGCGGTCAATGACAAGGTGGATGGCTATAACAGCAAGATCGACCAGGCCAACAAGGAAATGGCGGCCCAGAAGTCAATAGTATCTGGATTAGAGAAGAAACTGGATGCCGCGGAGAAGGAAACGAAGCAGATGCGCAAAAACGCATCGAGCAGTAAAAAGGAATTTGGCGCCATGGGCAAGGCGGTAGATTCCTTCACATCCCGATTGAAAAGCATTGCCCTGGGTGCTTTGCTCTTTAACGGCATCAGCGCCGGACTTCGCGAGTTCACCTCGTATATGAGCAAGACACTGAAAACGAATGAGGCATTCACGACCGAGATTTCCAGACTGAAGGGTGCCTTGTTAACTGCGTTTCAACCGATCTATAATGCGGTGGCACCTGCGGTGATTTATTTGATTCGTTTACTGACCGGCGCAACATTGGCGGTGGCGGAGTTTTTTGCTTCGATTACCGGGACGACCGTTGAGGCAAGTGCCGAAGCCGCCAAAGGGTTGTATGAGGAAGTAAACGCACTCGAAGAGGTGGAAAAGACTGCCAAGAAGGCGGGGAAGACTCTCGCGGGCTTTGATGAGCTGAATGTCCTGCAGAACAAGGAAGAATCCTCCGGTACATCCGGCAGCTCCGATGCCGTGAAACCTGACTTTGCAATAGGTGAATGGGACACCAGTGAGCTGGAGAAGATCAAGGATGAGTTCAAGGAAATTGCGAAATACATCGGCGTGGCAGCCGCGGGGCTTGTTGGATTCAAACTGGGCAACTTTATTGCGGATCTGCTAACTTCGGAGAAAAAAGTAAAGTCGCTAAAAACGCAGCTAAAGCAACTTGGCAAGAAGGCGGGCTTGGTGATCGGAATCACATTAGCAATTACCGGCATAGCGCTTGAGACAAAGGGAATCGTAGATGCTGTGAAGAACGGTCTCAACGAAAACAGTATCCTTGACATTTTGGGCGGCGGTGCAATGATTGCTTCCGGTGGTGCGATGATCGGCAAGTTCTTTGGAAAAGGCGTCCTGGGTGGGGCGGTAGGCGCGATTGTTGCGGGTATACCGGCATATATCACAGGAATTTATGATGCCTGTATGAATGGTCTTAACTGGATCAACGGCGCGCTGATTGCGGCAGGCTCTACGGCCGCAGGTGCGGGCATCGGCGCGATAGTGGGTTCATTGGGAGGACCTATTACAGCTGGCATAGGTGCGCTGATTGGTCTTGCCGGAGGCCTTATCACCGACGGGATACTGCTTCTGTGCGAGAACCAGATAGAGCCGTCATTGGATATTTTGACAGAGGCGGAGCGGGAGTTTATGGCGGCAGCGGATCTGGCTGCACAAAGCTTCCGAGATCAGCAGGATGCCACAGAAAAATCCAAAGATGGCATTATCAAACAAATGGACTATGTGCACGAATTGGCGGGAGAGCTACAAGGTCTTGCTGACGCCAATGGTCGCGTGCAGGAAAAAGACGAAGGCCGGGTCAAGTTTATCCTTGGTGAGCTCAGCAAAGCGACTGGCGAGGAGTGGAGGTTGGTCGAGGGCACCATTCAGAGATACGACACTTTGAAGGATAGCATCGATAAGGCAATCGAGAGCAAAAAGGCCCAATTACTTCTGCAGGCTTCCGAGGGTGATTTTACGAAGGCAATTATGGAAAAGGATGCTGCGTATGATAACCTGATACTCAAGGAACGCGATTACAGTGCCCAGCAAGACAGCCTTATGGAAAAAGAAAAAAAGTATGCTTCCGAGATAGAACGCCTAGAGATGCAGATCAACTTATCAAGAGATTTAGGGAACTTTGCTGCGGAGGCGATATATACTTCCCAGCTGGGCCGCATTCAGGATGAATTACGGGCTGAGAGAGACGCTGTAGCAACAAAAAAGGAAGAGTGGAAAAAGGCTAGTCTTGCATACCAGAATTATTCCAATACGATTATCAACTATGAGGATGCTATGGCAGCCTCTTTGTCGGGCAACTATGAGGAAGCGGTAGAAATCCTGGGCCGAAAAGCGGATACATTCGGCAATTATGCAAAAGCGGTAGATGCAGAGACAGCTAAGGTGCTCGATGCCCTCGCATTCGAATGTATGGAGGCGGAGAGAGAGGCCAGACGCACCAAGGAAAAGTTTGAGTATGGTGTTGCGGGATATACTGAGGGGATGATTGACGAAGCGGAAGAGGGATACTCCGCTGCCTTGAATGCATTTTCAAACGCATATGCGGACTCACAAAAAGTAGGCGAGGATATGGGCGACGGCCTTAGCCAGGGCATGGAAAGTAAACGAGAAAGCCTGATGGATAAGGCAAAAGGCTTAATCAAAAGCATTATGGGTGCGTTCCGTAAAGAGGCCGACTCACATTCTCCGTCCAGAAAAACCATAGACCTTGGCGAAGACATAGGCATTGGCCCCGCTATCGGCATCGAAAATATGACAGCGGATGTTGTAAAAGCTGCAGAGGATCAAACGGATGCGGTGCTGGATGCTTATAGAGGACAAGCTGATTCGGCGGAGACGGCATATGAGGAAACCTTCTCAATCTGGCAAAGCTTCAGCAGAAATGCGGCAGACATTGGAAAAAGCTTTGGAGGTAGCTTTGCTGATGGAATATACGGCTCGGTTAAGTCGATTGCAGCGGCCGGCTCTGTGGCGGCAAAAGCGGCGATGAGTGCGCTTAATGGCGCACAGGCGTCTTTTGTAATTCCGTCCTGGAAGGTAACGACACCGCAAATTCCGCACCTCGCTAAGGGTGCGGTACTTCCCCAAAACAAGCCCTTTATGGCAGTCCTCGGCGACCAGAAGCACGGCACCAACATCGAAGCTCCTCTTTCCACCATCCAGGAAGCGGTGGCGCTGGTGATGAATGACCAGACGCAGGCGATCCTTGCCGGCTTTGAGGCTTCTGTCGGCGTACAGCGGGAGATTCTGGAGGCAGTGCTCGGCATCCAGATCGGAGACGATGTGATCGGCAACGCCGTGGCAAGATACAGCCGGAAGCAGGCGGTAATGCGAGGAGGTGCGCTGTGAAATTCCTTGAAGATTACAAGATAAATGGCAAGCCTATGCTTGTCCCGGACGCGGATGTGTCCCTGTCTTTTGCGGATCTCGATTCTTCCGATTCCGGGCGGGACGAAAGCGGCATTATGCACCGGCTCGTAGTACGGGAGCGGGTGGCAACCTGGGGCTTCAATTATTCCAAGCTTACGGCAGAAGAATACCGGTATATGCGGTCGCTGTTTGCCGGCAAGCCTGAGTTTACCTTCACCTACCGGGATCTGAATGGCTACCTTGTGGAAACAAGAGCCTATTGCTCCAACGAAAGCATTACATACCATAATGCGCGGCTGGGGCTTTATCAGAACCTTAAGTTCAACATTATCGAGTGCTAGGAGGTGGCACTATGCTAAGAACACTCATAGTGCTGCCGGATGGCACAGAGCTGTTCTCGGGAACGGGGACAAAAAACGCGATCATCAGCGCTACGATAACCGAATGCGTAAACGGAGCTCAGGAACTAACCCTGGGCTCCGCTTGCTCTAATATGGTGGAGGCGCAGCTGCTCACACCGGAAGGCGCGCTTTCCATTGCTGCTGGGGATGAGATCGCGGTCTCCAAAGTGGAAGATAGCGGCTGGCGACAGAAGGTGGGCTTGTTCACCTTGGAAAAACCGACGCGGTCCAGTGCAAATAAACTCAGCATTACCGCCTACGACCGCATCAGCTGGCTGGACAAGGATCTTACCCAGTGGCTTGCGGCGCTCCCGAGCTGGCCGTATCCTCTACTTGAGTTTGCACAAATGGTTTGTCTTGCTTGCGGGGAGTTAAATCTAATCAATGATGAGCTCCCCCGTGGCGATTACCAGATCCAGAAGTTCTCCGCAGACGGCATTACTGGCAGACAGCTTATGCAGTGGATCGGTGAGATCAACGGCAAATTCTGCAGAGCCACTCCGGATGGAGATGTGGAGTTCGCGTGGTATACGCCGGTCTCAGATCTCTCTATCGGCGCGGTGGAGATCCCTCCGGATGTGGATGTCGACTGTTCACGATCCGGGGATCTGTCCATTGAGTCTGCGAAGATCACCACAACTGCCGATGACGGCAAGGTGCAGATCATATCTGATCTTCTTGATGTTTTGGAGGACGCCGGCGGCAATGTAGTACTGGATAACCGTGGTATTGCGGAGCAACTGTATTACTTCCAGAACGGTCTGTCCTATGAGGAGTACACAGTCAAGAAAATAGAGAAGGTGCAGATTCGCCAGAACGAGGAAGATGTGGGAACGATATACACCCAAGTCGAGGGGGAAGCAAACACCTATATCA
>JAZNZZ010000015.1:0-17128 GCA_045595205.1 Faecousia sp.
TTCGGTGACCCAAGGAGTTGTGGGCTTGGATTGTCTTCCTAAGACCGCTTGGCCTCCGACTTCTCTTCCAAGCTTCTCAGAAACCTCACCAACCGGCAGTGCCAGGGACGGACACAGAGCATTCAGCATACTGCTCTTTCCAACACCGGTATTCCCGGTAAATGCAGTCAGCTTTCCACGAAGCAATGTACGGAGCTCATCTACACCCTCCCCAGTCTCAGCACTGGCACGGATCACCGGGAAGCCTGCATTTGTATAGATCCGCACAAGCTCTGAGGCAGGGTCAATGTCGCATTTGTTGACACATATATAGACCTGAACATCCTGATCGCCTGCAATCGCAGCCACGCGGTCGATCAAAAAGGGTTCTGTAACAGGATTTGTATTTGCAGCAAACACCACAAGAGCATCCACATTGGCTACCGCAGGACGGACAAAGCAGTTTCTTCTGGGCAGGATCTTTTCCACCATACCCTTCCCCTTTTCCACGGATATTTCCACAATATCACCGGTAAGGGGACTTTGCCCTGTGCGGCGCAGCGATCCTCGTCCACGGCAGGTAACGATGCCATTTTCGGTCTTTACATCATAAAAGCCACTGAGTGACCGGACAATACGACCGGAAATTACTTTACCCTTTTGCATCAAAAGTCTCCGTCACAGACCAGCCGTCGCCACCGATCATCACAACATACTCAACAGGACCGGCACCGACCTGGGCTTTCAGCGTTACATTCGCTGTTCCCTGCTTTACTGTATCATCAAACACAGTCTTTCCGTCCCGCTGAATCACAACATGGCAATCAGCAGCAGTCGCATTGCCCCGAAGATCGATCACAATATCCTTTGTGACCGTACCTTTGGAGACCTCAAGGACGATATTGGTCGTAACATCTGCCATAGTGTTTTCCTCAACAGACTGCTTTACCACCCTGTCCTTCTCCTCGTAGCTTGTAACAAGATCGATCTGATAGTTCTTAAAGCCGGAGCTTATAAGGAGGTTTACCGCCTTATCAACATCGATACCTACGACTCCCGGCATTTTAGCAAGCTGCGGACCCTTGCTGACATACAGCGTAACCTTTTGACCGGTCTTTAATTCAGAAGAACTCTCAGGATCTGTTTTCACAACATCTCCCACAGGTACAACAGAATCAAATTCCTCTTCCACAACAATGTCAAGATCAAGCTTCTGCCCCTTGAGAATACTGACAGCTCTATCCTTCGTCTCACCAACGAGATCCGGCATAAAGCCTGTTTTGATCTCAGGACCCTTTGAGACATAAAGGGTCACCTTTTGACCAACCTGAAGCTCTGTATTGGCCACAGGATCTGTCTTAACAACACTGCCCTCAGCGATCTTATCGTCAAATACCTTCTCAGGAACGATATTGAGATTCAGACTGAGATTCTTAAGGCTTTCCTCTGCCTGTGCCAGCTCCCAATCCAAAAGATTGGGCATAAAGACCTCTTCGACTGCTTTGCCAAGGCTTATAACCACATAGATCGTTTTGCCTTTTTCCACCTGATCAAATGCCTCAGGTGTCTGGGAAATGATCTGACCCTCAGGATACTCGTTATCGTGGACCTTATCATCCAGTTTAATAACAAAATCCTCGATTTCCGGCAGATCGTTATAATCCATTCCCACAAGGTTCGGGACCTTTACCAACTCCGGCTGACGGGAGACACCGCCGTTAAGAAGCACCACCATAAAGATCACAAGGGCAACGACCATAACAAGGCAGCAGGAAATGATCGCAACAGTTACCACATTGCTGCTCTTGTCCGGTTTCCTTTCCGTGCGTCTGCGCGGGGCATCGGGCGTACCTCCGTTTGTTCTCCGTTTGGGCGGTACTGCAGGAATATCCTTTTTATTTTCCTTTTCTCCGCTTTGCTTCCTCTCCACACGCTCAGCCGTTGTGGGCTTTTCCGGTATATCTGTAACGAGGGGCGGGTGGTGGAATTTTGTCACCTCATCCGTAGGCGGTATATTATAATCAAAAAGGATCGCAGGATTCTTCCGGAATTCGTCCATATCCTTCAGCATCTGGGTGGCAGAATCAAAGCGCTTTGCAGGCTCAAGGCCCATTGCCTTCATTATGATCTGCTCCAGACCGCCGGGAATATTGGGATTGAGGGTAGAGGGCATCACTGCGCCGCCGTTGATATGCTTGATGGCAATGGCAACGGGTGACTCTCCGTCATAAGGAGGCCTTCCGCTCATCATCTCGTACATCACAACACCAAGGGAGTAAATATCGGACCTTCTGTCCACTCTGCCGCCCTTGGCCTGCTCAGGAGAAATATAATGTACCGAACCCAGTGCTTCCTTCGTAAGAGTGTTACCCTTGGACATCATACGGGCAATGCCAAAGTCTGTTACCTTAACAGAGCCGTTTTTCAGCACCATAACATTATGCGGCTTGATGTCCCGGTGGACTATGCCTCTTCCGTGAGCGTGCTCCAGCGCCTTTGCGATCTGGATAGCAAAATGCAAGGTCTCCTTCCAGTTCAGCACGCCCTTCTTTTCCATATACTGCTTCAGCGTAATACCGTCGATCAGCTCCATAACGATGTAATCCTCAGAAACAGACCGGGACACATCGTAAATAGATACAATATTGGGGTGGCTGAGCATTGCAACCGCCTGACTCTCCGAGTGGAAACGGCGGCGAAATTCTTCATCTTCCAGGTAATCATCTTTCAGGATCTTGATCGCCACAAGACGATTCAGTCTGTGGCAACGAGCCTTATATACAACTGCCATACCACCGGTACCGATGACCTCAAGGATCTCATACCGATTGTCAAGCAGACGACCTATATATTTATCCATATCCGTACTCCCTTCCTATCAGAATCAGACCTGGATCAAAACGCAGGTAACATTATCCGGTGCTCCGCGATTCTTCGCGATCTCGAGCAATCTGTCGCAGCTGCTCTGCTTATTGACACCGTGAACCACTTCAAACAGCATTTCCTGCTCATCAACGAGATTGGACAGTCCGTCAGTACACAGGAGCAGGCATTCATCACTTTCCAGCTTCCGTGTAAAGACATCACATTCCACAACCGTTTCTGTTCCTATGGCGCGGGTGATCAGATTCTTACCGGGGTAGCTCTTTGCCTGTTCCCGGGTAAGCTCACCTCTTTGGATCATCATCTGCACCACAGAGTGATCACTGGTCAGCTGCTTGACACCGTTTTGTCTTATGCTGTAGCAGCGGCTGTCACCGACATTTATGATGGTTGCATATTTTCCGTGGATCAGCGCAGCTACCATAGTCGTACCCATACCGGAAAACTCCTCAAACTGCTGTGCCTGATCGTAGACAGTAAAATTGGCAAGCTTCACAGCGCCCTTCAGCATCTGAACAAGCTTCTCCTGGCTCATATCCGAGGACCAGCTGTGCTTTACCTCCTGGGAAAACACATCCACCGCAAGGGTACTGGCAACATTGCCGGACTTTGCGCCGCCCATACCGTCACAGACTACACACAGAATTGTGTTCTTATTCAGTGCCTCAACATGATATGCGTCCTGATTCTGCGTTCTGATGCAGCCGGGATCTGTAACACCCCAAAATTTCATAACGCAACACTCCTTTCGCAGTGTTTATTCGCCTTTTATATGCTTCCGCCGGAGCTGACCGCAGGAAGCATCAATATCTCCGCCCAGGGTGCGGCGCACCGTGGCAGGTATGCCGCCCTCCTCCAGGATCTTCTGGAAGCGCTGAACCGCTTCCCTTGTACTGGGCTTCAGGGGGCTCTCCTCCACGCGATTCAGTGGGATCAAATTCATATGGGCAGGCAGCCCCTTCAGCCGTTTCAGCAGAAGCCTTGCCGCCTCCGGTGTATCATTCACACCGCCGATCATTGCATACTCAAAAGATATGCGTCTGTTGGTCGCTTCATAATATCTTCTGCAGGCATTTAACAGTTCTTCCGTGGGATACGCCTTATTCACAGGCATAATGGTATTTCGGATCTCATCATTCGGTGCGTGCAGCGACACAGAAAGCGTCAGCTGCAGCTTCCGTTCTGCAAGCTTATCGATCCCCGGAACAAGTCCGCAGGTGGACAAGCTGATGTGGCGCATAGAGATATTCATACCCTCAGGACTGTTCACAAGGGCGAGAAACTGCATTACATTGTCAAAGTTATCAAGCGGTTCACCGATCCCCATCAATACGATATGAGAAACGGGCAGACCGGAATCCACCTGTGTGAACAAAACCTGATCCAGCATCTCGAAGGGCTCCAGTCTTCTCACGATACCCCCGAGGGTGGAGGCGCAAAAGACACAGCCCATACGGCAGCCGACCTCCGTGGAGATGCAGACGGTATTGCCGTAACGGTAACGCATCAGCACCGTCTCCACGCAGTTCCCATCGGAAAGCTCCCACAGATACTTTATTGTCCCATCCCTTTGGGACTCCTGCCTGCGAACCACCTTCGGCGCAAGGATCGGGTACTGCTCGCTGAGCTTATCCCGCAGGGCCTTCGGCAGATTCGTCATTTCGTCATAGGTGCGAACACCCTTATGTAGCCAGGTATATACCTGTTTTGCACGAAAGGCAGGCTGTCCAAGCTCACGAAAAAGCGCGGACATCTGCTCCATCGTCATTGACTTAATATTCATACTTTTCTCCGCAGGCGGCAAATAAAAAAGCCGTCCGTGTCATATTCTCCCGGCACAAGTGCCAGCATTCCTGTTTGATTCCGGGGAAATACATCCGGAAGCTCCAGAGGTTCCAAACTGAAATCAGCGTTTGCTTTCAGGAATTTCTCCACCACACCCTCATTCTCTCTGCGAACAAGAGTACAGGTTGAATACATCAGTATACCACCGGGCTTCACATACCGGCTTTGATTCTTCAGGATCGCAAGCTGCAACGCAGGAAGCTCCTTCATTGTGTCCGGGTCCTTATAACGAATGTCAGGCTTTTTGCGAATAATACCGTAACCGGAGCAGGGCACATCCGCGATCACAACATCCATTTTTCCTTCCCAAGCGGGGCAAAATGCAGAAGCGTCCTGCACACCGGCGTGGATGTTTTCAAACCCCAGCCGCTTTGCTCCGTTTTCGATCAAGGCTACCTTATGACTGTAAATGTCACAGGATACCACCGACCCCGCACCGGAAGCAGCAGCCGCAAAGGACTTTCCCCCGGGTGCGGCGCAGCAATCCAGAACATTGGCACCCTTGGGGATCCGGGCGCAAAGAACACTCAATCTGGCAGCCGCATCCTGTACATAAAACAGGCCTTTGGTAAAAGCCTCAAGCTGCTCCACATTGCCGGTGTTTTCCAGAACAAAGCAATCTGAAAGCCAGGGATGCTCCGTTACGGTGACTCCATCTTTTTCAATGCAGGTCTTTATTTCCTGTGCAGTCGCTTTTGCTGTGTTCAGCTGAATAACTGTAGGTGTAGGCTCATTATTCGCCTTAAGCATACTTTCCAGCTTGTGATCCCCTACATAGCTTTTCAGCAGCGCAACAAGTCCCTCAGGGTGTGAATACAGGACGGGCAATTCCACAGGCTCTTTAAGCTGACCACGGGAACGGGCTGCGTTGCGAAGCACTGCATTAACAAGTCCTGAAGCGTTCCTTTGCTTGGGGCAGTATTTCTTAGTAAGGACAACGGATTCATTCACTGCAGCGGATTCCGGGATCTTATCCATTTCATAAAGCTGATACAGACCAAGCAAAAGAATGTCGTGCACCACAGGATGCAGATCCCGAAGCTTTCCCGTAAGAAGCTGCTTCAAATAATGATCCAGCTTCATTTTATTCTGCAGCACACCATAGCACAGACGGGAAGCAAGACCCGCTTCACGGGGATCCAGATCATCCCGTTTACAGTATTCTTTTAAAATGCCATTGGACCACGCGCCATTCTTCCGGCAAGCGATCAGCGCACACAGTGCAGTTTCACGGGCACCCATATCAAAGCTCCAAAGGATGACCGCGGAAGTAATCCGGCGCGCTCATTCTCTTTCCACCCTCTGCCTGAAGGACCCGTATCTCCACAGTTCCGTCGCAACAAGCGATCTTAAGTCCTGTCTTTGTAAGGGCAAGCACCGTACCCGGTGCAGCATTATGCTTTTCAGGAATCGCCACAGCCTCATACACTTTGAACCGTTTACCGGCGATCTCTGTAGTCGCCACAGGCCAGGGATTCAAGCCGCGTACCTGATCGTGGATCTTTTGGGCAGTTTTACTCCAATCGATGGGACACATAGTTTTGTCCAGCATAGGCGCATAGGTAGCCTTGCCGGCATCCTGAGGAATACGCTCAGCAGTTCCGTTCTCAATGGAAAGAAGGGTCTTACGCAAAAGCGCTGCACCAAGAATTGCCAGACGGTCCAAAAGCTCTCCTGCTGTCTCATTTTCGCCGATGGGTGTTTTGGAAACATCAATAATATCGCCGGCATCCATCTCGCGGCACAAATACATTGCCGTAACGCCCGTTTCCGTCAGACCGTCAAGCACCGCCCACTGATAGGGAGCAGAGCCGCGGTAGGCAGGCAAGACGCTTGCGTGGATATTGATACATCCCATAGGAGGAATGTCCAGCACGCTTTGGGGAAGGATCCTGCCGTAGGCGACCACTGCGATCACATCAGGCTCCAGAGCCTTCAATGCATTTACCGTTTCTGCATCTTTAAAATTTTCAGGCTGAAAAACAGGAATACCGTTTTCAAGTGCAACCTCCTTGACCGGAGAATACACAAGCTTCATACCACGGTTTTTCGGTCTGTCAGGTTGGGTATAAACACCCACGACCTCGAATCCACCGGAGACGATCTCCTTCAGGCAGGTAGCCGCTATATCCGGGGTTCCCATAAAAACGACACGCAATACTTATTCCTCCGAAAATTGTAGTTCCTCTTCTGTTAAGAACCGATCCATTATCTCGGTATAGATAATACCGTCCAAATGATCCAGCTCGTGACAGAAGCAACGGGCGATCAGCTCTTCGCCCTCGGCCTCATACCAATTGCCGTTCCGGTCCTGTGCGCGGACCTTGGCATAATTCGGTCTTTTCACAAGTCCGTAACGACCGGGCACACTCAGGCACCCCTCTGCGCCGATCTGCTCACCGGAGGTCTCAACAAGGGTGGGGTTGATCAGCTCCAGGATCTCTGTCTCCACATCCACGAGAACCACCCGTCGCAAAATACCCACCTGGGGAGCAGCCAGTCCAACACCGCCGGAATCGATCAGTGTCTGACGCATATCATCCAGAAGTGTATGAAGTCTATTATCAAAATTTACCACCGGCTTACAGGTTTTATGCAATGCCGGATCTTCATCAGTCAAAATTTTTCTAAGTCCCATTCTTATTCCTCTTCAATCAAGTCCGTTCACATCCACAAAGGCGGAAACACCGCGGTTTTCACGATCCTTTGAGAACTGACGGAGTATATGTGCAAGCAGCTGCCGCAAGGCTTTGTCCATTCGGCAACGCAGGGTTATACGATATCTGAAATTATAGTTGATCTTTGGAACAGGGCACGGCGCAGGTCCAAGTATGTTACAATCTGCGTAAGAATAATCAGGCAGCCTCAGACAGGATAACAAGCTGCTACTGAATTTCCCGGCGCCACGAAGGACCTGTCCCTCGTCCTCTCCGGTAAAGGTAACAGTGACCAGATCCCCAAAGGGCGGGTATTTCTGAAGCGCCCGCAGCTTGATCTCAAGATCGTAGAAGCCGTCATAATCCTGTACGGCAGCAAGCTTGATCACACTGTGCTCAGGTGTTGCTGTCTGGATCATAGCGCGCCCCGGTGTATCTCCGCGACCGGCTCTTCCCACGACCTGTGTCAGCATATTAAAGGTATTTTCCGATGCAAGGTAGCTGTCCGTATAGAGACTCATATCCGCATCCAGAACACCCACGAGGGTAACATCCGGAAAATTCAGACCCTTTGCTACCATCTGAGTTCCCAAAAGCACAGGGATCTTCTCGTCCCTGAATCGGTTCAGGATCATCTCGTGGGTATTGGAGGCACTGACTGTGTCCGCATCCATCCGAAGCACCTGCATATCAGGAAATACAACTTTCAGCTCTTCCTGCACCTTTTGCGTGCCGGTGCCAAGCCTTTTCAAGCTGCCGCCGCAACGGGGGCAGCGGGTACTGACACGCTCTGAATGTCCGCAGTAATGGCACATAAGACGCTCATTGGCGCTGTGATAGGTAAGCTTTTCACTGCACCGTGGACATTCCGGCGCTTCGCAGCAATCCACACAAACCAATGCACGGCTGTTGCCTCTTCGGTTCAAAAAGAGAACCGTCTGTTTACCAAGATTTCGATTTTCACCGATGGCATCCTGCAGCGCATAACTGACAGAGAGCGCATTACCAAGCTCCAGCTCGTGACGGATGTCCAGGATCTCAACCTTCGGCAAAGGCTTTCCGTTATAGCGGTTTTTAAGGCAATAATAATGATATACACCGTTCTTTGCCTGGTACATCGTGTGGATCGAAGGGGTTGCCGATCCAAACAGGACCAGGGCATTTTCCTTTGCTCCCCGCCAAATTGCGATCTCCCGGGCATCGTATCTGGGCGAATTCTCAGATTTATAAGAATGCTCCTGCTCTTCATCAAGAATAAGCAGACCCAGATCCTTACAAGGTGCAAAAACAGCAGAGCGAGTTCCGATAATGACTGTTGCACTGCCGTCCCGGATCCGTTTCCACTGATCATACCGCTCTGTGGCGGGGAGACTGCTGTGCAGTATTGCCACCTGATCGCCAAAATACGCAGCCATCAGACCCAGGAGCTGGGGCGTAAGGGCAATTTCAGGAACAAGAAGCATCGCCTGTTTGTCCATATCAAGGCAAGACTGTATCAACCTGATATATACAGCCGTCTTGCCCGAGCCGGTAACACCGTGCAAAAGTCCAAGCTCCGGCTTTTGGGTGTGCATAAGAACCAAAAGTCCGTCATACACAGCTTGCTGCTCGCTGTTCAAAACAACAGGACCGTCTACCTTTGCAGGAACGATCTCTCTGCAGCGGAGGGTCTCTCTGTGAGAAAGAGAAACCATTCCCTGATCTGCCAGCCGCTTTACGGTTGCAGGCTTCGCACCGGTAAAATAACACAGTTCCTTTACAGAAGCCTCACCTACGGAGCATAGCAGCGTAAGTACGGCTTTCTGCATTGCCGCTGATTTCGGACGAGATTCCGCATAAGCGAGCGCCTCCCGGGCAGGTACAGCAAGGGTTGCGATCTGCTCGGTCTTGTCCTTCATTCTGCGAAGGAGATCCACTTCGGAACGGATCCACTTTTTTCGGGCAAGATACCCAATCGCTCTTTCCCAGATCTCCTCGTCCGGAGCAACGCTGCGAAGGATGCTTCCCTCAGAAGTGCCGCCACTGTCCTTTAATACACTCAAAATACTTTCGGCGCATGGCACACGCAAGGACTTCCCTTCCCAGGAGCGGTCATCCGTCAAATAATATGTTTCTTTGGTCTGAAACCAAAGGCCGGCGGGAAGCATCGCTCTTATAGCATCGTAAAAGGTACAAAAGTAACGCTCCCGCATAAAAGCTGCAAGGGACAGCATCTTACCGGAAAGCACCGGTTCGTCATCCAGACAACGCTCAACCGACTTTAACGAAGGGTCACTCCCCTCTTTCAGGTCGATCACAACACCCTCTGTTTGTTTGTTGCCCCTTCCAAAGGGAACCTGAACGCGCATCCCGGAGGACAGCGTCATTCCCTCAGGCACTAGATACGAGTAGGGCTTGTCTATTGCAAAAGTTGCCGCATCCACGGCGATCATCGCGATCATACAATCCCTCCTCGCTCTTTTTGTCAGTTCTTATACTCTTCCTTCAGGTCTGCGGAGATCTTACCTTCAGCAACCTCGCGGATCGCAATGGTAACAGGCTTATCGGTCAGCTCTTCCTGATTGGCCTCAGCCTCCTCAGAAATCTGTCTTGCGCGCTGCGCCACAACATTAACCAAAAGATAACGGCTGCTCACATTCTTGAGCAGATCTGCTACAGGGGGGTAAAGCATATTATATTTCCTCCATTTTGTTCTTAATGATTTCTAAAATTTTATTAACGCAGGTCTCAGCCTGATCATTAACTACCACATAATCATATTTGACGCTTTGTTCGATCTCCCATTTTGCTCTCGCCAAACGCTTCTGGATCTGTTCCTCAGAGGTATCCCCCCTGCCGCGCAGACGGCGCTCCAGCTCTTCAAAGCTGGGCGGAGTTATAAAGATCAAGGTCGCATCAGGGCGTTCCTTCTGCACATTAAAAGCACCATTCGGCTCGATATCCAGAATCACGCTTGCAGTTGCCAGTTTTTCTTCCAGCTGTGCCCGGGGTGTACCATAGCAGCAGTCCATATGTGCATCGTATTCAACGAAAGCATTCTCTGCGATCATACGGTCGAATTCTTCCTTGGTAATAAAGAAATAGTCAACACCGTGTACCTCTTTGTCTCTCGGCTCTCTGGTAGTCGCAGATACCGAGAACTTCAGTCCGGGACATTCTTCCATCACCCGGTGCAGAACAGTGCTCTTGCCAACACCGGAGGCTCCGGATATAACAAACAGTTTTCCAGTACGCATTATTCTTCCTCCTTCTGTTTTTCTTCATCCTCCCAACGGGCAGAAAGTGCATCCGGAGTAAGAGCAGACAGAATAACATGATCTGTATCCATCAGGATCACAGACTTTGTCTTTCTTCCGTAAGAAGCATCCACCAGCATCCCCCGATCCTTTGCCTCCTGCATCACACGCTTGATCGGTGCAGAATCCGGATCCATAATCGCAAGAACACGCTTTGCTGCTACCATACTTCCAAATCCAATATTGATCAGCTTCATAGGATCACCTTACTCAATATTCTGCGTCTGCTCTCGGATCTTTTCCAGCTCGGCTTTGATATCCACCACGATACGGGCAAGATTGACATCTGTGCATTTAGAACCTATGGTATTAGCCTCGCGGTTCATTTCCTGAAGGAGGAAATCTAATTTTCTGCCGACTGCACCGCCGCCGTCCAGCATGGTATTCATCTGCTGCAAATGGCTGCGAAGGCGAACCGTTTCCTCATCCACTGCAACCTTGTCCGCAAAGATCGCCGCCTCAGTCAGGATCCGGCTTTCATCAATGCTCGTATTTTCAAGAACCTCCCGAAGCTTTGCTTCAAGGCGGGCACGATAGTCAACAACAGTCTGGGCATTTCCCTTCTCAACCTGTGCAACATAGCCGAGGATCGTTTCACCTCTGGTACGAAGGTCTGCTTCCAGCGCCTGTCCTTCCACGGAGCGCATTGCATCGTAATTCTCAATCGCCTTGCCGGCTACAACCATAAGATCCTGCAGCAGCTGTTCTTCATCCACTTCAGGCTTTTCTACAACAAACACCTCAGGCAGACGGGCTACAGCGGAAGCGCTGATATCGTCCTTTACGCCGTATTCATCAACCATTTGGTGCATTGCGGCAAGATAGCCTTCCAGAATACCTTTGTTCAAACGGATGCTTGCATCGTCTCCGTTCTCACTGCGTAAGGAAATGTAAACATCAACTTTGCCTCTGGACACCGATTTCTTAATCGCCTGCTTTACTGCATCCTCCGCGAAAGAAAGCACACGGGGAATGCGAACAGAGCAATCGAGGTAGCGATTATTTACAGAGCGAAGCTCAACAGAAAACTCTCTCCCGTTTACGGTTTCTACTGCGCGGCCATAGCCGGTCATACTCTTAATCAAGTCAATTATCTCCTTCTCAGAATACTGTCTGCAATTCGATCGCAGAAATTATTCACCATCCGTGCTGACGGTTGCAGCAATGGAATAGCTGCCGATCTCACCCACCAGAGGATCATTGCACACCACTGTGACCTTTGCCTTCACAGAGCCGGTGTCCGTTTCTGTAAAGTCAGCAGTGACCGTCAGATCATCCGCCTCCAGAGCGTCGATGTTGGACTTTGGACCGCGAACTGTAATATCAAGCGCTTTCGTTACAATGGTAGCTTTATAACCGTTCGGCAGGTTGGCGATCACAAAGCTCTTCACGGTGATCACCTTTGTCTCGAGCTCAGGGATCTTGACCGTGACCTTTACCTCCGTAATACCGGTCTCGTCTGATATCCCCTCAGGCAGCTTAATGGGGAATGTAAACTCCTTCTCGCCGGATACATCTCCAAGCTCCACAGTACCGATCTCAAGATTCTCAAAATCCTCCAGAAGATTATCACTGCCGGAGACCCAAATAGATTCCGTATCCAGAGTAATGGTACTATTCTCAGCCGTTGCACCGCCGCCATTTACCACATTGACATAAAGCTTGATCTCTTTCATACGAAGGATCCGAAGAACCAGGTTGACATCCGATGTATCGGTAGTAACCATTCTTGCATCAACAGGCTTTCCCTCACTGTCACAAAGCGTATAGGGGAAGTTTTCATTGATGCTCTCGCTTCGACCGGTGAGATCAACTGTGATCTGAGCAGAGAAGATGCTGTCAATAATAGACTTGGGACCAATGATATTGATCTCAGAT
The DNA here is from genome assembly GCA_045595205.1 of Faecousia sp. Classification (GTDB taxonomy): domain Bacteria; phylum Bacillota; class Clostridia; order Oscillospirales; family Oscillospiraceae; genus Faecousia. Next base: position 12,539 of record JAZNZZ010000015.1, read on the forward strand.
GTACTGAGCACTTTATTATCCTTATCAGCAACGAACTCGTCGTCCACAGTACCGTTGTACAAAACAGAAACAGGCACAGGCTTGCCCACCCTTTCTTCCACCGTTACAGTGATGCTGGCAGGGTCTTTATTTAAAACAGAAATGCTATTTTGGGCCGTACCGAAGGATACATCACACGGAAGTGTGTGAACGCCCGCCTCATAAACCTTGGATAAATCCACAGACACAGTGATACCGGAGGTGTGGATCGTATTCAATTCACTTCTGGTGCCTCCAAGCTGAACAGACACATCGTTTACATCAATATCCGTAACCATAAAGCCACGGTCCTGCAAAATATTTTCATTTACCTTCACAACAGGAACATTATTAAAGGTTTTGTCAGAATTGGGGCTGACGACCGTAACGACATAAAGCCACAAGCCAAATGCTATGACCAATGAAATCAGCGCGGGCAGGATCTTATTTTTCATTTTCTATCTCCTCCTTACCCTTCTTTTGCAGCTTTTGACGAAGCTTTACAACCAATTTGTTCTCCGTTATATCATCATTTGAGTAAAGCTCGTTGCGAAGGAGCTGCTCAAGCATCTGCGGAGCAAGATGTCTCTTAAGTACGCCGCCGATTGCCACAGAGATGGCACCTGTTTCTTCAGAAACAACGACCACGACCGCGTCAGTAATTTCACTGATGCCCAGCGCAGCTCTGTGCCGGGTACCAAGGTCCGCACTGATACGGTCACTTCCCGAAAGAGGAAGCACACAGGCTGCGGCGGAGATCCTTCCATCATTAACGATCACAGCACCGTCGTGAAGAGATGCCTTGGGGAAAAACAGATTTCTGAGAAGCTGTTCTGTCAGCTGTGCATCCACAACAGTACCGGTCTTATAATACTCATCCAAAGGGTGATCCCGGGAAAAAACGATCAGCGCACCGCAGCGCTCGCGGCTCATACTGACACAGGCAGCAACTGTCTGCTCGATCATACCATCCATCTCCTGAACGGGCTTTTCGATGGACAAGAACCTTTTGAGCTTAATGTTACTCATATGGTCGATCATTCTGCGGATCTCAGGCTGGAAAATGATGACAACTGCGATCAGTCCAACAGCAACCACCTGATTCAAAATAAAATTAATCGCATAAAGCTCCAACAGTCCTGTCAGCCAGGTAACTACGAGAATGCCACCGACAATGCCGGCAATTCTGCCTGTGCCTGTAGACTTAAACACCGGAATGAGCTTGTAAATCAGAAATGCAACGATCAGGATATCAATAAGATCCACGATCTTCAAAACCGGCAAAGTGTCAATAAATGACTGTATAAAATCCATAACGCCACCGTCCCCGTTCGCAAATGTGTATAACTAGCCTATTATCTTTCCTATTATAGCGGAAAGACCATTGGATGGCAATAGGAATTCTAAAATTTTTTATGAATTCGGCAAATAGAATCTATGGCTTCCATCAGTTTTAAGGACTGATATTTGGATGCACTATGACCAAAGCTGATTCGGACTGTGCCGGTGTCAAGTGTTCCTGCACTTCTATGCGCCAGCGGTGCACAATGAAGCCCGGCGCGAACAGATATACCCGCTCCGGAAAGCTTTTCTGCAAAATCCTCACAATCATCACATACGAAAGATACCGTACCGCTCTGAGTGTTCCCACAGAATGCGGTGAATCCTTTTCTCAGCAGAAAGTCCCCGCACCTTGCCGCCTCTTTTGCCTCCCGACAGGCGATCTCTTCAATGCCTCTGTGCTTAAGAAAGGATATACCCGCCGCGAGACCTGCGATCCCCGGTACATTCAAAGTGCCGGCCTCTAAGCGGTCAGGAAGAAATAACGGCATTTCTGCAGACTCGGAATTGCTCCCTGTGCCTCCATACAGTATAGGGTCAGGAAGGTCGTTACACAGCAAAACCCCCGTTCCCTGCGGTCCAAGAAGCCCCTTGTGACCCGGTGCAGCGATATAGGAAGCTCCCAGCTTCTGCAGATGAATGGGATACACGCCGGCAGACTGGGCAGCATCCACAATAAAGGGTACACCGTATTGTGTGCATAACGCAGAAAGCTCCTCTACCGGCAGAATATATCCAAAGACATTGGATATATGGGTGAACACCGCTGCATCAGCACCTCCACGCAATGCTGCTTCAAAGGAATTGATCGTATCCTGAGGATCAAAGAGCCTTGTGCCTGCAACTATGATCTTTGCATTTAAAGCTGTCAACGGACGAATCACCGCATTATGCTCAAACCCACTGACCACTACCCTGTTCCCGGGCTTTACCAGAGCTTTGATCGCAATATTCAGTCCGTGAGTACAATTTGAGGTAAATACGACCTGTTCCGGATCTGCTCCAAAAAAGTCTGCCACTTTTTCTCTGCAGTTATAAACCACACGGGAAGCGTTCATGGAAGCCTTATATCCGCCTCTACCGGGGTTCCCGCAGGTCAGCAAAGCGTTTGAGACCGCTTGTCGGACACAATCAGGCTTTGGAAAGCTAGTGGCGCCGTTATCCAGATAGATCATAATGCCACTTCCTCTGCCGTACCGCTGTCACGCAGCAAATATATCTTTCTGTAGGATATTTTATCTTTATCCAGCAAATCAACTGCATCCCGAACATCCTGACTGTGCAGCTGGAGGCTGTAACCGCAGCCCTGCTCCTGCATCCAGCGTGGTGTTCTGCGGAGAGAACAATAATACCCCGCGTTCTTTAACAGCATCTCTCCCCTTTGCGCCGGGGTCACAGAACGAAAAGTGATCAAAGAATACTTCATAGCAAAAACCTCCCGAGACAATTTATGTCCGGGAGGTCGAAAATGTGTAATTATCGGCGAAACGCCGGAAGACGAAGGGAAATGATATAACCCAGAAGCATCCCCGGAAAATTGAGAATAAAATCATCGATATCGCAGCTGCCGAGGCCTGTAATATACTGAAGAACTTCAATTGAAATGATCACAAGGACTGCCCACAGCAAAAACAACAGAAATTTCCGGCAGGTTGGCCATATTTGAGGTACAAATACACCAAAAGGAACAAACATAACCACATTACCCACGAGGTTAATGACCGCCAGTCTGAAATAGTAGCTACTTCCGGAGGACAGTAACCCCCAATAAAGCTTTAAGGTTTCAAAAGGAACAAGGTTAATATTCTCTGTCTTGTTTGTAATAACAGCATCCATCCTCTGAACAAAGAGGAGCCAGATCATAATGCCTGTGTATATCAGAAACAGGATTCGAATCAAAGGCTGTGAATTGGGTCGTTTTCTTTTCGCCGTCATTCAGATCTTCTCCAGGAGGCATACCGCGTGGCAGGACATACCGGAACCGTCACCGGTAAAACCGAGTTTTTCCTCTGTGGTAGCCTTAATGTTGATCTGATCCACAGAAATATCCAAGAATTTTGCCACATTCTGTTCCATCTGCGGAATATAAGGACGAAGCTTCGGTCTTTGGGCGATCATTGTAACATCGATGTTTCCTACGCAATAACCTTTTTCTCTGATCCTCTCCCCTACCACAGACAGAAGAACGCCGGAATCAGCGCCCTTATATGCAGGATCGGTATCCGGAAAATGCAGTCCAATATCCCCAAGTCCGGCAGCACCGAGTAATGCATCCGAAACAGCGTGAAGCAAAACATCGGCATCCGAATGTCCGTCCAGTCCCAATTCGTAGGGGATCTTTACACCACCAAGGATCAGATCTCTTCCCTCCACAAGCCTGTGTACATCATAACCGTGTCCAATACGCATTACATTTCCTCCAAAAGCAGCTCCGCGAATTTCAGATCCATAGGTGTTGTGACCTTCAGATTTCTTTCGTCACCGTCAACGACCTTAACAGACATACCAAGCCTCTCAACCGCACTGCTGTCATCTGTGACAATTGCAAAATCATATTCAGCCTTTTGCAAAGCCCCGCACAAAAGATCCCGGTCAAATACCTGAGGTGTCTGCACCGCCTGAAGCTTCTCCCGTTCAGGTGTTTTCTTTACAAGACCGCCCTGGACATTCTTGATCGTATCCTTAACGGGGATTCCCGGAATCGCCGCATTGTAGGTGTTGGCAGCACGAACAACACGGTCGATCACCTGCCCGGTGATCAACGGTCTTGCACCGTCGTGTACCGCAACCAATTGCATATCTTTTGACAGGGAGGAAAGTCCCATACGGACAGACTCCTGCCTGGTTTGACCGCCTGTAACAACTGCAGAGACTTTTTCAAACTGAGCGCAGTTTTCCATTATCACTTCCACAAGATCCTGTCGGGTCACAATTACGATCTCGGATATTGCATCACAATTCTGGAAGGCGCGGACGGTTTTGACGATCATAGGCTCACCGGCAAGAGGTGCCATAACCTTATCGATTCCGCCCATCCTGGAAGCGCTGCCTGCTGCAACGATCACAGCGCCGCATTTTCGCAGGGGCAACACCTTTCGGATGTATTTTGTTATAACATTGATTTTCATAATCACAACTCCGAAACAAGCTTCTTAAAGTACTTACCGCGCTCCATAAAGTTTTTGAACTGGTCAAACGCAGCGCTGGCAGGACTCATAAGTACAATATCGC
>JAZNZZ010000016.1:0-4110 GCA_045595205.1 Faecousia sp.
GGAGTGTTTTCAAGAGTCTGAACAAGGTTAGGCTTGATAGCATCCTTAAGCAGTGTTGCCATAGAGCCCTGAGCGTTAAGATCACGGGCATATACGGGAGAATTGTCGTACTTATAAGCAACGAGAATGTTACCAAGACGATTCTTAAGGTCTTCAAGATCAGCTGCAAGGCAAAGAATTGCCATAACCTCACTTGCAACTGTGATCATAAAATGATCTTCACGAGGAACACCGTCAACCTTCTTTCCAAGACCGATAACAACGTTACGGAGAGCTCTGTCGTTAGTGTCAGTTACACGACCGAAAAGAATTCTTCTGGGGTCGATCTGCAGAGCATTTCCCTGCTGAAGATGGTTGTCAATAAGTGCGCAAAGGAGATTGTTTGCCGCTGTGATAGCGTGGAAATCTCCTGTGAAATGAAGATTGATATCCTCCATAGGAACAACCTGAGCATATCCGCCGCCTGCAGCGCCGCCCTTGACACCGAACACGGGGCCGAGGGAGGGCTCACGCAGGGCGAGCACAGTTTTCTTGCCCAGCAGGGAAAGCGCATCAGCCAAGCCAACGCTTGTGGTGGTCTTGCCTTCGCCGGCGGGAGTGGGATTGATTGCGGTGACAAGGATCAGCTTACCCTTGCGGGGAGTGTCTCTCAGTGCGGTAATGTCGATTTTTGCCTTGGTGCGGCCGTAAGGCTCCAGCATAGCTTGGTCAATGTTCAGCTTGGCGGCGATTTCGGTAATGGGCAGCATCTGCGCAGCCTGTGCGATTTCGATATCAGATCTCATACTCATTCTCCTTTTTTGTGTGCGCCTAAAAAAAGGGCGCACTACATTGTTTGGTAGTGCGCCCAGACGGTCGGCATTCAAGGGCGATACTCCATGTGGTTATTCCACTTCCGTCAGTCATATCGCACTTTTATTTTTATCATTTGCCGTCGAATTTGTCAAGCGCACTGTTGCATTTTCAGCAATTTCGTATATAATAAATCTATTCGATTACTATTGATTAGGGGTGTTTCCCATGGCAGAAGAAATTATGAGCCAGAATTTTATCCATGATTTTATTGACGAGGATCTTGCACCCGGCGGACGGTGTGAAGGCATGAAGGTCCATACCCGTTTCCCGCCCGAACCCAATGGGTATCTGCACATTGGCCACTGCAAGGCTCTCTGCATTGATTTTGGTACGGCAGAGAAGTACAACGGCCTTTGCAACCTGCGTTTTGACGACACCAATCCGGCAAAAGAGGATAACGAGTTTGTAGAAGCCATTCAGGAGGACATCCATTGGCTTGGCTTTGACTGGGACGACCGGATGTACTACGGCTCGGACTATTTTGAGAAGACCTATGAGCTGGCGGTTGGTCTGATCAAGAAGGGGTTGGCCTATGTCTGTGAACTGACTCCTGAGGAGTTTAAGGCAAATCGCGGCGAGATCGGTGTACCCGCCAAGTCCCCTTGGCGTGACCGCCCCATTGAGGAGTCTCTGGATCTGTTTGAGCGGATGCGCAACGGAGAATTTCCCGAGGGTTCCAAGACACTGCGCGCCAAAATCGATCTTGCAAGCGGCAACTTCAATATGCGTGATCCGGTGATTTACCGCATCCGTTACATTGAGCATCACCGTCAGGGCACCAAGTGGTGTATTTTCCCCATGTACGACTTTGCTCATCCCATTCAGGATGCTTTGGAGCATATTACCCATTCTCTGTGCTCTCTGGAGTATGAGGATCACCGTCCTCTCTATAACTGGGTCATTGAGAATACCGATGTGCCTTCCAAGCCCCGCCAGATTGAATTTGCCCGCCTGAACATCAACTACACCGTCATGTCCAAGCGTAAGCTGCGCCAGTTGGTGGAGGAAGGCCTTGTTTCCGGTTGGGATGATCCCCGTATGCCCACCCTCTGTGGTCTGCGCCGCCGCGGTTATACTCCTGCTTCCATTCGTAATTTTACCGATCGAATCGGCGTTGCAAAGAATACTTTTACCGTGGAGTATTCCTTCCTGGAGCATTGTCTGCGTGAGGATCTGAACGAGTGCGCCCAGCGTGTGATGGCTGTTCTGCGTCCTGTCAAGCTGACCGTGACCAATTATCCCGAAGGTCAGAGCGAAACGCTGACTGTCGAGAACAATCCCAACCGTCCTGAGGACGGCACCCGCGAGGTTACTTTCTCCCGTCATCTGTATGTGGAGGCTGAGGACTTTCTGGAGGAGCCCATTCCCAAGTATAAGCGCCTTTATCCCGACGGTCCCGAGTGCCGCCTGAAGGGCGCATATCTGGTCAAGTGTACGGGATGTGTGAAGGATGAGCAGGGGAATGTGGTTGAGATCCTCTGTGAGTACGATCCTGACAGCCGCGGCGGTGACCCCGCCGATGGCCGCAAGGTGAAGGGTGCCACCATTCACTGGGTAGATGCTGAAACCGCAGTGGATGCGGAAATCCGCCTGTATGACAACCTGTTTGCCGACGAAGCTCCCGACGCCGGTGACAAGAATTTCCTGGACTGCCTGAATCCCAATTCTCTGGAGGTTCTCAAAAATTCCAAGGTGGAAGCCGGCCTGGCCGATGTAAAGGCTCCTGCCGCGTTCCAGTTCCTGCGTCAGGGTTATTTCTGCGTGGATAACAAGGATTCTTCCGCGGAGCGTCTGGTATTCAACCGTGCTGTCAGCCTGAAGGACGGATTCAAAAAATAAGAATTGAAAACGGGCGGCAATTCAGCCGCCCGTTTTTTACAACGGAGTGAACCAAATGTATAATTTCAAGAACGACTATTCAGAAGGCGCACATCAGAGGGTTTTGGATGCCATTGCCGCAATCAATCTGGAGGGAAATGTTGGATACGGCGATGACCCGTATTGCCGGAAGGCAGCTGATTTGATCCGCGAGCGGTTTTCCTGTCCCGGTGCAGCGGTCCATTTCTTCATTGGCGGCACCAGCGCAAATTATACCACCATCGCAGCTGCTTTAAAGGCTCACGAAGCGGTGATTGCCCCCAGTACCGGGCATATCAATGTGCATGAAGGCGGCGCTGTTGAGGGTGCCGGGCATAAAATTCTTCCCTGCAACAATCCGGACGGAAAAATCCGCCCGGAGGACATTGAGTATTGGGTAAACCTGTGCGGTGATACCGCAATGGTATTGCCGAAAATGGTCTACATATCCAATTCCACAGAGGTTGGTACCATCTACTATAAGGCAGAGCTGGAAGCCATTTCGGAGTGCTGCAGAAAGCATGGATTGTATCTGTTTCTCGATGGTGCCCGCCTTGGTACCGGCCTGACCGCTCCCGGCGCCGATCTTGAGCTGGGTGATATCTCCCGACTCTGCGACGCGTTCTACATCGGCGGCACTAAAAACGGTGCATTGATGGGAGAGGCCATGGTTCTGGTCAATCCGGAGCTGCAGCCTCATTTCTTCCGCGTGATGAAGCAGAAGGGTGCTGTTCTGGCCAAGGGCTATCTTCTGGGTGTGCAGTTTGAAGCGCTGCTGAAGGATGGCCTGTATTGGGAAAATGCATGCTGGGCCAACTGTATGGCAGCAAAGCTGAAGAACGGTCTGCAGGAGATGGGGTTTGAGTTTTTTGTCGACAGCCCCACCAATCAGATTTTCCCGATTATTCCAAACAAGCTGATCCCTGCGTTGGATCTTCTGTGCAGATATGAGGTTTGGTGCAAGGGGGAGAACGACTGTACAGTAGTTCGCTTTGTCACTTCCTTTGCAACCAAAGAGAGCGATGTGGACGGTCTGCTGGCACATTTGAAGGCCCTTTGTGACTGCCTTAAGGAGCAGGAAGAAAACACTTAAAGCAAATAAAGTGAACGGCACTCGGAGACACCGAGTGCCGTTCTTTGCATTAAAGGATGTTTTTCAGATAGAAACCGGTATAGCTGTCGGGACAGGCAGCAACCTGTTCCGGGGTGCCGGAGGCCACAATAAGTCCACCGCCGTCGCCTCCTTCTGGACCGAGATCAATAATGTGGTCTGCGGTCTTGATGACATCCAAATTGTGCTCAATGACTACCACTGTGTTGCCGGCATCCACAAATTGCTGAAGGACATTCACAAGCTGATGCACGTCCGCTGTATGAAGGCCGGTGGTAGGTTCATCC
>JAZNZZ010000017.1:0-4105 GCA_045595205.1 Faecousia sp.
GAACGACATGGCTACGACCGACTTTCCTGAGCACCGGCGCCAGAATGCGTATGACCAGAACCAATATGCTGGAGGTGCTGAATTCCGATTACATCCGCACCGCCCGGGCAAAGGGCCTGAAGGAGCGCGTGGTCATCAACAAGCACGCCTTCCGCAACACCCTGATCCCTCTGGTCACCTCTATGGCGGGTCTGCTCCCCAGTTTGTTCTCCGGTGCCATCATCACCGAGCAGGTCTTTGACCTTCCCGGTATCGGTAACATTGCTCTGGATGCCATGAACCGCGGCGACATTCCCTTTATTATGGGCTACAATATGTTCCTTGCGCTGCTGAGCGTGCTGGGTGTTCTCCTTGCCGACCTGATGTACGGCATCGTGGATCCCAGAGTGAAATTGGAGTAAAGGAGGCGCTTGTATGGAAGAAAATAAGAACGAGCAGGTTTTGGAAAAAACCACCGTGGATACGGAAGCGCCTCTGGATAAAAATGTGCGTCTGATGTCCCCCACGCGGATGGTGGTGCGCCGCTTCTTCCGCTCCAAGCTCAGTATTATCGGCTTGATCATGGTGGTCGGACTTTTCCTCTTCAGCTTCCTGGGTCCTGTGGTCTACACCCGCTGGGGTGAGATCGAGCTGGATACCAGCGGCAAGACGGAGTATGCCGTGTCCACCTCTACCTACACCGTGGACGGCGTGGAGTATACCGTCCACCAGACCACGGAAAAATCCCTGAAGGATAACTTCCTTGCCCCTCCCTCTGCCGAGCACCTGCTGGGCACGGACAACGAGGGCTACGATGTGTTCGTGCGGCTGATGTACGGCGGACGGATCTCTCTGACCGTCAGCTTCATTGCCGTGTTCCTGATCACCATTCTGGGCGTGATCCTGGGCGGTATCTCCGGCTACTTCGGCGGCTGGCTGGATAACCTCATTATGCGTGTTTGTGATGTTCTGATGTGTCTGCCCGGTGTGCCGATCCTTCTGATCATCAGCACCATTCTGGATGCATCGGACATTGATGCAAAATACCGCATCTACCTTCTGATGATCTACCTGACCTTCATTTCCTGGACCGGCACTGCCCGTCTGGTCCGCGGTCAGATCCTGAGCCTGCGTGAGCAGGAGTATATGGTGGCAGCCGAGGCTATGGGCTACTCCACCTTCCGGAAGATCTTCAAGCACCTTGTGCCCAATGTGATGCCCCAGCTCATCGTGCAGATGAGCCTGAGCCTTGGCAGTATGATCCTGTATGAGGCGACCCTCAGCTACTTGAATCTGGGTGTTAAGCCTCCCTATGCTGCATGGGGTACAATGATCAATATCATTTCCACCAATCAGGATGTTTTGCAGAACCACTGGTATGTGTGGGTGCCTGCAGGCGTCTGCATCGTCATTGCAGTGCTGGGCTTCAACTTTGTTGGTGACGGTCTGCGTGATGCACTGGATCCGAAAGCGAGGAGATAATGATGGAAAAGAAAAACAAGAATTATCTCTCCGGCAAGGAGATCCGCGCCATTGCCAAGGAAAACGCCAAGATTATGAAGCGTCTGGAGGCATACAAGAACCGCATCTGCGACGAGTCCGAATTTATCACCGAAATGCGGGACGATTCCAACATTCTGGAGATCGACGGCCTGCATACCTACTTCTTCACGGAGCAGGGAACGGTCAAGGCAGTCAACGGCGTTTCCTACGATGTGCCTAAGAATTCCGTCGTCGGTATCGTGGGCGAGTCCGGCTGCGGCAAGTCTGTTACCAGTATGTCCGTAATGCGCCTGATCCAGGGCCCCACGGGTCAGATCGTGGAGGGCTCTATCCGCTTCAAGGCGTATGACTATCAGCGCGACGAGTACGGCGAGCCTGTTCCCGGTGAGGACGGGGAGTTCCGTATGGAGGAGAAGGTCTACGATATTGCAAAAATGCCCATCCACGAGATCCACCGGATCCGGGGCAAGCAGATCGCAATGATCTTCCAGGAGCCGATGACCAGTCTGAACCCGGTATTCACCATCGGTGAGCAGCTGGACGAGGTGACTCTGATCCATGTTCCCGATGCCACAAAGGAGCTTGCCAAGGAGAAGTCCTGCGAGATGCTCCGGCTTGTGGGCATCATTCCTGAAAATGTCTATGACCGCTTCCCCCACGAGCTCTCCGGCGGTATGCGCCAGAGAGTGATGATCGCAATGGCACTGGCAGCCGAGCCCCGGCTGATCATTGCCGATGAGCCTACCACGGCGCTGGATGTGACCATTCAGGCGCAGATCCTGGATCTTCTCCAGGACATTAAGAAGAAGATCGACGGCTCTATTCTGCTGATCACCCACGACCTGGGCGTTATCGCAGAGATGGCGGATTATGTGGTGGTTATGTATGCCGGTAAGGTCATAGAAAAGGGTACGGTGTTTGAGATCTTCCAGGATCCCCGCCATCCCTACACCATCGGTCTGCAGAAGTCCAAGCCGACGATGACTCTGGACGACAGCACCGAGCTTTACAACATCCCCGGCAATGTGCCCAACCCTGTGAATATGCCCGAACACTGCTACTTTAAGGAGAGATGTGCCAAGTGCACCGCCAAGTGCTCCGGGGAGTACCCCGGTATGGTGCAGGTGTCTCCCACCCACTTTGTAGCTTGTCATCTGTACAGTGAGGAGAATGCAAATGGCTGATGAAAAAGTATTGAATACCGAGCCTGCTGCCCTGTACGATGATGCGGCAGAACAGGCAAAGTTTCTGGAGAAGCGTGCTGCCCAGCAGAAGGAGGACTATGAAAAGCCCTTCGACCCTGAGGCTGTTCTGGAGGTGCGCCACCTGCGGAAGACCTTCCCAATGAAAAAGACGATGTTCGGCAAGGTCACCAAGGAGCTTGTGGCAGTGGATGACATCTCCTTCAAGCTGATGCCCGGTGAGACATTGGGCATCGTGGGCGAGTCCGGCTGCGGCAAGACCACTGCCGGCAGAGCCATTTTGAAGCTGCACCAGCCCACCGGCGGTCAGATCATCTTCGATGGCAAGGACATTACAAACTATAATTCCAAGCAGATGCGGAGCATCCGCAAGGAAATGCAGATCATTTTCCAGGATCCCTATTCCTCTCTGCCTCCCAGAAGCACCGTGGGCGGCATCCTGTCCGAGCCTGTGCAGGTGCACAAGATCGTGCCTAAGGCACAGGTGAAGCAGTATGTGCTGGAGCTGATGGACAAGTGCGGTCTTCGGGATTACTACTATGAGCGCTATCCCCACGAATTCTCCGGCGGTCAGCGCCAGCGTATCTGCATTGCCCGCGCCCTGTCTGTGAATCCCAAGCTTGTGATCTGTGATGAGCCTGTTTCCGCACTGGATGTGTCCATTCAGGCACAGATCATCAATCTTTTGAAGGATCTGCAGAAGCAGATGAATCTTGCTTATGTGTTCATCTCCCACGATCTGAGCGTTGTCAAGTTCATCTCTGACAAGATCGGTGTTATGTATCTGGGCGCAATGATGGAGTTCGGTACAAAGGAAGATATTTTCCGCAATCCGCTGCATCCCTACACCAAGGCACTGTTCTCTGCTGTGCCCAATCCTGACCCCACGGCAAAGATGGACCGCATCAAGCTGGAGGGCGACATTCCTTCACCTGCAAATCCCCCCAAGGGCTGCCGCTTCCACACCCGCTGCCCCTATGCCAAGGAGGTCTGTAAGCACATTCCTCCCCAGTATACCGAGGTGGAGCCGGGTCACTTTGCAGCCTGCCATCTGCTGACTGAGGAATAATATGGCGAAAAAGAAAAAGGAACGGATCACCTATATCGATGACGGCAGGACCGTTGCGGATATGTCAAATGTAACCGGCTCCCGGCTTACAAACCGCAATCCCTACCGACCCCGACCCAAGGTCAAGGATGTGCTCAGCACCTATTTCGGCGCTGTGAAAATGATGTTCGGTCCTATGATGGTGGTCATCTGCGGACTGGTCATTGTCTATATGATCCTGTACTTTGTGTTTTTGTTCCTGTAAATCAAAAAACGAGAGAGACCGCCCTTTGGGCGGACTCTCTCGTTTTTGTCAAACAGAAATTCATATTTCTGTCATTCTGAGGAGCAACGCGACGAAGAATCTCCTTCA
>JAZNZZ010000018.1:0-8726 GCA_045595205.1 Faecousia sp.
CGTAAGGACCTGACCAAGCAGGTGAAGAAATACGCAGAGGATGCCAAGGTGGCTATGCGTAACATCCGCCGCGACGGTATGGATTATATCAAGAAGCTGAAGAAGAATTCCGAGATCACCGAGGACGATCAGAAGAAGGCAGAGAAGGATCTGCAGGAGCTGCTGGATAAGTATATCAAGCAGGCTGACGAGGCTCTGGCTGCCAAGGAAAAGGAATTGATGTCTATCTGATTATGCATTGGGGGCGCTTGCGCCCCCATTATGTACATTTTGAAAAGGGGAGTCCGCTATGGCTCGTAACAATAAAGAGAATACAACTGCCGTGCCCCGTCACATTGCCATCATTATGGACGGCAACGGTCGCTGGGCAAAGAAAAGGGGACTGCCCCGGAATGCCGGTCACGCAGCCGGCGCGGAAGCTTTCCGGAAAATTGCCAACCATTGCTTCGCTTTGGGCGTGGAATACCTGACGGTGTATGCATTTTCCACCGAAAACTGGAAGCGTTCTGAGGAGGAGGTCGGCGGCATTATGAAGCTGCTGGGAAACTACCTTCGGGAGGCACTGCAGGATATGGAAAAGAACCATGTCCGTTTCTGCTTTTTCGGTGACCTGACCCGGCTGACCCCGGAGCTGCAAAGGCTTTGCCGGGATGCCCAGGAAAAATCCTCCGTCTATGATGAAGGACAGGTGAACTTCTGCCTGAATTACGGTGGCAGAGACGAGCTGGTAAAGGCGGCGCAGGCTTTTGCCCGGGATGTGGAAAAGGGACTGCGTAAGCCGGAGGAGCTGACTGAGGATATGCTCTCAGACTATCTGTACTCTGCCGGTGTTCCCGATCCTGAGCTGATCATCCGCCCCTCCGGTGAAAAGCGGACCAGCAATTTCCTTCTGTGGCAGTCCGCTTACTCTGAGTATGTGTTTATGGATGTGCTCTGGCCGGACTTTGGACCGAAGGAGCTTGACCGTGCCATTGAGGAGTACAGAAGCCGTAACCGTCGTTTTGGAGGCGTATAGAGATATGAAAACAAGAATTATTGCAGGTGTGGTGCTGCTGCCCCTGCTGCTTCTGGTGGTGCTGGCAGCACCGAAATTCTGCACAGCGATCCTGTTTGGACTGATGGCAGCCATTGCAGCATACGAATTGCTGATGGGCACCGGCACAGTGAAGAATGCCAGGCTGTGTGTTTACAGTGCCGTGTCTGCCTTCTGGTGTGTCCTCTGGTGCGGACTTGGGATCAGCTATGGCTGGCTTCTGCTGGGTGTGCTGCTTTTCTGGACCGCGCTGTTTGCGGAAGTGATGTTCAGCGGAATGAAGCTTTCCTTTGATAAGGTGACGGTATGTCTGGCAGCAGGTCTTGTGCTGCCGATGCTTCTGGGCGCCGTGGTGCGGATCCACGCTGGGGAGGCGGGAAGATTCTTTGTGCTGATCCCCTTCGTGCTGGCGTTTCTCTCTGATACAGGTGCTTACTTTGTGGGTCTTGCCATGGGCAAGCATAAGCTGGCGCCCACCATCAGTCCCAAAAAGACGGTGGAGGGTATGCTGGGCGGCATTGCAGGCGCTGTTGTGGGTATGCTGATCTACTGCGCCGTGCTGAATCTTTTCTTTAAATTTGAAGTGAATTATCTTTTGGCGCTGCTTTACGGCGTGCTGGGCTCTCTGGCAGGTGTGTTCGGTGACCTGTGCTTCTCTGTGATCAAGCGGCAGACCGGCATTAAGGACTACGGCAACCTGATCCCCGGACACGGCGGCATTCTGGACCGCTTCGATTCGACGATGGTGGTGGCACCTCTGGTGGAAGTGCTTTTGCTTCTGCTCCCTGTGGCGGTGAAATAATATGGTAAAATGTGTAAGCATTCTGGGCTCTACCGGCTCTATCGGGCGGCAGACTCTGGATATTATCGACAATCTGAATATCCCTGTGTGCGCTTTGACTGCGGGCAGCAGCGTGGAGCGTATGGCACAGCAGTGCCGGAAGTACCGCCCCAGGCTGGCAGTTATGTCCACCCAAAAAGCGGCAGAGGAACTGAAAAATGCCCTTTCTGATCTGAGTATCTGCGTGGAATGGGGCGAAGAGGGTCTGAACCACGCCGCCTCTATGGAGGAGGCAGACTGTGTCATCACCGCCGTGGTGGGTATGGTTGGCTTAAAGCCGACCCTGGCTGCCATCCGCAGCGGAAAGCGCATTGGCCTTGCCAACAAGGAAACCCTGGTCTGCGCCGGTGAGCTTGTGATGGCAGAGGCAAAAAAATATAACACGGAGATCATCCCCGTGGATTCGGAGCATTCTGCGATTTTCCAGTGTTTGATGGGTATGTCAGACAAGCGGGAGATCAGGCGTTTGATCCTGACCTGCTCCGGCGGACCGTTTTTTGGAAAGACCCGGGAAGAATTGGGCATAGTAACAAAGGCGGATGCCCTTCGTCACCCAAACTGGAAGATGGGTGAAAAAATAACCATCGACTGTGCTACACTGATGAACAAGGGACTGGAAGTCATCGAGGCAATGCGGCTTTATGATATGCCCCTTGAGAAGGTGGATGTGGTGATCCACCGCCAGAGCATCGTCCACAGCCTTGTGGAATTTACGGATGGTGCGGTAATGGCACAGCTGGGAAGTCCCGATATGCGCCTTCCCATTCAGCTGGCAATGACCTACCCGGAGCGTAAGCCCTGTGTGGTGGAGCCGCTGGATCTTCTGACCTGCGGTGACCTGAGCTTCAAGGCGCCGGATATGGAAGTGTTTCCCTGTCTTGCACTGGCACGGGCCTGTGCAAAGGAGGGCGGCACAGCCTGCCCTGTGATGAACGGTGCCAATGAGGAAGCGGTGGCGATGTTCCTGCGGGGAGAGATCGGCTTTTATGATATTTACGATCTGGTCTCCCGCGCAGTGGAAGCCGTGCCGTTTATCAAGAATCCCTCTTTGGAGGAAATTTTGGAAAGTGACCGCCTTGCGCGGCGATCTGTGATCCGGAATCGAGGATAAGAATGACTGTAATTTTTGCGATCCTGATGTTCAGCTTTTTGATCTTCATTCACGAGCTGGGACACTTTGTGACAGCCAAGCTGTCCGGTGTCCGGGTGAATGAATTTGCAATGTTTATGGGGCCTGCCATTTTTAAGTGGAAAAGGGGAGAGACCCAGTATTCCATCCGCTGCATTCCCATCGGCGGCTACTGCGCTATGGAGGGTGAGGATGCGGACACGGATGACCCCCGTTCCTTCCAGAAGGCAGCGTGGTGGAAACGGCTGGGAATTCTGGTTGCCGGATCTGCTATGAATTTTATTGCAGGTCTGCTGATCATGGTGATCGTGTATATGCCTGCCAAAGAGTTTGTGACCCCTGTGATCGAGAGCTTTGAAAGCTACAGCACGGTTTGCGGGGAGGACGGACTGCAGGTGGGGGATGAGATCCTCTCTGTGGATGGAGAAAGGGTCTATGTCCAGTCTGACTTTTCAATGCTGCTTTCTATGAATCCCGGGGATACCCACGATCTTGTGGTGCGGCGGGACGGCAAAAAGGTGCAGCTGGATGATCTCCGGATGGAAAAGCACGAAACAACTGACGAAAACGGCAGCAAACAGCTGCTCTACGGTATGAACTTCACCCTGGAGGAAGCGACCCTCGGCAGTAAGCTCAGCCATGCGTGGAATACTTCTGTTGACAATGTGCGTATGGTGCGGCTGAGCCTTGTGATGCTCATCACAGGCAGGGCAGGTCTCAGGGATATGACAGGACCTGTGGGCATCGTGCAGATTATGTCGGATACTGCATCGGCTTCCGAAACAACGGGGGATGCGGTGCTGAATGTGCTTTATATCGGCGGCTTTATTGCGATCAATCTTGCGGTAATGAATATGCTTCCCATCCCGGCGCTGGACGGCGGCAGGGTGGTGGCACTGCTTTTGACTACGGCATTTGAAAAAATCACAGGCAAAAAGCCGGACCCCAAGTATGAGGGGTATATCCACGGTGTGGGTATGATCCTGCTTCTGGGCTTGATGGCAGTGATTATGTTTAAAGATATATTTACGATTTTTAAGGGGTAGATTCCTATGACCAGACAGATAAATGTTGGCGGCGTTCTCATCGGCGGCGGCGCACCTGTGGCGATCCAGTCTATGCTCAATACCAAGACCACGGATGTGGAGGGTTCTCTTGCCCAGATCCGTGCATTGCAGCAGGCAGGCTGCCAGATCGTGCGGCTGGCTGTGCCCAATATGGAGGCGGCAAAGGGCTTCGCTGAGATCTGCGGGCGTTCCCCGCTGCCTTTGGTGGCGGATATCCACTTTGACTATAAGCTTGCCCTTGCAGCAGCAGAGGGTGGCGCTGCCAAGATCCGCATCAACCCCGGCAACATCGGCGGTGAGGACCGGGTGGAGGCAGTGGTAAAGGCCTGTAAGGAAAGGAATATTCCCATCCGCATCGGTGTCAACGGCGGCAGCCTTGACAAAAAGCTTCTGGAAAAGTACGGTCACCCCACGGCAGAGGCGCTGGTGGAAAGTGCGTTCCAGCACATTGCCCTGTTGGAAAAGTATGATTTTTACGATACCTGTGTGTCTATGAAGTCCTCCACCGTCCCCACAATGGTGGCGGCGGCAAGACTGTTCCGGGAGAGGTGCGACTACCCCCTGCACATCGGTGTAACGGAGACAGGTCCTGTGCGAATGGGACTGATGAAGTCTGCTATGGGCATCGGTGCGCTTTTATTGGACGGAATCGGTGATACCATAAGGGTGAGCCTCACCGACGATCCTGTGGAGGAGGTCTACGCCGCAAAGGATATTCTGAAGGCGGCGGGACTTCGGAAAGAGGGTGTCAACATTATCTCCTGTCCCACCTGCGGAAGAACCAACATCGACCTGATTGGTCTTGTGAATCAGGTGGAGCAGGCACTGAAAAACTGTGAAAAGCCGATCACCGTTGCGGTGATGGGCTGCATCGTCAACGGACCGGGCGAGGCACGGGAGGCGGACATTGGCATTGCCGGCGGTGACGGCTGCGGAATGCTGTTTGAAAAGGGTCAGCAGATCGAAAAGCTGCCCTATGACCGGCTGTTGCCGGCACTTTTGGAGCGGATCGAAAAACTATAAGGAACTTAGTATGGAAGAAAGATTAGAATTTTTAAAAATGTTCTCCCTGTACACCCCCGGAACGGCGCTTCCTGAGCTGCTTTCCCAGGCGGTGGTAACGGATGCGGTGATCGACCCTGCAAGCCGTACCGTACAGGTGGAAATATTTGCAGAAAAGTACATACCGGAACGGCTTTTAAAGGTGGTGCAGGATGATATTTGCACCCTTTACGGTCTGAATTCCGTCACGATACAGGCAAAATTCCCGGAAAGCCAGCTTTCCTGTATGGAGAGCACGGAGCTTGTGAATCTGTTTGTGGAGAGCAACCCCATTGCCCGTGCCAGCCTTGCCGGAGCGAGATGGATCTGGGAGGGAACAGAGCTTACGGTAAAGCTTGTGGGCAACGGAAAAGCAATGCTGGAGGAATGCATTCCCTCTGTGCGGCAGAAGCTGAAGGAGCAGTTTTCCGCCGATGTGCAGATCTTCATCGAGGCGGGAGAGAATCTGGAGGGACAGGCCCTTTTCGATGCCCTTACGAAAATGCGTATTGATATGCTGGAGCAGCTGCCCAAGGTGGCGGAGAAGCAGGCGGCGGAAAAGCGACCTGTGGTGGAGATCAATGCGATTTTCGGAAAGCCCTTTAAGAGTCCTGCTGTTGCAATGCGTGAGCTGCAGCTGAATATGGGCTTTGTCTGCGTGGAGGGCCGTGTGTTCAACATTGAGCACAAGGAGCTTCCCAAGCGCAATGCCTGGGTCATTAATTTTGATATGACGGACAACACCTCCTCTGTCCGTGTCAGCCGTTTCCTTGAAAAGAAGGATGCAGAGCCGATCCTTGGTATTAAAAAGGGTGCTGTGGTCAAGGTGCAGGGCAAGCTGATGATCGATAACTACACCAATGAAATGGTGCTGAAGCCCAGCAACATCATCCCCGGCACGATGCCCAAGCGGGTGGACCGGGCAGAGGGTCAGAAGCGTGTGGAGCTGCATATGCACACGGTGATGAGCAATATGGATGCACTGACCAATACTGCTGATGCCATCAAGCAGGCAGCAGCCTGGGGTCATAAGGCCATTGCCATCACGGACCACGGCTGTGTCCAGTCCTTCACCGATGCGCTGCACACCGTAGAAGCCTGGGGCGGCGGTCCCAAGGTGGCAGGCACCGATGATGTGATCAAGATCCTCTACGGCTGCGAGGGTTACTTTGTCAACGATGTGGATGACCGGATCGTTGTCCACGGCAGCCGGGATATGTCCTTTGAGGAGGAGTTTGTGGCATTCGATCTGGAGACCACCGGTCTTTCCTCCAAAAATGATACCATTATTGAGATCGGTGCTGTCCGTATGAAGGACGGCAAGGAGATAGACCGCTACCAGACCTTTGTGGACCCGGAGCGGGTGCTGGACCGTAAGATCGTGGAGCTTACAGGCATTACTCAGGATATGCTGACGGGTGCGCCTGCCATTGAAAAGGTGCTTCCCGAATTCCTGGAATTTGTGGGTGACAGTGTGCTGGTTGCCCACAATGCAGACTTTGACACCGGCTTTATCCGCGCCGCCTGTGAAAAGCAGGGGCTTAAGTATGGCTTTACCTCTGCGGACACGCTGGTCCTGTCTCAGAATCTGATGCCCCAGCTGGGCAAATTCAAGCTGGACATTGTGGCAAACGCCCTGAGCCTGCCGGAATTCAACCATCACAGAGCCGCCGACGATGCGGTGACCTGCGGAATGATTATGGCAAGATTCTTCGGAATGCTCCGGGAGCAGGGGATCAACCGCCTGCAGGAGATCAATCCTGCAATGGAGGGACTGCGATCACAGAACAGGATCAACGAGCGCCACGCACGGCATATCATCCTGTTTGCCAAGAATCAGCAGGGACTCAGGAATCTCTATCACCTGATCTCTGATTCCAACCTGAAATACTTTAAGCGTGTGCCCCGTATCCCCAAATCCGAGCTGATGAAGCTGCGGGAGGGTCTGATCATCGGCTCTGCCTGTGAGGCAGGCGAGCTTTTCCAGGCCATTATCGACGGCAAGAGTGACGATGAGCTGAAGCGTATTGCCTCTTTCTATGACTATCTGGAGATCCAGCCTCTTTCCAACAACCGCTTTATGCTGGACAAGGGGATCGTGCAGACCGAGGAGGAGCTGCGCCAGTTCAACCGGACTGTGGTGCGGCTGGGTGAGGAGCTGGGCAAGCCTGTGGTTGCTACGGGAGATGTCCACTTCCTGAATCCGGAGGACGAGATCTTCCGGCATATCCTCCTTGCCACCAAGGGCTTTGACGACTGTGACAAGCCAAACCCCCTGTATCTGCGAACCACGGACGAAATGCTGGAGGAGTTCTCTTACTTAGGTGCGAATAAGGCCTATGAAGTTGTAGTCCACAACCCCAACCTGATCGCGGATATGTGCGAGACCCTGCGCCCTGTGCCCCATAATCTGTTTGCCCCCAAGATCGAAAACTCTGTGGAGGATCTGAAGGCACTGGTGTACGGAAAGATGCACCGACTTTACGGTGAGGATCCTCCGGAGCTTATTAAAAAGCGTGTGGATACGGAGCTGAACGATATTATCAGCTGCCACTACGATGTGATCTATATGTCTGCCCAGAAGCTGGTGCAGAACTCTCTGGAGCACGGCTATCTGGTTGGCTCCCGTGGCTCTGTGGGATCCTCCATCGTGGCATATATGTCGGGCATTACGGAGGTGAATTCCTTCCCGCCCCATTACCGCTGCCCCAACCCGGAGTGCAAGTACACCACCTTTGATGTACCCAAGGGCTTTGAGTGCGGCGCGGACCTTCCTGACGATGTGTGTCCAAAATGCGGTACGAAGTTTGAGAAGGACGGCTTTAACATCCCCTTTGAGACCTTCCTTGGCTTCGGCGGTGACAAGGTGCCAGATATTGACCTGAACTTCTCCGGTGAATATCAGGCAAAGGCACACGCCTACTGTACGGAGCTTTTCGGAAAATCCCATGTTTTCCGTGCAGGCACTGTGGGTACGGTGGCGGAGAAGACCGCCTTTGGCTATGTGAAAAAGTACCTCTCCGAGCGGGGACAAAACCCCGGCAAGGCGGAGGAGGGAAGACTTGCCAACGGCTGTGTGGGCGTGCGCCGTACCACGGGTCAGCACCCCGGCGGTCTGGTGGTCATCCCCCAGGAAAATGAGATCTGGGACTTCTGTCCGGTGCAGCACCCTGCAGATGACCCCAACAGTGATCAGATCACCACCCACTTTGAATACCACTCTATGGAGGAAAACCTCCTGAAGCTGGATATGCTGGGACACGATGACCCCACAATGATCCGTATGATGGAGGATATGACCGGCGTGGATGCCAAAACCATCCCTCTGGATGATAAAAAGACAATGTCTATCTTTACCTCCTCCAAGGTGCTGGGCTATGAGGATGACGAGCTGCTGGGTCCCACCGGTGCGGTGGCAGTCCCGGAGTTCAACACGCGGTTTACCCGTGGCGTTCTTCTGGATACTATGCCGGAGAAATTTGACTTCCTGGTGCGAATTTCCGGATATACCCACGGCACGGATGTGTGGCTGGGCAATGCAAGAGATCTGATCACATCCAAGACCGCAACGGTGGATGGCACCATTGGCTGCCGTGATGATATTATGATCTATCT
>JAZNZZ010000019.1:0-8033 GCA_045595205.1 Faecousia sp.
GATGTACGCAGTCTGAAGGTTATGAATGTGGACGGCTATGTGGAGGACGGCTCTCAGAGAAGCGGCTGGCCCAACGCCTTCCCTGTTTACATCTATGCCGCCACCCTGATGGATCGGGATGTGGACTTTGATGCAGTGGCAGAGGATTACTTCAGCCATATTTACGGCAAGGACTGGAAGCAGGCAATGACCTTGCTGCAGAAGATCACCGATGCCTTTGACTACAACTATATGGAGGGCGAGCGTTCCAAGGACCCCTCCGTTTCCGATTTCTACGATCCGGAGCGTGTGCCCCGGCTGAAGAAGCTGTTTGAGCTGGCAGCTCTGGAGCGGAATCTTGCGAACAAGCATCTTGTGATGGAATACCGTCCTCAGACCGTGTCCTGGAGACTTCTGCTGCGCCACGCAGAATATGTGGAAAAGTGGGCACAGCTGATGATTGAAAAGGCAGAGGGCAACAACTACAGGGCCGTTGAGCTGGCAAAAGCCTTCTGTGATGATTTCGGAAAGTATGAGCTGGAGATGGAGCGTTACTACGACCACTCCCTTGCCTGCCGCGTGCTGGAGCACATTACCAGAAAGCCTCAGGGACTTATCCTTGATTAAAAAACCACCCCCCGGTGCATTGCAATGTCATTAAGTAAAAGCGTGTCATTCTGAGAACCCTGAGCGAAGTCGAAGGGGACGAAGAATCTCCTTCAAAATACGATGGAGAACCGTCGCTGCGCTCAGGATGACACGCTTAACAAGGTGCCAGCCGGTGCCCGGGGGGGTAAAAATCGGTTTATTTATTGCGGGCGGGGGGGTAACCGTAACGGTTTTTAAATGCCTTGCTGAAATACAGAGGATCCTCAAAGCCGGAGAGCCGTGCCGCCTGGGCAATGGAATCGTATTCGCCGTTGTCCAGAAGGGTCTTTGCGTGGGTCAGGCGGCGGCTGAGGATGTACTTTTTGGGCGTTGTGCCAAAGCAGCCGACAAAAAGATTCCGAAAGCAGGTATCCGACATACCGCACAGACTGTGGAGCTGCCCCACCCGAAGGTCAGAATCGAACATATTTTGCTTCATCTCCTCCAGCGCCGGAGCAAGCTTTTGCAGCCGCAGATCCTCCTGCCGCGGATCGGTCCCGGCTTCGGAAATGCAGGCGGCAAGGCTGTAAAACAAAGACAGCAACCGGTAGCGGTCTGCAGTAGTGTTTAAGATCCGAAGCGCCTTCATTTGACGGACCACCTCCGCCGGATCTGTACCGGAAGGAAGATTCACCAGCACGGGGGCAGCATCCGGGATATCCGCCTGAAAATTGATCAGACAATACTGGCTTTCCCAGGGATCTACCCGCTGCACCGTATAGCAGGCACTCTTGGGCAAAAACAGCAGCTGTCCCTCGTTCAGGATCAGGGTACGGTGGTCGAAAAAATAGCGGGTCCCTCCACCCTGCTTCAGGACAAGTGCGTGGCTGGAACGGTTTTCGTAACGGCGGTGCACGGACGAGGGCGCACAGATCACACTCTCTATTTTTAAATTTTCCATATTTGAAAACATAAAATCACCGCTTTTATTATAGCATATTGTAAAAAAAGTGCAAGTAGCTTCGGAAAATTCCATATTACAAGATTATTTCCATTTACTTTTTTCCCCGGAATGCTACAATCTCCCCGAGGTGATAAAAATGAGTTCTGTGATCGTGCAGGTACTGCTTCTGCTGCTGTTTATTTCCATCGGCTATATTATGGCCAGATCCGGCAAGGCGAACAAGAGCCACAGCAAGCTCCTTTCCGTTTTGGGATTTTACATTTTCCTGCCTGCCAATGTATTTAAGACCTTCAGCAACAATTTTACCGTGGAATATCTGAGTCAGAAATATACCCTCATCATTATTTCTGCAGTCTTTGTGGTGGGTATGTACCTTTTGGGAAAGCCACTGGCAAAGCTTTTGACAAAGCAGCCCTATGAGCAGGCCATTTACCGCTACTCTATGATCTCCTCCAACTACGGCTATGTGGGCTATACCCTGGCACAGGCCTTGTTTGGGGACACTATGCTGTTAAATGTTATGATGTTTGCCACACCACTGTCTGTCTATACATACTCCCTGGGCTACTGCTCCCTGACCAAAAACAAGGTCTCCTTCAAAAAGCTTATGGGACCGGTGAACATTGCCCTGGTTGCCGGTGCAGTGGTGGGTCTGCTAAAACCCTATGTGGTAGCACTGTTTATAAATCATATGCCCGGGTTTGTGGACTTCATTGCCCCGGTGGGAAAACCCCTTCTGGAGCTGATCAACAGCTTCCTCAATAAATCGCAGGGTGCTATGGGTCCCATCAGTATGCTGCTCACCGGTATGGTCATTGCAGAATACGATCTGAAGGAGATCCTGACCCAGAGATCTGTATATCTGATGACCGCTTTGCGGCTTCTGGTGATCCCCATTGCGGTGGGCGGTATTGTCAAGCTTCTAGGCTTTGAAAAGGACATTCTCACCACCGTGATAATCATTCTGGCACTGCCCTGCGGACTGAATACTATCGTGTTCCCCAAGCTTATTGGCGAGGACTGTAAGCCCGGTGCCGCTTTGGCCTGCGTGACCAGCGTGCTGTGCTGTGCCACCATTCCCTTCTGCCTGTGGCTCTTCGGCATCTATTAAAATGCAAAAAGAAATACCAATTTGAAGCGCAAGGGCGCTTCACCCCAACTCGTGCACGATGCGGAATAAAACGCCAAAAAAATGCTCGGTATCGTAACATTTTACCGTTACCGAGCCAAAAATGTTACGAAAACAAACGCGTGATGCACGAGGAGCCCGCGGGCGCTTGCCCGCTAAATTGAAATTTACGCAAAAACGCAGCGGAGGCATCCTCCACTGCGTTTTTTGTTATAGTTCTTCCGGTTATCCTACAAATCTGTTAACCGTTACTTCCATTTCGGCGCTCTCTGCACCCATTTTAACAAGAACCACTTTATTTGCTACACCGGACAAAGTTACTGTGCAGGTTTGATTTACGGCAACACTTTGATAATATTCGCCGTCCACCGTTATCACGATTTCCATATTACCTGCTTTTACTTCAGAGTTAATTTCCAGCACCAGTTGGTCAGCGGTTGTCTTGGTTGCATTCAGTATTGCTACACCGCTAATGCTTTTGCTTCGAAGGAGGGCACAGTCATAGTCGAACTTCTCCAAATTTCCTGTTACATCTGTTCGTTCACCTTTCAAAGACTCTGAACATACAAAGGCAGTATAGCTTTGTCCTTTGTTAATGACCTCATCAACCGTTATTGTCGCAAGGTTGGTATTTTCTATTCCGTTCATATCTTCAATCTTTGGCGGACCAGAAATAAGAATCATTACTACAACGAGCAGCATAATTGCTGAAAGTACTATACCCGCTACGATAGCCACCCAGACAATTGTTTTATTTGATACTCTCTTTTTTGTTTCCTGTTCGGGCGAACATTCCGGTGTGGTTTGTTCTTTTGCTACCGTCATTTGCAGCTCCACCATAAGGTAGTTTGCTAGAAAAAAGATCAATCCTGTTACAATGTAATTTAAAAACAGGTGCTGTCCTGTCATAAGAAAGGTATTTACCAGCCATACAACAGTTCCGGACAGGAAGAAAATCAGCATAAGGTAAACCCAGTGCTTAAAGGATGCTTTCCGCCGTTTCATATCAAACATTGTTACAAATGTCACAAAAACCGTAGAGAAACCAGGTATCACGCTGCTGGCGATTTGGACTTTTTGAAACTTCGTCATTGCTCTTTACTCCTTGAAAAGGGCGCTGTCAACACTCTGCTGCAGCTGGGTGATCGCCGCATCTGCGGTGTCCAGAACCAGCATTCTGCCAAGCATAGAGTCCGGGTTGATTTCCGGCCAGCCGTTTTCCGAGGATATAACGATCTGGAATCCCCCGGTGGTCCACTCGATGGAATGCAGATGGCCGTACAGGTAATCGTATTGATACTTCTCCCGGGTGACATTTGCCCGGGCACAGTCTGTAAGGTTGGTCCGCAGATCGGTGGCAATGATGGTATCCTCTGCATCAAACCATTCCTGATCCTCCGGCACCTGGGGAATATTCTCTACAGGTCTGACGGTAAGCTCAAAATCCACTCCATCCTGAGTAAGAGAGTATTGATACTCCGTATATTCCTTCTGCTGAGAAGCCGGATCCGTCTCATAGCTTTGGCAGACAAAGCTATGGAATTCTCCCAGCTCACGCAGCGCCTCATAAGTAACAAAGGCATCGGGATAACCGCCGTTTTCAGAGAAATGCTTTTCGTATTCCTCCAGTGTTGCCAGACCCAGATAGTGCATCTGTGTCTGACCGCCCTCTGTGGGTTCGGTCTGTGTGCTTTCTGTGGGTTCGGTCCGGTTTCCCTCCGTGGACGGAGTATTATCGCCTGTGTTACCGCAAGCTGCCATACCAAGGCACAGGATCATAACGAAAATGATCGCAAAACGCTTCATATTTTTCCTCCCTGTTTGTTTTCTATTATTAAAACACAGGGAAAAGGCATTGTCAATTCAAATATCAATTTGACGCACCGTCTTTGGCAGTGTGTCATCCTGAGCGCAGCGAAGGATCTCCATCGTATTTGAATGGGATTCTTCGTCCCCTTCGACTACGCTCAGGGTCCTCAGAATGACACGGTATCCGGGACAAAAAGAGCCGTGGATTTCTCCACGGCTCTTTGCTATGAAATTACAGCTTTACGACCTTGCCGGTGGCAATGGACTCATAGCAGGCATTCATTGCCTGGATGGTAGCCTTGTGCCAGCGCAGGTTGATCAGCGGGGTCTTGTGATTGCGGATGTTATCCACAAACTCGTCGATGAGGCCGATCCACTCGTCGAAGTAGGTGTACTGGACGGTGTAGCGGTCATTGGGGCAGCCGTTGTGGTACACATTAGGACCGAAGCAGTCAGCCATTACAGTGCCCTTTTCGCCGTTAAGGGTGATGTTCACCTCCATACGCTTGGGGAACACCTCCCAGCCGGGACCGGGTACGGGGATGCGCTCTTCCATCTTTGCCCAGGAGGGGTCAAGGGAGAACACAGTGCCGTCCTTCATTCTGCCGATAACGGAGAGCATATCCTCCTCCTGAATGTCGGGGCGGATATTGGGCGCGACTTCCGCATAGATGGAGTCGAACTCACTGCCGGTCATATGGCGGATCATATCGAAAATGTGGGGATGGTCGCACAGAGCGCCGCCGCGGCAGCGGGGATCGCCTTCCTTGATCTGCACACGCTTGCCGTAGGACTTCTCCGGCACGCCCTGCCAGGGGAATGCCCACACAGGAGACAGGGTGATATTGGTGGCATTGAAGGACTTGATTCGCCCGATCTGACCCTCTTCGATCAGCTGCTTCATACGGGCAATGACGGGATTGTAGTGCATTTCCAGCTCGATCTGGCAGATCAAATCGTTCTTTTCCACGATCTCGATCATCTCGTCATACTCGTCCATATCGAAGGTGGGGATCTTCATAGACAGAATGTGGATGCCGCGCTCGGCGCACAGCTTCATCTGGCGCAGATGATCGGCGTTTTCACTTGCCAGCACCACAGCCTCGATCTCGGGGTGGGCATCCAGCATTTCCAGCTCACTGTCGTAGCAGGGGATACCCTGTACGGAGTTCAGGAAGATCTTCTTCACATCGTCATTGGCGGTGGCAACGGCGACCCAATCCAGCTTGGGGTTGTCCATCAGGGTCTGGTAATACTTACGGGTATGACCGTGGGTCATACTCATCATTGCGATCTTCAAAGGCTTCATATTACATTACCTCCCTCTGGCCGCTGACGGCAGACTGCTTGGCAAGTGCCACCAGCTTCTGCATACGCTCATCAATGGCCTTTACCTCTTCGTAGTTCTTCTTCTGGGCAATGCCGAAGGCGGCACGGACGATGGCCACCTCATCCATAGAAAGGCCGTACAGCTCAAAGTCCACATCGGTGAACTTCTGATTCTCTTGCCCGAACACATAGATTGAATCCTGCTTCAGCTGGGCATCCACCACCACATCACAGCAGGTGCCACGCTGGGCAATGATCTCGTGCTTGTCCTTGGCGACCTCGCCCTTGGCAAGGGTTGCGGAGATCTCGATGGTGCACACAACGCCGTCCTCACAGGTGGAGATAGCATTGAGCACATTATCGTTCTGCATCACCATAACGGACACCAGATTTCTCTGGAGCACATACTGGCAAATATCCAGCTCTCTGCCAAGAGCTTCGTAAATGTCACTGCCCTTTTCAATGATCCGGGCAACACGCATCACGCTGACACCCTGCAGAGTGCCGCCGGTGACAATGTTCTTCTGCTCTAAAAATCTTCTCTCGTTTCTGTGGGCCAGCAGAGGCAGCTCCTGACCGTCAATGACAACGGTCTTGGCATCCTTCAGCTCTGCCTTCACATCCACAGAATATTTTTCCAGAAGAAAGTTCAGTTTTTCCTGCAATTTTTTCATAATTTCACTCCTTACAGCATCTTGACTCTGGGTCTGTACTTTTCCAGGTAAGCGGCATTCTTCTCGTCGCCGCCGGGGGTGTTGGCGCTGGACCAAACAGGAGGTTTGATGCCACGGTCAATGCACTGCTTTACAGTCTCGATCTCCAGTAGGTGGGCAATGTAGAAGTCCACGATGTTGGAAACGGGGGCAATGGGGGTATCCAGTCCGGGAACGGTGACCACTGCATCGCCTACGGGGTTGAAGTCCTCAATGCACACATCGGCATAGTCGTTCAGGTTGGTCTTGTTGGGGTGACGGATGAAGTGATCCTCGGGCATTTCCGTCTGCCAGGCCTTGGAGGAAACGGCAATGATCTTCACGCCGTTCTTCTTGGCTTCCATCGCGGCATCGATGGTGGCGGGGTTAATGCCGATATTGTGGAAAATAATCAGCACATCGTCCTTTTTCAGGTCATAGTACTTGATAATGGCGCTGCCGTAGTTGACAGTTCTCTCCAGCTCCAGATACTTCAGTGCCTGATTGAACACGGAAAGTCCGGTTTCCATAATGGGATTGATACAGGAAAGACCGCCGGCACGGAAGAACATCTCGCCCACAGGCAAAGTGGTATGTCCGCCGCCGCCATAGACATTGATCAGCCGGTCATTGGCAATGGCATCCGCCATCAGCTCTGCCGCCTTACGGATATTCTCGCTCTGGGTGGCATTGACCTTTTCCAAGTTCTCAATAATCGCCTTATAATAGCCGAAATCGTTCATATGATTACTCCTTTCATCCGTGATTACTTCACCAGCACACGCTTGTAATTCTCACCAATGCGGTCCCACAGCTCGATGGGATCCTTGGCTGCCACGGAAGTGCCGTAGCCGCCGCGGTAGGTCCAAGTAGCCAGACGGTCAACATCCAGCTCCTCGTACAGATCCACCACTTTGTCGATCTGCTCCCAGTTCTGGGGGCGCTTATTATAGCCCATCAGCCAGCGCTCCGACTCCTTGCCGAATTTCTTTGCGATGCGAACCGTGCGCTCAGTGATCTCACGGAAGAAGCTCTCCGGCAGATCCCAGTTGATGATGGTGCTGGAGAACACATCAAAGTAGGGACAAGCTGCCACCATTTCCCAGTTGTCGTAGCCGCGCAGCTCGGTGACATAATAGCTCTGCAGGGTCGCGTGGACACAGCAGGTGATCTCCAGCTCAGGATTGTACTCTTTCAGAGCCTTGGAGCAATCTGCCAGTGTCTTCAAAGCCTCTCTCCAACGGAACTGCTTCACATCGTCGTTCATAAACTTGGGCATTTCGTAGCCGTAATACTCCTGAAACTTTTTCATACATTCAGGGCAGCGGCAGGCCCAGTCGTCACCGGCGCCGCCGGTGATGGAGGCGTAGGACTTGGGATAGGCATAGTGGGGTTCATCCCAGAAGAAGCCGTCCACCTCGGTATTTCTGGCCAACTTCATACACAGGCCGGTAAAATAGTCGCGGAAGGAATTGGTATTAAAGCAGGCGTGATTGAGCACCTCGCCGGTGTAGGCGGAAACCTGACGGTGATGGATATTGTT
>JAZNZZ010000020.1:0-7938 GCA_045595205.1 Faecousia sp.
AGACGCCAAGGGCGGTTTCGAAGAGGAAGAACAGGAAGCTGCTCCCCGCGGCCGCCGCACCTCTCCCTTTGCTTCCGATGCAAAGACCACGGAAGCCAGCACTTACCGCAGCAGCACCACAACATCCGGCTTCAGCGGCCAGGTGGTAGGCTCCGCCAGTGGCAAGCAGGAGGTCGTTCTGTTCCACGCCAAGGCCTTCAACGATGCCGCCAAAGCTGCTGATGAACTGCGTAACCGCAAAGCTGTCATTCTTAATATGGAAAATATGGACAAGTCTCTCACCCGCCGCGTGGTGGATTTCCTTTCCGGCAGCGTTTACGCGCTGGACGGCAAGGTCAAGAAGATCGCACAGTCTACTTACTTCTTCTGCCCTCACAATATGGATGTGACCGGCACTCTGGAAAACATCCCCAACGAAGCTGAGAGCTATTTTTAATTTAGAAAGGACACAATATGTTTACACCTCAACAGATTGATCAGATCTCCTTCGGCCGTGCAGCCTTCGGTGGCTACGATATGCAGGCTGTGGATGAATTTCTGGGGCCGCTGACCGAGGACTATGTCACCCTGTACAAGGAGAACGCTCTGCTTAAGAGCAAAATGAAGGTCCTGGTCAGCAAGCTGGAGGAGTACCGCAAAAACGAATCCAGCATGAAGGATGCCATTGTCAACGCACAGAAGACCTGTGATATGATGGTCAAGGATGCGGAGGCAAAGTGTGCCCAGATGCTGAAGGATGCAAATGCCACCGTGATCGAGAATGCAAAGAACGCAGATGCCCTGATCGCAGCAGAGAACGCCCGGGTAGAGGAAGCAAAGAGAGCCGCTGCCCTGAAGATCACTGAGCTGCAGGATCAGATCAG
This sequence comes from Faecousia sp., assembly GCA_045595205.1. GTDB lineage: Bacteria > Bacillota > Clostridia > Oscillospirales > Oscillospiraceae > Faecousia. The sequence goes on from JAZNZZ010000020.1 coordinate 864, forward strand.
CGCCTGCATCCAGGCACTGGAGCGCATTAAGGAAGCAAACCGTCCCGTTGCCACCACCAGTGAGACCGAAGCCTTTGACTTTGATCAGAGCGAGCCCAAGCGGGATGCCGCTGCCGATGCCGTCGCCGATGAGATCTCTGCAAGCCTGCAGGATCTGGTGGGCACCACAGAGGACGAAGTCCCCAAGGCTGCGCCGATGCACCCCACCAATGAGACCACTACCAGTAAGTTTGCCAATCTCCAGTTCGGCAAAAACTACGATCCCACCCACAAAAACGACAATAAGTAAAATGCTTTGACAAGGACACGCCCTGTGTCCCCTGCTTTCAGAAAGCTGCCGGTCGATGCGAGGCAGTATGCAGAACACCAGGGTATCACCTTTGAGCAGCGCCCCGAAACCCTTGGGAGTAGGCAGCGCCGGGTACGCCCGATACAGCGTCTACGAGTGCCGGGAAACCGGAACAAGAGTGGTACCGCAGAGGTATATTACGCCTTTGTCTCTTGCAAGAGGGACAAAGGCGTTTTTATAATGTATTATAAATGGAGGTTATTTCCAATGGAGTATAAGAATACCATTATCACACCCAAGACTGACTTTCCCATGAAGGCCGGTCTGCCTGCCCGGGAGCCGGGTATGCTGGAGCGGTGGAACGAGCAGGGTCTTTATGAGCTGATGCTGGAAAAGAACAAGGAGCTTCCCCCCTTCGTTCTCCACGATGGTCCTCCCTTCTCCAACGGCTATATCCATATGGGTCACGCACTGAACAAGGCTTTGAAGGATTTTATCGTCCGCAGCCACGCAATGATGGGCTTCTACACCCCCTATGTCCCCGGCTGGGACAACCACGGTCTGCCCATTGAGCGCGCCATTGAGAATTCCAAGAAGAAGCTGAACCGGGATATGACGGTTCCCCAGTTCCGTCTTGCCTGCGAGGAGTTTGCTGAGGACTTCATCCAGAAGCAGATGGGCGGCTTCCGCCGTCTGGGTGTTGTGGGCGACTGGGCACATCCCTACCGCACTATGGACAAGCACTTCGAGGCACAGGAGGTCAAGGTCTTTGGACGGATGTTCGACAAGGGCTTTATTTACAAGGGCCTGAAGCCTGTTACCTGGTGTCCCTTCTGTGCAACTGCAGTTGCAGAGGCTGATATTGAATACAAGGACGATCCCTGTACCTCTGTGTATGTGAAGTTCGCCCTGAAGGACGATCTGGGTAAGCTTCCCGGTTTTGATCTGAGCAAGACCTATTTCGTGATCTGGACCACCACCATCTGGACGCTCCCCGGCAATATGGCCATCTGCCTGCATCCCCGGGACACTTATGTCCTTGTAAAGGCAGAAAATTGCGAAACCTACATTATGGCTGAGGCCCTGATGGAGAAAACAATGAAGCAGGGTGGCTTTGAGAGCTACGAGGTCCTTGCCACCTACCCCGGCGCTTTCTTTGAGAATATGCTGGCACAGCATCCCTTCCTTGACAAGACCTCCCGTCTTGTCTGGGCTGAGTATGTTACTATGGATTCCGGTACAGGCTGTGTTCACACCGCTCCCGGCTTCGGTGCGGATGACTACCAGACCTGTATGCGTTACGGTATGGAGCTGGTGGTGCCTGTGGATGATTACGCCAGACACACCGATTATGCCGGCAAGTACGCTGGTCTGAAGACCGAAGAGTCCAATCCTGTGATCCTTGCAGATATGAAGGAAAGCGGTGCTCTGTTCGCCTCTGAGGAGATCGTGCACTCCTACCCCCATCACGACCGCTGCAAGAAGCCGGTCATCTTCCGTGCAACTCCCCAGTGGTTCTGCTCTGTGGAATCCTTTAAGGATCAGGCCATCGAGGCAATTGAAAATGTGCAGTGGTATCCTGCCTGGGGCGGTGACCGTATGGTCAGTATGATCCGTGAGCGTGCCGACTGGTGTATCTCCCGTCAGCGCCGCTGGGGTCTTCCCATCCCCGTATTCTACTGCGAGGACTGCGGCAAGCCTGTTTCCACTCCCGAATCCATTGAGAAGATCTCCAAGCTCTTTGACGAGCACGGCTCCAATGTGTGGTTTGAAAAGGAAGCTATGGAGCTGATCCCCGAGGGCTTCACCTGCCCCCACTGCTCCGGCAAGACCTTTACCAAGGAAACCGATACTCTGGACTGTTGGTTTGACTCCGGCTCCACCCACTTTGCTTCCCTGATGCACAGGACCCCGGAGCTGTGGCCTGCAGATGTGTATCTGGAGGGTGCTGACCAGTACCGTGGCTGGTTCCAGTCCAGTCTTCTGACCTCCGTTGGCGCACTGGACAAGGGTGCTCCCTTCAAGCAGGTGCTGACCCACGGCTGGGTGGTTGTCGGTCAGGGTCGTGCAATGCACAAGAGTCTGGGCAACGGTGTTGATCCTGCTGACCTGATCAAGGACTTCGGTGCTGACATTGTCCGTCTGTGGGCAGCCTCCTCCGATTACCACGCAGATGTACGCTGCTCCAAGGAGATCTTTAAGCAGATCGCCCAGAACTATCTGAAGTTCCGCAACACTGCCCGTTACTGCCTGGGTAACCTGAATGAGTTTGATGCAGGTGATCTTGTCCCCGCCGAGCAGATGGAGGAGCTGGATAAGTGGGCACTGACCAAGCTGGATGCGCTGACCAAGCAGTGCCGCAAGGCTTACGATAACTATGAGTTCCATATGGTCTCCCACGCCATCAACGATTTCTGCGTTGTGGAGCTGTCCAGCTTCTATCTGGACATCATCAAAGACCGTCTGTACTGTGAAGAAAAGGACGGTCTGCGCCGCCGCAGTGCACTGACTGCCCTGTTCCTCATCGTGGATGCAATGGCAAAGCTCTTTGCTCCCATCCTTGCCTTCACCTGTGACGAGATCTGGCAGGCAATGCCCCACCGCGACGGTGATGACGGAAGAAACATTCTGCTGAACCAGATGCCTGAGAGCTTTGCTGCTTATGCACTGGATGATGCCGCAATGGAGAAATGGGCTACGGTTATGAAGCTCCGCCAGGATGTGAACGGTGTGCTGGAGGTTGCCCGCGCCGACAAGCGCATCGGTAAGGCTCTGGAAGCACATGTGAGCCTCCAGTCTGATGACGAAGCCCTGAAGGCAGCCTGTGAGGGTCTGAATCTGGCTGAGATCTTCATCGTATCCTCCTGTGACTGGGAAGCTGCTCCCGAGGGTGCTACCGTTGGCAACGGTGCAAACCTCGCCGGTCTTACCGTTGGTGTCAGTGAGGCCCGTGGCGAGAAGTGTCCCCGCTGCTGGATGCACTCTGAAAAGGCAAACGAAGAGGGTCTGTGCCCCCGTTGCGCCGCCGTCATTTCCAAAATGGATCTGGATATCTAACTATACTGAATGCCCCATCGGTCAAAACCGATGGGGCATTTTTTATTTAAGTGTGAATTTTGCGGAATTTGTTACGGTTTCAGTACCGTCAAGGCCTTTCAGGATACAGCGGTACAGGTAGCCGTCTTTATTGGCCGTAACACTGATTTGAAGTGTATTGGTAGTTGCACCGGTCATCTTAGTCACACGCCAAGTCCCACCGCCATCGGTACTGTAATACCACTGGTAGCAGTACACATTGGAAGCTTTGACCGTCATATTCACTGTACTTCCCACAGTCCCTGTAACATTTACAGGCTGGGCGCTGATCGCCACAGGATCGCCGCAATGCAGGGTTGCCGCCTTGGATTCAATCGTTGAATTCTTGGAACCGGTAAGTACACATCGGTATTGGTAACCGTTCTTACCCTTAACAGGCACGCTCAGTATTGCCGTATTGCAGCCGCTAAAGGAGGTGTTTGTCCAGTTACCGGTTTCGCTCCTACGGTATTGCCACTGATATTTAAAACCCTCACTTACGCTGGTACCCACTGTAAATTTCACAGTAACCCCATTGGCGGCAAATATCTCCTTTGGATGAGATGTCACGGACAATACACGCATCGTTGCCGGATTGGAGTACACAATATTTCCCGTTACATCTGTTACCTTACAGCGGTACTGATAGCCATCCCGGGCAGCGGTAGTCTCGATGTAAACGGTCGGCCGGGTAGCACCTTCCATATTGGTGTCGTACCACTGATTGAGATTGGGACGCTTGTACTGCCACTGATAGCGAAGACCTTCACCGTCTGCTTTCACTGTGAACTGTCCCTTATAATTCAGTACTACCGTCTGATCGTTTGGTGCACTTGTAATTACCAGATAGGTCCGCACCGTCAGCTCCGCAGGATCGGAATACTGCACCGTCCCATCTGTAAATGTAACAACACAGCGGTAATCATAACCGTTTCTTGCGCCTGTGGCAGGAACCGTAAGGGTGTCAGTATTATACCCTTCCAAAGAGGTGTCAAACCACTTGTAAATCTTTCTGTACTGCCAGCGATAAGATCTCACTGTACCTTGTGTTGTAACGCTGAAGGTCGCGGTACTGCCGGAATCCACAAAAACTTCCACGGGGTGCTCAACAATGGTCATTGCACCCTCCAGGATCAGCACACCGTCGGAGGAAAATTGGTACTCCACACCGTCAATGATCTGTGTGCCGGTAACACGGTAGCCGTCTTCACCGCAGTAATAGGTCTTATTGCCGGTCACCACCCATTCATCGGTCACCATATAACCGTCTGCAGCAAAATAATACCAGCCGTAGTCATCGTAGTACCACTGATTTTTCACGCAGTAGCCGTCTGCTCCTACATAGCACCAGCGGCCATCGCAGGGAACCAACATTTCCACATCCAGAGTGCCGTCTCCGGAGATATGGAACCGGCCGTTTTCATCCTCCCGCCAGGCATTTGTGATCTGAACACCGGATTCGTAATAATAGCCCTCATACCAGCCGTTCTTGACTGTCGCCTCCGGAAGGGCAACGCGCACACGGCGCTCCTCCATATAGTAGTTATAAGAGGGCTCAATCACTTGAATCTCAAGGTTCAGATATCCGCCTTCATAGGTAAAGCCATAAATCCGCTCCGTATATCCTGTATTAGAGGTATGCTCATAAACAGATTGGGTGGTATCTGCAACAGGGTCATACACAAGGACACTGGAATCCGTAGAATACAGGAGCAGTCCTTTATCGCTTGCCAGTCTGGAAAAGCTGATATTCACAGAAAGAATGTCCTTAGTCCCCGCAGTGGTGACACACTTCAGCTTGTAATCAGTTGCATCAATATAATAGAGCTTTCCGTCAACAAGCTGAAATGCAGAGTTTGACTTCTGCCAATATGCAGCATCGTATCTGGTATCCACAGGTGTGGTGGTATAATCTGTGGCAATGTGACTGGTTTCCCGGAAGCCCTCGGTGGAGCGAAGGAAATTGTTATGATTCACTCTCCCGTTGATGTCAGTAAGAGGATCATCCCAGGTCACATCCGTATGGTAAGGGATGCCGTCTATATAAACAATATTCCACGCGTGGCACAGAGCAGCAGATGAGCAATAATCATTTTCAATGCCCACCCGGTCCAGCAGGTACATATATGCCATTGCATAGCCCTGGCAGACCGCAACACGGTTACCCAAAGCTCCGTATGCAGAAAACACCTCGTCCTTAAAGGTGGTGACACCAGAGGTATCACCCTCCGTATCATACTCCGTCCACACTGCCAAACGGTCGTGCAGAAGAAGCGCTTTTTCCACATCACTGAGCTGGTCATTTCCCTCGATGCCGGTTAGAAGATAATCTGCACCAAACTTAAACTGTGCATAGCAATCAGCATACTCCCCAGCCGTATCCGAATAGGAATAATAGGTTATGTTTATTCTGGTCAAAATACTGTCACAATACCCATAGCCAATTTCACAGCAATGAAATGCCTCCGGTATCTCTTGCCAGATAAAATCACTAAGCTGGGTTGCCATCGAAACAGGTATATTAAAATCTTCGATTGGTATGCTATCAGGGCAGGATGCAGACTGCTGCAAAAAATATGCTGTAAACGCCTCCAGATCAACCGCATCTTCCAGCGGATCCTCCTGTACCGTGGCAGACTGATAAAACATTGGTCTTTCCACAGGCTCGGTGAAGTATTCTTCCGCAGCCATAGCAGGTGTTACAAGAAGCAGTATAAGTACCAACGCTGCAGGAACGGAAGCCATCTTTAATAATTTTCTTAAATTCATATCCGCACCTCCTTATAATCTAATAATATGCCATTTACAAAGAAAAATCAAGGGTGTGCTGCAAATTACAGCACACCCTTTTCATTATTCTTCTTCGTCTGCGGGGACATCCTCTTCTGCAGGTGCTTCAGCTTCCTCGTTGTCTTCGCCGGAGGTAAAGGTAGCATCGTAGTCGCGGTATGCCATCAGACCGGAGCCTGCGGGGAACAGCTTACCGATCAGCACATTCTCCTTCAAGCCAACCAGACGGTCCACCTTGCCCTTGATAGCAGCATCGGTCAGGACCTTGGTGGTCTCCTGGAAGGAAGCTGCGGACAGGAAGGAATCGGTAGCCAGAGCAGCCTTGGTAATACCCAGCAGCATAGGAGCAGCAACTGCCAAACGCAGCTCTGTCTCGCCGGCATCGATCCGTGCCTGAATTGCAGCATTGGCATCCTCAAACTCGAAGGTGTCCACGGAGCTGCCGGTAAGCAGCTCGGTATCGCCGGGATCCTCAACGCGCATCTTCCGCATCATCTGACGGATGATGACCTCAATATGCTTATCGTTGATCTCAACGCCCTGCTGGCGGTACACAGCCTGGACAGACTGCACCAGATAATCCTGAACAGCCTCCACGCCGGAGATACGCAGGACATCCTGAGGATACAGAGCACCGTCGGTGATGGGCTCGCCCTTCTGCACGGTCTTGCCGTGGGAAACCTTCAGGCCCACAGAGTAAGGCACCTGATAGTTCTTGACCTCGCCGTCCTCTGCGGTAACAGTGATGTTACGCAGGGCGGTACGGTGGGTATCGTCAATGGACACAACACCGGTGATCTCAGATATCTGTGCCATCTTCTTGGGACGGCGGGACTCAAACAGTTCTTCAACTCTGGGAAGACCCTGGGTAATATCGTCACCTGCAACGCCGCCGGAGTGGAAGGTACGCATGGTCAGCTG
>JAZNZZ010000021.1:0-5726 GCA_045595205.1 Faecousia sp.
GTCACCCCCGTTGTCATTGCGAACCAGTGACCTATGTCACTGGTGTGGCAATCCGTAAAGTAAGTATTTGGAACGGATTCCCACGCCAGTGTGTGCACTGGCTCGGAATGACACGGAGGATCGTACTGAACGATAAATATGAATTACCCGGCGCGGGAGCTACCACAAAAGGGCATTTGCCTGCTTGCGGGTCATACCCACAGCCTCCAGCTCCTCAGCGGTGGGGTAATAGCCGCTTTTGATCAGCCGTTCCAGCTGGGCGCGGGCCTCCTTGCGCTGCTTGTCGTAGGCAACTGCCTCATCGTACAGCGCCTCCCCTTCGCTTTCGTAGCGGTCATAGGCGCTCTCATAAAGCTCCGGCAGCACCCCCGCCAGCTTCTGCACATAGCTCTGGAATGCCTGCTGCCCTGCGGTTTCCCCGTAGGAATTGCCGTAGCCGCCCGTAAGGGCTGCTGCCCTGCCCCGGGCATCCTCCATTGCCAGCCTTCCCTGCTCCAGGTACTGCTCCTTATACAAATTGTATGCCGGATCCTCTTGGGGATCATAGGAAAACGCTTCCCTTCCCACCCACTTCTCCCAGGGGGTGGGTTCTTTTTGTTCCTCCCCCGCCCCCGGGACAGAGGCGGGAGGCTCATTCACACTGTACAGGTGACTCTGTGTCTGATTTCCGGCAATGCCGTCCACCAGAAGGCCGTTCTTTCTTTGATAGCCGGTGACGGCATTTTGTGTTTTCGGTCCGTAGATGCCATCAATGGTGAGGGGATAACCCGCATCATTCAGCGCCTCCTGCAGCCTTCTCACATCCTCGCCGGTAGAGCCGTAGTACAGCTCACGATAATTTGCCATAAAACCTCCTTACGGCAGCGGGGCTGTCAAGACTCATTCCCCCACTGCCCGAATCGTAAATTCCTCCGGGGACTGGATCATAAAATGGTCATTTGCTGCCTCCGGCAGCTCCACCAGAACACTGCCCCATTCCTTTGCCGTGCCGGTGACCGTACCGGATGTACCGTTCCACCGGATCTTTTTATCATCGGCGACCCGAAGCACCCCCAGCACCGAGGTGGTTTCTGTGCAGCCGCTGATGAAAAAGCTCTGGCGCAGACCGGTCTCCTCCCAGTTTTTGAAGTGGCACTGGAGGATAAAGCTTTTTTCCCCCACCAGCTCCACGGTCCTTAAGTACACGCCGTTGATGCTGCCTGCGGCATACACATTGTTGCCCACCACAACATCCTTGCCCACCATCAGCTTCTGGAAGCCGGTGCGCCCCTGGGGGGTCAGCTTTTCGGCAATGGCCTGCTCCGGGGCATTTTCCGGCAGCTCCCGGAGCTGCTTGACCAGCCGGATCAGATAGCGGATGATCTGCATCACCTGCTCCTCCAGCGTGCCTCCTGTGATCAAAGGCGGACGAATATCCATTAGCCTTCACTTCCTTTCTCGATGGTTTTTGTAATGGAATAGAGCTTCACATCCCCCACGCCCTCCAGCCGCAGCCGGAGATGGTCACACCGTCTGGGGCGCAGAGGCACGGATATGCTGCGAAGACTCCCACTGCTTACGGAATACAGGTGCTCCCAGGTATCCCCGGAATCATAGCAGGCATACACAGACAGCTCCGAGCCCATTGCCATAGACAGCCGCAGGGTCATCCGGGTCACATACTTGCTCTCCGGCATACGCATCCCCAGCTTGCCGGTCTCCACCAGCCAGTGCAGGGACGGCTCATAGCCATTGGTCACATTCATTTTGTAGATCCCCGAGGCGGTGTTGGCATAGAGAATGCCGCCGCAGGTGCAGAAATCCTGCACCGGAAGGCTGTCCTCCCGATGCCACAGTCCCCTTGCGGTGTCATAGACGAAAAGGCTGTGCTCCTTTCCCTCCTGCATACAGATATAGTATTTTCTGCCGCCCGCACCTGCCACAGCACGGTCATACTGCAGCGCTCCCAGCGCCTGACCGATCTGCACAGGAAGCGAGCCGTCAAAGGCACAGACACCCAGATTGGACTTGTAGTACAGCACATTGTTGACGATGGCAAGGCTCTTTTCACAGTCCTTTCCCACACCGTCACAGGGGGTGCACCGCAGCTGATAGTTGGAGGGCTGATTGCCGGAGATCTCGATCATACAGTGCTCCTTAAAGAACACGGGACTGCCCTGATAGCTCACCGCCCCGGTAAAAGGACCGTCCACACCCACAGACACGGTATAGCTGTCCGTGGAAATACCCTGATAGCTCTCCCAGTTTTTAAAGTCACCCAGCTTGGAGGCATAGATCTCATTGACGAAGCCGTTTTCCGTAGTGCCGTACTTGCACCCCCAAAGGCGGTTTCCGCTCTCCACCACCAGATCCATATCCGGCAGCTTCCGCTGTATGATGATCTCGCCGTCACAGGTGTCATCTCCGGCATTGACACCGCCCCGGCACAGGGGCACGCCCATATAGCCGGAGATCACGATAAAATCCCGTTCCTTTTCCTGGATCACCCAGTTGCCCTTCAGCGTTCCCCAGGAGCCTTCGTCCTCCAGACCGGTCAGCTCTGTGACCTCACCCAGGTGGCGCAGGGCATTTTTGAGGGCGTAAGGAATGCCGTCTATTTCCACGGAAATGCTGTCGCCCCGTTCAAAATAATCACCGATGGTGTCTATCTCCACCCGGACATAGCCGGTCTCCATAGAAAGCCACATACCCGTGGCCTCCTCCCACTGCTTCAGCACCGGGTATATGCCGGTAACATCCAGCCACATCTGTCCCTCCTCCGGGATCTCCGGCTTGGTCTCGGAGATGCTGGTGTATGCCGTGCCGTCTGCCTTGCAGGGTCGGAGGACCACCCTGTCTGCCGTGGAGTAATAGTGCTGCTCGATGCTGCCGCTGCGCTCTCCCTCTCCTGCCACATTGACCCAGACCTTGTCCGGCAGGATGATCACATAAGCACCCATTGCCACCAGCTGCTTCTCCCCCGCTTTCAGGGTGACTCCCGCATCTGTGCCGTTCGGGAGGTAAAATTTTCCGTTCTCCACACGGCACAGACCGTGGCTGCTCACCAGCGCCTGGGCAGTGCCGAAGCCGGTCTTATTCCGGGGCGCTCTGGGAGAGAGCACAGGAAAATAGTCTGAGGTCATATTTTCCATCTCATAAAAAGTACCCTCTCCGATGTTCAGATTGTGGTCATAGCCGCCAAACACCTCCTGGGTGCTGCGGCTCTGTGCCGGCTGTCTCATTTTCGGTAGCTTCATAGACCCTCCTCAGAAAAAGCTGTGCTTTTCCCCCGCAGGGGTATGGGTCCGGTGAAAAAGCTCCCCGTATACCCGGAAGCTCTCGTTAAACAAATTCACAGAGTTGTTGTAACGGAGAAACTCCCCGTTGTAGAAGTCGATCTGGGCGCTCATCCACCAGATATACAGCTCGTCATAGGGCGCAGGGATCAGCAGCTCCGTATCCCCGGCGGTGCTGCCGTCGTAGCCGCCGTAGGATACCAGCTTATCGGTGATGTGGTTGTCCACGATCTGGGTTTTCACCATACCGTCAAGACAGGAGATCCAGCGGATCTTTTCCTCCCGGCTGTAGGAATTGGGCTTCAGGGCATCCACGGCATTGATGGCCTCGATCAGTGTCATAAAATCCGCCTCCTTTTCTTCCTTACTTGCTCATCAGCTTGCGGCCGGAGATGTCGCTGCGCTCCCGGGCAGCCTGGCTGCGGCGGTACTCATACGCCACCTCCGCCGGCACAAGGGACTCCTTGCCTCTGGGCAGGAGATAGTTCACGCCGTTGACGCTGATAAACAGATTGGGGTCCTCGTTGGAAGCGCCCCGGGGCACAAAGACCTTCTCGCGCTTTTCCTTTTCTTTTTCCATAAATATGTTCCTTTCTTGCTTGTATCGTTTTAAATTCCAATTTAGCTCTCTGCCATCGTAGGGGAGGGTCTTGACCCTCCCGAATCACTGCGGAGGCAATTTTCTTTTGCGGGAGGGTCAAGACCCTCCCCTACGGAATTCCCTATGTAAGAGTATCCGTGCTGTCATTCTGAGCGTGCTGCAGAGCGCAGCGAAGAATCTCCTGCGAAATACGATGGAGATCCTTCGTCGCGTTGCTCCTCAGGATGACATTCTTTTTCTGTAGGGACCGGCCTCCGGACGGTCCTTATGTAAGAATGTCCGTGTAGGACCGTCGAAGACGCCGGTCCCTACAAAGGGAGGTTTCGTTCTCCTCGCCGGTCCCTACAAAGGGCGGTTTAGTTCTCCTCGTCGGTGCCGGAGAAGGTGGAGCAGCTCATTACCCGGAGGATGCGCTCGGGGTACAGGATGGTCGCGCCGTTGGTCTCCAGCTTGTAGCCGATGGTGGAGTACTGGTTCAGAGGACCGCCGATCTGGCTCTTGTCCTTGACGATCATCTCCAGTGCGCCGCCCTCGGGATCGATGATGCCAAAGGCATCCTTGCCGAAGAAGTAGGTGGCATAGGTGACACCGTCGTCAGCATTCTTGTACTCACTGCCGCCCAGCACAGGGGCGAACACATTTTCCACAAAGCGGCAGCCGTGGAGCTCGCCGATCTCGCCGTTGAAGATCTCACCGGGCTGGGCATACTTGTGAGCCTCCACCCACTCCTTGCTCTTTCGCAGATCGTAAGCCACACTGGGGTGGATCACGGCGCAATACTTGCCGCCGATGGTGGGCACCTTGTCCTTCTTCAGCTTGGTCACAGCCTTTGCCACCATATCCGGGGTCAGGGTGCTCATAACGCCCTCGGCGCTGTGCATCTGGGCGCAGGAAACAGGGGTGTTTTCCACCTTCACACCGTTTTCGTCGATGTTGTCGCAGTACATCACATTGGTGTTCTCCAGCAGAGCATCCCGGATCAGGGTCTCCTGGGTCTCCGCAGCAGAAGTACCCATCTCCTCGGTGGCACCCAGAATGATGTCATCGTAAGCGTGGAGCTCCAGCTTGTCGGAAATGGCAGCATAAGTGCCGTACTGGTTGATGGTGCCGGTGCGGGAGCTCATACCGAACTTCTGACCCTCGGGGATCACACCCTCCTGCAGAGTCTCTGCCTTGTCGAAGGTGTTCCACTTGCGCCATTCCACGGTAGTGCCGCCGTTCCGGGGCAGGTTCTGGCGCTTGGCAAACTGGGCGTAGAACATCTCCACCTTGGCATTTTCCAGCAGCTCCGTGTCATAGAAGGTCTTGAGAGCATCGGACATACCGTTGGTGCCCTCCAGGGCTGCGCCGTTGGCACCATTCACAGCACCGGCGGTGGTGTTCACCACGGCAGTGCCCTCGGCAAAAAGCTGCAGATAATTGATTCTTTCCATAAAATTCTCCTTTTTAATATCATTTTTTTGTAGGGGAGGGTCTTGACCCTCCCGGTGATTTGCTACGCAAATCACAATTCCCAAAGGGAATTATATAGGTATTTACTTCGTAAATCCTGAAAATGCAAGTATTTTCAGGCGGGAGGGTCAAGACCCTCCCCTACAGTTTGGGATTTTTAACAGAACGATAAATTGAAATTTACGGCGTTCCGGCTTTTTAACTTGGAAAATGGGCGAAATGCTCATTGACAAAGCTTTCAAAAAAGGGTATGATATACGGGTATAAATCTGTGCTTCCAAATCCGCCCGGCGGCTTTGGGGGTAAATCTATAAATAAGTAACGGAGGGGTAATATGACTGCGATCAAGAACGCGACCCTGGTTATGAAGGATCATTTTATTCCGGAGGCTGTCCTGT
>JAZNZZ010000022.1:0-2581 GCA_045595205.1 Faecousia sp.
AATTGAGAATTGAGAGTTGAGAATTGTGGTATTTTCCTGCGGAAAATGATTAAAATAGTCGCTTTGCGACACACATTAACTCTGAACTCTCAACTCTGAACTCTCAACTGTTTATCGAGCCAATGGATCGATAAACTGGAAATTATTTCAGCTTCAGTTTTTCGATATCGTTCTCCCAGCCCCAGAAGGTGGTAATGTCCGGGGTCAGGGTGCTTAAATCGATGCGGCTTGCGGAGAAGATCACCGCGTTCTGCCGCTGGTACACCGGGATCTCCACCGCCCAGTCTGCGATAATGTCCAGGCACGCCCGGTACAAGGTCTTCCGGTAGTCCCGGTCAGAGGAGCTGCGGGCAAGAAGGATCAGCTCGTCCAGCGCCTCGTCCTTGAGAAAATAGGATTTTTCGTTGGAGCCGCCGTCACTGTGGTAGATCTGGTACATATCCGGGTCCGGGGTGGCATTCCACGCCATTGCAAACAGCTCCGCCGTGCCGGAATTCACTGCCGCGGACAGCTCGGAAAAGTTGGAAAGATCCGTAATGATCAGGCGAAAACCCAGCTTTTTCAGAGCTTCCGATGCCATACTCAGCGCCATAAAGGTGGGATGGTCACCGGTGCCCCCTGCACCCACCAGCACCTCATAGGACATTGCCGCCCCCTCCGGGGCAGCGGTGACCTTCCCGTTTTCCACTGTATAACCGGCGGCGGCAAAGAAGTCCAGCGCCGCCTGCTCTGCGGCCGCGTACCGCTCCTCCGGGGTCATTTGGGGGGTGTAAATGGGTTCTCCCTTCACATCCGTGGAGAACGCCTCCCGGTAATCGCCGTCCGTGACCCGGGGCGCTGCCCAGGAGGTATCGGAGATGGGATAGTGGATCACATTGGCAAAGTCCCCGTAATAGGAATCCACCGCCACATCCCGATACACCGCGATCACCGTGGCAAGGGCCTTCCGCAGGTTTTTGGAAGCCTCCGAGCCGCTTACGCCGCCGACACATACATTTTTGGCATTGATGCCCACATAGCCGTAGCCGGGGTTTGCCACCATTTTGGTGGTGACCGCATCCCCCGCCGATGCAATTGCTTTTGCCGTCTCCACAGAATAGGAGGGGTCACTGATGTCCAAAGTGCCTGCCACCACACCGGGGACTTTATCTGCGTCCAGTCCCTCCCGGAACTGGATGTTGGGGATCCGGGGCTTGCCCCGCCAGTAATTCACGTTGGCCTGCAGGGTCACAGTGCCTCCGGTGTAGCTTACAAACTTATAAGGTCCTGCCCCCACAGGGTGGGTGGTGACACTGCGTACCCGTTCAAGGTCACCCTTAGGGAAGCCGAATTTGCCGTTTTCATAGTCATACTGTGCTTCGTCACCGTAATAGTGCATCGGCACGATGCTGATCCCCGCCAGAGTATAGATCGCCGTGGCGGACAGCTCCGTGGTCACCACCCGCAAGGTGTGGCTGCCGGTTTTCCTTATGCCGCTGACAGCTCCTTCCGTTCCCTCCCGATAGGCTGCAAGTCCCGCAATGGGAAGGGAATACAGGGTCATAATGCCGTCATAGGAGGGGTCAAGTGCCACATACATAGAAAAGATCACATCGTCGATGTCCATCGGCTTTCCGTCGGAGAAAAAAATATCCCGGCGCAAAGTAAAATCATAGTACACCGTGCCGTCGGGATTTTCCGTAATGGCACAGTCGGCAATGCCCGTATAGGTATAGTCTGTGCCGTTGTAGGGCCGGGTCTCCCCTTCAATGCCCCGGAGCACCACCGCGCCCTCCCGGTCTGTGCCGAGCAAGGTCTGGTTTACCAGGGTCAGCACATCGGCTTCATAAGCCCCGGTATAGAAAAAGGGTGAAAACTTTCCGTCAAAATTCAGACTCGCCACCACAAGGGTATCCCGCACGGGCTCCCTTTGTCTGCCGCAGCCGGTCAGCACCAGCACAAGGGTCAACACAGTCAGAAGTGAAATTGATTTTTTCATTGCATTACCTCCTGAAGCTGTTATAATATTTGTACCCAAGTCTGTTTTTATCCATATTTTTTAATGTGACATTATCACAGAATATTTTTCACCTTGGGTATATTATATAGAAAAAAGAATACGAAAGGAGCAATTACTATGGCTATCATTCACATTGAAAACAAAGAGCAGTTCCAAAAAGAGGTTCTGGAGAGCAAGATCCCCGTGCTGGTGGACTTTTTCGCCACCTGGTGCGGACCCTGCAAGATGATCGCGCCCACGCTGGAGGAGATCGCAGAGGAGCGGGAGGACTTCAAGGTGTGCAAGATCGATGTGGATCAGGTGCAGGAGCTTGCCATCGAATATCAGGTGATGAGCATCCCCACCCTGATCGTCTTTAAGGACGGCAAGCCCGGTGCACCTGCCCTGGGCGCAAGACCCAAGCAGGCGATCCTTAATTTGGTGGAGAACGGATAAATTCCAGTTTATCGATCCATTGGCTCGATAAACAGTTGAGAGTTCAGAGTTGAGAGTTCAGAGTTAATGTGTGTCGCAAAGCGACTATTTTAATCATTTTCCGCAGGAAAATACCACAATTCTGGGTTCTCAATTCTCAATTCTCAA
>JAZNZZ010000023.1:0-3421 GCA_045595205.1 Faecousia sp.
AGAAAGCTGTTACCTGCAGGTGGCCCGCAACGGAAGAAGCCGCCGCCTTTGAAAAAATGCTGGAAGCTCTGGCGCTGTCCGCAGCAGAGCGTAACCCGTAAATCCACTTAAACAAAAAGGAAGGAGCTGGAACAAATGAAAAGGTTCGTTTCATTCATCGCAACTCTGACGGTGAGTGCACTGCTGCTTGCCGGCTGCAACATCACCGTCACCCCGCCGGAGACCTCCTCTGTGCCCGAAACCACAGCACCCCAGACCCCGGAGGTAACGATCCCGGAGACAATAGACCTGTTCGTTGACACAAAATCTGTAATGGACAGAAGCAATGACATACCCTTCTGGGTGGAATACCCGGAGCTCGTCCCGGGCTACAGGGATTTTGCCGGCAATGTGGTAGCTTCCGGCTCTGATGCCCTTCGTCAGGCACTGGAGAGCTACAACGAAAACATCAAAAAGCAGCAGGCGGATGTGGAGGCTACCCTCCGGGCAGGCACCATCTATGCCGAAGAGGATGACATGCTGTACTCCAAAGCCGAAGCGTTCATCACAAGAAACGATACGGCGGTCCTGTCCTTCTTTGAACGGATCGAGACGGATTACGGCTATGTGAAGGAGGGCATTGCCCTGCGCGGCTACACCTGGGACGCCGCCACCGCAAAGCCTCTGACTTTTCAGGATGTGTTCAAAGCACCGGATTCTCTGGCAGAGGTGCTGGAACAGGCATTCCGGGAATGCCACGATGATATTTCCCTGCGGGAGAACACGCTGAAGCTTTTGCAGGATGCGGTGGAATTTGGCGCGCGGGAGCTGAGCTTTGCTCTGGGTCACGGCTGCGTACATATTTTTGCCGAGGATCAGTTCCTTGCCGCCGCACCGGGGGCACTGCACATCGTCCTCCCTGCGGAGCTTCTGAAGGAAGAATACGCTTTGGACACGGAAAGCTGGATGATGAAAATGCCCTACGGCGTTACCCTCCCTCTGGGGGACAGCATCACCGCAGGCATCCATTGGTTTTCCTCTGAGGAAGGCTGGGGCGAATTGACCCTTACAGCAAATGACGAAGCACTTACAGAGGAGCTTTTCAATGTGGCGCCTGCGTGCTATCTGGTGTACAGGGATTCCCAGTACCTCCTGTTTTTGAAGGAGCCTGCAGCAGATGTATCCAACCGTTCCAGATTCTACGAATTCACGGAGGACGGGGTCAGCTTCCTCGGCTATACCGACACCGCCATCCGGGAGGACACCTCCCTGAATCCTGACCGTGTGGCAATGGACCTGGACAACATCCTGTATCTGGATAATTTTATGCTCCTTGCCTGGAGCTTCCACACTCTGGATATGAACGGTATGACCCGGATCGACGAGGCCTACGGTCTTATGAGCCGGGCGCTGATGCTCAATGCCGATGTGGAGCTCGCCTCCGTCAGCACAGAGGATCCCACCGCCGCCTCCGGCACGGTGACGGTCACCTCCGGCACCTTGCTGACCCCCTTCCGCACGGATATGGACAGCTATCTGGACCTTTTGGACGGGGACGGCAAGGCATACCGCCTGCCCATTGATCAGTACAGTGAGGATATGCAGTTCCCCGGCTACCCCGCGCTGAACGAATTATTTTCTTAGGAGGTAAAGAATATGTCCATCTTTGACAAGCTGAAGAGAGCAGCGGCACAGCCTGCCGCCACACCTGCACCTTCTCCTAAGGAGGAGACAAAAACCTTTGTTTTTACCGCCCTTCCCGAGAGCCTCAGCGCAATGCAGGCACTTCCCGAGGCGGCACTCACCGACCCCTTCCAGACGGCGGCGCTCACCGTGTGCGCCCTGTGCGCCTATGCCGCAGACAAGGACATCGGCATCCAGATGCTCAACTGGCTCAAAGGGCCTCAGCCTCTGACCCCCTATGAGCTCTCGTTCCTCAATGACCGCTTCCGTGAAGGCACGCATATCCCCTTCTCCTACTTCAAGGGTGCTGCCCCGGAAAACGATTACACCCCCGCTGAACCCTTTACGGTAACTGTAACGGCAGGTCCTTACGCAGATGCCAACCCCGGCTACAAGAAGCTGCACATTCAAAGCGGCGGTGCAGACAATCCCCGGGAGGTGGTCCTCCGCCGGAAGGGTGACGGACAGTGGCTTTTGTGGGAACAGTTTTTGATGGTAGGCATTCGGACACCCAAGTCCGCAGACCCCTGGGCATAACAGCCGGGGAATTTTGGAATTAAGAAAGGATAATCATTATGGGACTTATTAAAGCAGGTATCGGCGCTCTTGGCGGCGTTCTGGCAGACCAGTGGAAGGAATTCTTTTATTGCGATGCACTGGATATGGACACCCTTGTGGTCAAGGGTCAGAAGCGTGTTGGCGGCCGCAGCTCCAACACCAAGGGCAGTGACAATGTGATCACAAACGGCTCCGGCATTGCCGTGGCTGACGGTCAGTGTATGATCATCGTGGAGCAGGGCAAGGTGGTGGAGGTCTGTGCCGAGCCCGGCGAATATACCTATGACACCTCCACAGAGCCCTCCATCTTTGCAGGCAGCTTTGGCGAAAGCTTGAAAAATACCTTCAAGGCCATCGGCAAGCGCTTCACCTACGGCGGTGACACCGGCAAGGATCAGAGAGTTTACTACTTCAACACCAAGGAGATCATGGACAACAAGTTCGGCACGCCCAGTCCCATTATCTTCGAGGTGACCAACAAGCGCATCGGTATGAGCCGCACGGTGAATGTGCGCTGCAACGGCGTATATTCCTATGTGATCTCCGACCCCCTGAAGTTCTACACCAAGGTCTGCGGCAATGTGGAGCAGGCCTTCACAAGAGATCAGATCGACAGCCAGCTGAAGACGGAGTTCGTGTCTGCCCTGCAGCCTGCCTTCGGCGCGCTGGCAGAGCTGGAGCTGCGCCCTGCACAGCTGCCTGCCAAGGTAAACGAGCTGAAAAAGGCAATGAACGATGCCCTCCAGGCAGAGTGGGTGGAATCCCGTGGTATTTCCGTGGAGAAGATCGCCCTGAATCCCATCACCCTGAACCCCGAGGATATGCAGAAGATCCAGCAGATGGAGGATGCCTCCACTATGGGCAGCAATCCCTTTATGATGGCAGGCAGAATGACCGATGCCACCGCCAATGCTATGGAAACTGCAGCGGGCAACACCGCCGGTGCAATGACCGGATTTATGGGTATGGGTATGGCAGGCGGCGCAATGGGCGGCGGCTTTAATGCTGCACAGAGCTTCTACAATATGGGCGCCCAGCAGATGCAGCAGAGCGTACCGAATCCTCAGGCTATTCAGGCACAAAAAGACGAAAACAATGCTATGGGCTGGAAATGCAGCTGCGGTGCTACGGCAACCGGCAAGTTCTGCCCGGAGTGCGGCTCGCCCAAGCCTGTTAAAGAGGAATGGACTTGTGGCTGCGG
>JAZNZZ010000024.1:0-30726 GCA_045595205.1 Faecousia sp.
GTCTGACTACGGTCTCATTTATGCCGGCGTTCAGAAGAATGTTGGCCCTGCCGGTATGGTGGTGGTGATCATCCGTGAGGATCTGATCCGGGACGATCTGGACAACATTCCCACTTATCTGCAGTATAAGATCCACGCGGACAATGACTCTATGTACAACACCCCCAACTGCTGGGCGATCTACTGCTGCGGCAAGGTGTTTAAGTACCTTAAGAGCCTGGGCGGTCTGGAGGCTGTGAACAAGCTGAACGAGGAGAAGGCAAAGGTTTTGTATGACTTCCTGGACAGCTCTTAGATGTTCAGCGGCACGGTGGAGAAGGAGTTCCGCAGCCTGATGAATGTCCCCTTTGTTACAGCTTCTGCAGAACTGGACGCTGCTGTTGTCAAGGCAACCAAGGCAGCCGGCTATGATAACCTGAAGGGTCACCGTTCCGTAGGCGGTCTGCGGGCATCCATCTATAACTCTATGCCCAGGGAAGGCGTGGAGGCTCTGGTAGCGTTCCTGAAAAAATACGAAGCGGAGAATAAGTAATGGCTGTTGTTAGAGCGTTTAAAGCCGTTCGCCCTGCAAGGGAACTGGCAGCACAGGTGGCTGCGCTTCCCTACGATGTGATGAACAGTGACGAGGCGCGGCAGATGGTGGTGGGCAATCCCCATTCCTTCCTCCATGTGGACAAGGCGGAGATCGACCTTGACCCTGCCATTGATCTGTATGATACCCGCGTTTACGAAAAAGCCCGTGACAATCTGAATGCAATGATCCAAAAGGGCGTATTTATTCAGGACGATGCACCTTGTCTTTACATCTACAAGCAGGTGATGAACGGACGGTCACAGATCGGCATCGTTGGCTGCACTTCGGTGGATGATTACCGAAACAATATCATCAAGAAGCACGAGCTGACCCGTGCCGACAAGGAACAGGACCGGATCAACCATGTGGATTACTGCGACGCCAACACAGGTCCCATCTTCCTGACCTACCGGGCGCAGGATGAGATCAATGCCCTTGTGGATGCGCAGATGTCAGAAAAAGCTCCTGTGTATGATTTTGTCAGCGAGGACGGCATCGGTCATACCGTTTGGGTGGTGGATGATCCTGCGGTGATCGAAAAGGTCTGCACCCTGTTTGCAGGAGTGGATTACCTCTATATTGCAGACGGTCATCACCGCAGTGCCTCTGCTGTGCGGGTTGGAATGAAGCGCCGGGAGGCAAAGCCTGACTATGACGGCAGTGAGGAGTTTAACTATTTCCTGTCCGTTATTTTCCCGGATAACCACCTGTACATTATGGACTATAACCGCATCGTGAAGGACCTGAACGGCAACACCCCTGCATCCTTTATGGAAAAGGTGGAGGAAAAGTTTGCAGTCACTCCCTATGCCGGAGAAGGCGTGCTGAAGCCGGACAAGAAGCATACCTACGGTATGTATCTGGAGGGCAAGTGGTATCTTCTGGAGGCAAAGGAAGGCACTTACGATGCTGCCGATCCGGTGGCACAGCTGGATGTGTCCATTCTGCAAAGTAACTTACTGCATCCCATTTTGGGCATTGGCGATCCCCGCACCGACAAGCGTATCGACTTTGTGGGCGGAATTCGCGGCCTGAAGGCGCTTTCTGACCGCGTGGACAGCGGCGAGATGGCAGTGGCATTTTCCATGTTCCCCACCACGATGGAGGATCTGATGGACATTGCCGATGCCGGTGCCATTATGCCCCCAAAATCCACCTGGTTTGAGCCGAAGCTGCGAAGCGGTATTTTTATCCACAAGCTGACTTGATTTAAACAGGCTGCTCTGTTGAGCAGCCTGTTTTGTTTGACATAGATACATCTGTATGTTATAATCACAGCATATATTGGGTTGTTATACGCTTCCAATATTATTACCATTATGGAATACGGAGAAGGCAAAATGAGAAGAAATCCTGATTTTTTGCTGCGGGAAGTGGCAGGCACCATCGTTGTAGTCCCTGTGGGCAAGGCAACGACTGTATTTTCCGGTATGATAACTATGAACCCCACCGGCGCGTTTCTCTGGGAAAAGCTGGAGACGGAGCAGACGGTGGAATCTCTGACGGCGGCGCTTCTGGAAAGCTATGAGGTCACCGAGGAGCTGGCGCGTAAGGATGTGGAAGCCTTTGTGCAGCGTCTGATCCCCACAGGGGCGATCCTGGAACAGTGAAGCGGCACGGGACCACGGATCTGAGGAGTACTATGGAAGGCGTTGAACTGCACAGAAAAAGTGTGCCGATGGAGACCCTTGTGCCTCTTTTGCAGCTGCAAATGGAGAACGGCGGCAGGGCAAATCTCACTGTCACAGGCTACAGTATGATGCCGATGCTTCGAAACCGGAAGGACACCGTGGAGCTTGCAAAGGCAGAGGGTGTGCAGAAAAAAGGGGACATTATTCTGTATAAACGCGACAGTGGGGCTTATGTTCTTCACCGGATCATTTCTGTAAAAGACGGCGGTTATATCTGCTGCGGTGACAATCAGTATGAGCGCGAGCCGGTCTTGATGGAGCAGGTCCTTGCTGTGGTGACAGGCTTTGCACGCAAGGGGAGAAGCCATACCGTGAAAGACCGTGCCTACCGGCTGTATGTTGCTGTGTGGGTAGGCTTGTTCCCACTGCGGAAAAGCTACATTGCCGTCAGAAGGCGGCTGGGCAGATGGATAAGAGCGTTGAAAAGAAAAAAGTAAATAAGCCTTTTGGAGGAAACAGTATGAATAAGAAAACACTTCTTGCGATTTTGGCGGCGGTATTGGCAGTTGTGCTTGTGGGACTGATCGTTGTTGCGGTGGTGTTCACCGTGAACAAGGGAAAGGATACAGAGCCCACCACCGAACCCACTGTGACCACACAGCCGCAGGAGGGAACAGAGGATCCAGAGAACCCGGATGGAACGGAAGGGACCGGCGAAGCCACGACTCCTTCCGGAACTACCGATGGTACAGAGCCTTCCGGAAATGAGGAAGATCCCTCCGGCAATACAAAGCCTACGGAGAAGGATGAGGAAAAGGACCCGACCATCGGTGTGGATGTAGAGGACGATACCACACCCACAGAATCCAAGCCTGACAATGTCATCGATTTTGATGATTTGTTGGATGCTGCCAATAAAAAGAAGAATGAAGGCTAAGAAGGACGGCTTTATTAAGGATATACTTCGCAACTGCAGGGCGCGTCTTTTCTGGATCAGCGTGCTGACGGTGCTGCAGTCTGTTGCCCAGGTGACAATGGCGTTTTTGACACGGTTTGTCATCGATTCTGCCATTGAAAAAGACGGGAGACTTCTGTTCTGGGGGATTCTGCTGGGCGCAGATGTTTTGATCCAGCTGGCGGTATATCTCCTGGTCAATTGGTACACCGGAAGTACCACAGACAGGCTTGTTGCCACATTTCGCTCCCGGCTTCTGCGAAGCGCGGTGTACAGAGCAGATGCACGGTTTCAGGAATTCCACAGCGGTGCCCTTTTGAGCCGCGGCATTGAAGATGTAAATATCATCTGCGATGGTGTTGTCTATGCACTGCCCTTGCTTCTGGGGCAGTCAGCAAAGCTGGTGGCGGCTTTTTGCGCGGTGCTGCTGATCAGCCCTGAGGCGGCTGTGGCGCTGGCCATCGGCGGAGCGGGTATGCTGGTCTGTGTGTCTGTGCTTCGTCCTGTGCTGAAGCGGAAGCAGCGCAGTGTGCGGGAAGCGGAAGATACGGTTATGGCGACCATGCAGGAGGATCTGCAGAAGCTGGAGCTGATCCAAAGTCTGCAGACCCAGGAGCAGACAGTCAAGAAGTTTGACCGCCGACTCCACATAGCACGCCGCAGAAAATTCGGAAGAAGAGTGTGGTCTGTGGGTGCTAACGGCATAATCAACGGTGCAGTGCTTTTGGGAAGTGGTATTCTTCTTCTTTGGGGTGCTGACTGTGTGGCAAGAGATCTTCTTACTTACGGTATGCTGGCTTCGATTCTCCAGCTTTTGGGACAGCTCCGGGGACCTCTGATGGGACTTTCCGGCTTGTGGGCGCGCATCACCTCTGTGGAGGTTGCAGGAGAGCGGTTGTCAGCACTTCTGGAGATCCCGGAGCAGCCGGAGCCTGTGGCAATTGAAAAGGCTGAGGCTGTGGTTTTTGAAAATGTGACCTTCTCCTATCCCGGGGATGAGCAGGCAGTGGTGGAGAACTTCAGCCTGCGGCTTCCTCTGGATGGGTGGGTGTCCCTGAGCGGTATTTCCGGCCGCGGTAAGACCACCCTGTTTAAGCTGATCCTGGGACTTTATGCGCCCCAGCAGGGCAGAGTATATCTGGAGACAGAGCAGGGCAAGATCGACTGCTCTGCTGCCACGCGACAGCTGTTTGCTTATGTGCCCCAGGACTATGCGCTGTTTTCCGGCACTGTGGCAGAGAATCTCCTCCTTGTCAGGCCGGATGCTACGGAGCAGGAGCGAAGGGATGCACTGGATGCGGCCTGCGCTTCCTTTGTTTTTGAATTGTCCGAGGGTGAAAACACCCGTGTAGGTGAGAATAACACCGGCCTTTCCAAGGGGCAGCTTCAGCGGCTTGCCATTGCAAGAGCGATTCTGATGCAGCGCAAAGTGCTGCTTCTGGATGAATGCACCTCTGCTCTGGATGCAGAAACAGAACAAGGAGTTCTTAATAATCTGCGAAAGCTTGCGCCCGGGGCACTTTTGGTGACCCACCGCCCGGAGGCACTGGAGAGCATTCCCGGTGTCACTTCGGTTTTAATGGAAAAATAATCAACAGGCTTCGGTGCACCGAAGCCTGTTGTTATTTTTATTAAAGCAGGGGAATGTTGTTTTCACTGCAGATCCGCAGGGTGTCGTCATCCCACAGACTGGACTGCACCTCACCGATATGGGCGCAGCCGATGAGCAGCATACAAAGACGGGACTGACCGATGCCGCCACCAATGGTCAAAGGCAGCTCGCCGCCCAGAAGCAGCTTATGGAAGGGAAGCTCCCGGCGATGGTCACAGCCTGCAGCCTTCAGCTGACGGTCCATCGCTGCGGGATCTACACGGATGCCCATAGAGGAGATCTCAAAGGCAAGGCCCAAAACATCGTTCCAGAAAATAATATCACCGTTGAGGGTCCAGTCATCATAGTCCGGGGCGCGCATACCGTGAGGTTTGCCGGAACGAAGCTTGTCACCGATCCCCATAATAAATGCGGTCTTGTGCTCCTTAACATACAAATTCTCCCGTTCCTCGGGGGTGTTGTCAGGATACAGATCCTCCAGCTCCTGAGAAGTAATGAAGCTCACCTGACGGCACAGGTCCACCTTGATCTGGGGGAACTCCTTTTTCAGTGCCTCGCTGGCATCGCAGATCACATCCACAATGGCCTGCACCGTTGCTTTCAGATACTCCGGTGTTCTGTCCTCAGGACGAATGATCCGCTCCCAGTCCCACTGGTCAACATAAATGGAGTGGATGTTGTCCAGCTCCTCATCCCGGCGGATGGCATTCATATCGGTGTAAAGTCCCTCGTGAACGGCAAAGCCATACTTACCCAGCGCCAGACGCTTCCATTTTGCAAGGGAATGGACCACCTGGGCATCGTCGCCAATGGCGGGAACATCGAAAGACACTGCCCGCTCCTTGCCGGAAAGATCGTCATTCAAGCCGGAAGAGGATCGCACAAAAAGGGGCGCGGACACACGCTGCAAGTGAAGCGTTTCCACGAATTCCTCCTGAAAGATCTCTTTGGTCGATGCAATGGCGCGCTGCAGCTCATAACCGTTCAGTACAGGGGCATAGCCTTTGGGAAGGATGACCTTATTCATACCCGTACCTCCTGCGAAAAAATATTGTTTAGTATAACACGGGAGGCACCTGAAAGTCAACCTTTATATGCGGTCACTGGAAAGCTCGCGCATCAGCCGGTACAAGCCTTCCGCCTGCTCCGGGGCAATGACCTGCCAGTTACCGTCATCCCGGCATAAATACCGGTGATCTTTTTGCTTATAATGCTTTTTGTTTCCGTCGGAAAGCTGCAGTGTGATCTCGTATACATCGGCGTTTACGCCGGCAGGATCTGTTTCCGGTTTTCCAACAGGCTCCAAAAGCCGAAGATAGATCAGCACATATTCCATTTTGTCGGAATCCGTATAATGTCTTTTAATATGCACATCCTTATGCTGACAGGCGATCTCCACACCGGTGACCACCCGGCACAGAGGTCCGCGTATTTCTTTTGCGCTGCCGGAAAGTAAAAATGTGCAGAAAAGCAAAGGGATCCATAGTTTTAACCTTTTTATCATCCTGACAGCTCCTTTCGTTACTGCTGTTAGGATGTACAGGTATATTGAGATTATGGTCGGAAAATAGCAGAAGCAGAACCAGAAATTAAAGCAATGGTAAATTCATATTTATCGTTCTGTCGCGTAGGGAACGGATTTATCCGTTCCGCGTGATTTGCGTAGCAAATCACCATTGCCTGCGGCAATGCGGAATGCATAAATGCATTCCCTACAGCGCGATAAATTGAAATTTGAAAAAGCGGTTCCGGCTTCAAACAAAGCCGGAACCGCTAATATTGTTACAGACCGTAGGCAGCGGAGAATTTTTTCACATCCTCCACAGTGCCGTTGTGTCTTGCTTTTTCTGCGGCAAAGCCGATCATATGATTCTGAACGGATACCTGAATGTTTGCGGCGCACCAGCCGGTGTAATTGCCGCTGAGATATTCGTGCAACTCTGAAACGATGCCCTGATCTCCGCCGCCGTGACCGCCCAGAATGCTTTCCTCTGTCTTGACCACCGGATAGCTGTGATGCTGCTTGTCCTCAAAGGTATAGACGGTGATCTCGGTGTCACTCATATTGGCATAGAGCTCGCCCTTGGTGCCGAAAATGCGGATATAACGGCCGCCCTTGTTAAAGGCATTCATGGTAAAGCTTGCGGTAATGCCACCTTCAAATTCCATATTCACCACCTGATGGTCCACCACATCGTTGTTTGCGTGGAACACGCACAGACCGAAATCGGTGGTCTTAAGGGCGGTCATAACCTCCTCGTCTGTGGGGAGATATTCTTTGGAGATGCCGCGGGTGGCAGCCTTGCGGAACCAGGCGTTGTCCTTGTCGTCATAGTAAAGCTTTTTGCAGTTGTAGGGGCAGGTGCTTTCCATCGGACAGCCGCCGTCGATACAGCGGACAGGAGCGCCTGCAGGGGCGTTTTCTTCCGTGAAATAAGTAAGAGAGCCAAAGGAGGAAACCTTGGTGCAGGGCTTGTCCACCAGCCACTGGATGATGTCAAGATCGTGGCAGCTTTTAGCCAGCAGCATCGGTGTGGTCTCTGCCTCACTGTGCCAGTTGCCCCGGACAAAGCTGTGGCTCTGGTGCTCGTTGCCCACGGCTTCTACGCCGATCACAGATACGATCTGACCGATGGTGCCGTTCAGAACGAGCTCCTTCACCCGCTTGTAGAAGGGGGTGTAACGCAGCACGTGGCATACAAGGACCTCCACGCCCTTTCTTTTGGCAGCGTTGACGATGTCAGCGCATTCCTCGGGGGTGGGTGCAACAGGCTTTTCCAAAAGGAGGTTATAGCCAAGCTCGATGGCCTTCATAGCGGGGGCGTAATGCTCTGCATCCATCGTGGCAATAATGGCAATATCTGCCATTTTGGGCTTTGCCAGAATATCCTCCCAGGAGGTAAAGCACATTTCCTCCGGCAGGTCAAACATATTCTTTACATAGTTTCGCCGTCCCTCGTATGGCTCTGCTACTGCCACTACCTTGTAGCGGTCACGCAGGGCATCCAGCTTGCGGCAGTAGTTGGTGCCGCGGTTGCCTGCACCAATGATGATCACAGAATAGGACTCCATAATTTCTACTCCTTTTGTTGCAATTTCAATAAATTTATGTTAGCATAATATAACAGGTGTTTATAGTACAAAACCCGTAAATATTAGCACGATTTTGATGTAGGGAGGGTATATGGAGCAGTATTATCAGGAGCCGACGCCGGTGAAGTACAGTGTTGCCGGCATCAAAAAGCACCATTATTTCCGCTACAAAAGCGGCGTGCGCCTCCATTGGCACGACCGTATGGAGCTGATCCGCCTCCACACAGGGCAGATGCAGATCGGCTACGGAGAAAAGACAGCCGTTCTGGAAGCCGGAGAGGTCTATATCGTCCCGCCCCGTACCCCCCACGCAGTGAAGCTGATGTCAGGCACAGTGGAGTACGATGTGCTGATGTTTGATGTCCGCCGTTTTTATAACGAAACAGAGGTCTGTCAAAACAGTCTGCGAAGCATTTATGACGGACGCGCCCGCTTTGAAATGAAAACCGGAGAACCGGACATCGTGAACTGCTTTGACCGTCTTTTTGCGGTTTGCGAGGAAAATAGTCTGGAGGCAGTGGCACTGGTATACCGGTTGCTGCAGCTTTTGCTGGATAATGCCCTGTCAGAGCTTGCCCGGACACCCAAGGGTGACCCCGGCATTCTGGAGGCAATGGAATACATAGAAAAAAACTTCGCTCAGGAGCTGACAGGAGAGCTTCTGGCAGAACGCTGTGGGTACTCCACCGCTCATTTCTGCCGGAAATTCAAGGAGACCACCTGGCTGAGCCCTATGAATTATCTGCGGATCTTCCGTCTGGAGGAGGCAGCCAGACGGCTGCGGGCAGGGGAGTGCAGTGTCAGTGATGTGGCGCTTTCCTGCGGGTTTACAGATCCCAATTATTTTACCCGCTGCTTTAAAAAGCATTTTGGCGTGCCGCCTACAAAATACGAAAGAACAGAAAAGAGGTCCTCCCCTTGAAACCCACCGGAAAAACCCTTGCAAAAGACTTTACTGCGGGCAATGTGGCAAAGCAGATGCTTTTGTTTGCCATACCCTTTATGGCATCCAATGCCCTTCAGGTGTTTTACAGCACCATTGATATGATCATTGTTGGAAAATATGTGGGAAATCCCGGCCTGTCTGCGGTGTCTCAAAGCAGCCAGATCCTGAACTTTGCCACAATGATCTGCTTCGGCTTTTCCAATGCCGGTCAGGTGCTGGTATCCCAGGCACTGGGCGCAGGAAAGCGAAAAGAGCTGAACCGGATCATTGGCACACTTTTCAGCCTGATCGCAGTGCTGGCGGTGGTACTGACGGCACTGATCCTGGGCATCCGGGTGTGGATCATGGATGTGATGAACATCCCGGAGGAATCCTATGCCTACGCGATGGATTATCTGGTGATCTGCGGTGCGGGCCTTTTCTTCACTGCAGGCTACAATATGGTCTCTGCGGTGCTGCGGGGAATGGGTGACAGCAAGAGACCCTTCCTGTTTATAGGCATTGCCTCGGCGGTAAATCTGGTGCTGGACATTCTCTTTACCGGCATTCTTGGCTGGGAGGTGGCAGGTGCTGCCTGGGCGACCATTATCGGTCAGGGCGCATCCTTCCTGTTCTCACTCTTTTACCTTTACCGCAGAAAGGAATCCTTCGGCTTTGACTTCAAACTCAAAAGCTTTGCTGTCAGCAAGCAGTACAGCAAGCTGATCGTGTCCCTCGGCACGCCTATGGCCATCCAGTCCGGCTGCATCAATGTGTCTATGCTTTTCGTGAATTCTATGATCAACAGCCTGGGCGTTGTGGAATCTGCCACCTTTGGTGCCGGTGTTCGTATTGATGACATTATCAATAAGATATCTCAGGGCATTCAGTTTGCTGCAGTGCCGATGATCAGCCAGAATATCGCGGCAGGGCAGAACAGGCGTGCTATGAAGGTGGTTCACTGGGCGTGGATCTATTCCGGCATCTTTACTGTGATCTGTATGGTTGCGTACATTTTCTTCGGGGAAGCTTTGTTTGTGGCATTCTCTGAGGATATGGTGGGAAACAGCCTTTGCCGCGTGTTTATCAGTGCCATTCTGTGGATGTTCCCGGCACTGGCGGTGATGCGGGGAAGCAGTGCCTTTATCCAGGCCATCGGCAATGCAAAAATGAGTATGGTGCTGGCACTGATGGACGGTGTGATCCTGCGTATCGGTCTGAGCTGGCTGTTTGGCATTTATTTTAACTGGGGTTTTTACGGCTTCGTTCTCGGCTACGGTCTTGCAGCCTACGGCTGCGCCATTCCCGGTATGATCTATTTCCTGTCCGGCGTGTGGAAAAAACGAAAAGTGCTGGCGGAGGAGCTGTGATATGCGGATCAGACTTTCCAATCATTTTACCCTGGGGAGGCTGTTGCGTTTTGCGATCCCTTCTGTTGTGATGATGGTGTTTACCTCCATATACGGTGTGGTAGACGGCATATTCGTGTCGAATTACGCAGGTAAGACCGCCTTTGCTGCGGTCAATCTGGTGATGCCGGTGCTGATGATATTCGGCGTGCCGGGCTTTATGCTGGGCACCGGCGGTACGGCTCTGATCGCAAAAAATCTGGGCGAGGGAAACCACAAAAAGGCAAATGATATTTTCAGTATGCTGACGCTGATCTGCGTTATTTTCGGCGTTGTGCTGACAGCGGTGGGGATGCTGACCATCCGTCCTGTGTCGGTTATGCTGGGAGCAGAGGGGCAGATGCTGGAGGACTGTGTGCTCTACGGCCTTTTGGTAATACCTGCAACTACGGCATATATTCTTCAATTTGCATTCCAGAGCTTTTGCGTGGCTGCTGAAAAGCCAAATCTTTCCCTTGCGATGATGGTCACGGCGGGTGTGTGCAATATCGTGCTGGATGCCCTGTTTGTGGCGGTGTTCAAATGGGGGCTTGCCGGTGCAGCGATTGCTACCTCCGTTGCCCAGATCGTTGGTGCATTGATCCCGGTCATCTATTTCTCCCGTCCCAATAAAAGCTTGCTGCAGTTTGGAAGGTTTCAGTTTGACGGAAAAGCACTGCTGCGCTCTTGTACAAACGGTTCATCGGAGCTTATGAGCAATCTCTCAATGAACCTTGTAAGTGTGCTTTACAATTTCCAGCTGATGCGTTATGCCGGAGAAAACGGAATCGCTGCCTATGGCGTAATTATGTATGTGAACTTTATGTTCCTTTCAGTGTTTATCGGCTTCTCTGTGGGAACAGCACCTATTGTGGGCTTCAACCACGGCGCAGATAACAAGGCGGAGCAAAAAAGCCTTTTCCGAAAAAGTATGCTGATCATTGGTACAGTGTCTGTGGTTATGGCTGCTTCTGCGATCCTGCTGTCGGACCCCCTGTCACGGATCTTCGTCGGCTACGATCAGACCCTTTGTGAAATGACGGCCCGTGGCTTTCGGATCTATGCCCTGTCTTTCCTGATTTGTGGCTTCAATATTTATGGAAGTGCATTGTTTACGGCCTTTAACAACGGTTTGGTGTCTGCGGCTATCTCCTTTGTGAGGACCTTGTTCTGTCAATCCGCGGCAGTTCTCCTCCTCCCCCTGATCTGGGAGCTGGACGGTGTTTGGTTTGCTATCGTGGCGGCGGAGCTGGCGGCGCCTTTGCTGACGGCTTTCTGCCTTGTAAAATACAGAAAACACTATCATTACCTATAAAAAAACTGCAGACGAATTTTCGTCTGCAGTTTGTTCACAGGCAATGACAATGATCCGGCTGTCCTTGTCTGCGCCGTAGCAGGTGGAGAGGGTGATCATCTGCTGACCGTAGGTGGGGGTGATCCCGGTATCATACAAGGCCCTGCTTTTGATCTCTGCCACTTTGTCATTGTACCCGGCTTCATCGTCAGCGGTATGGAAAAAATACCAGCTGTCATCGTTTCTTACCTGGACCACGGCAAATACAGCATATTGGGTCAGTCCCTGCGCCGTTTGCAGCTCTACGGTGGGGTGCTCCGTATAATATGCCTTGTCCCGGTATTTTGTAATGTCGGCAAACATTGTGCCGTTTTTCATATTGTGCCCGTAGATAACCAGATTGTCATCCGCAAGGGTGCAGGAGGCATCTGCAAAAGGCACACCGGAAGCACTGTGTTGATTGTCAAAATTCCGGTGAAGATACTGCTCCGGGTTTTTCGGTGTGTGCATAACCGGATAATCTATTTTTGTACCTTCAATGTACAGCCAGCCAATGCAGTCGCTGTTTCGCTCAAAGAGAGGTGCAAGATTGCGGAGGATCACCGGCTTTTCCGGCACAGGGACGGATTCGCCATTTTCCGGGGAAGGAGGCAATGTTTCCACGCTTTCCGGGGCAACAAGCGCTGAGAGGCTCTGAAAGCTGTCAATATCCTTTCTTTGCCGGCTTAGCTCTCTGATGATCATAAAAGCGGCAAAGGTGAAAATAACAGCAAAAAGCACAAAAAGATAAGATTTTGCTTTTTTCAAATTGACTGCACCTCTTTCTTTTGCTTGTTGAGACCCGGTGACGGTGATCGTCACCGGGTCCTGTCAGTGGATCAACGCAATTCGTATTCTTTCTTCTTCTTTTCCAGAAGGGCGGTCGTGAGGATCCCGCCGCCGCTTATGAACAGAAGGGTGAACCAGAGGGAAAGCTGCGTGGTGTCACCGGTCTGGGGCGTGGGAGGTGTCTTGGGATCCTCCACGGGATTGGTGACGATATTGGTGTCATAGCTGTGGCTGTCATCGATCACGGTCGCCTTGTTTTCAACGGTTTTACCGCCAACACCGGAATTTACGGTGACCTTGAAGGTTACTGCCACCGTGGTCCAGGCAGGAACATCCTCAATGCTCCAGCGGATCGTACCGTCCTGATAAACACCGCCGTTATCTGCAGAACCTTCTACATAGGTGGTGTAACGGGAGGGGGTGTCTGTGATCGCGATGTCCACGGGGCTGCTGGAGGTGTTGGTGTAGCGGATGCTGTAAAGCAGCTCGTCACCCTGGGAAACCGTCTTGCCGTCAATGCTGACAGTGGGCTCGGCAGGGGAGAACACATCCTTCTTTACGATGTCCTCCACAGTATGGTTGACCACCTCGTTGGTGTGGTAGGTGTTGACACCGTCACGGACCACTGCGGTGTTGGCAACGATCACATCGGTCTCAGCTACCTTGACATCAAAGGAGACGGTTACGGTCTCATCCCTGGGAACATTCAGGATCCAGTTTATGTGCGTACCTGCATAGCTACCGCCGTGAGAGGCAGAGCCTTCCACATAGGTGGTGTGGTTGGGGATCACATCCATAATGTCCGCCACAACTTCAGCGCCGGTGTAGTTGGTGTAGGTGATGAAGTAGGTAAGGATATCACCTGCGTTGACCTTCTTGCCGTCGATCTGGGTGGTCACATTGCCGGCCTTAAAGACCTCTTTTTGCGTAACCGCATCGAAGGTGGCATTGGTGAAGGAAACGGCAGTGCTTACAGAGGCAGCGGTTGCAGAGGTTTCGCCATTGTTTACATTGATCACCATTGCCTGAAGCTGACCGTTACCGATGTCGGTGACCCGAACTGTGAAGCGGTGCACAGAGCGGTCATATACGATGCTTTCTACTGGGTCAGAGGCATCTTCTGCGACCACGAAGAAATAAGTACCGGCGGCATTGAGTGCCTTCGTGAAGCCGAAGCTTCCGCCTTCATTGGTGTCGGTAGCCAGCAGCTGGGCGTTGCTCTTCGTAATGTCGAAGGAGCTGTCGGTGCGGTAAAGGGCAAAGGTGAATGCACCGTCGGTCAGCGTGCCGCCCACCAGCTCCTTTGTGCCGTTGAAGGTGACAGCTGCTGCCTTTGCACGGTAGAGATTCGCAAAGCGGATCTGAGCGTTTTCCAGGCTCGCGGCAGCCTTCAGTTCGCCGTTCTCATCAACAACGGTAACCGTTACGGTAATGGGGTTATCCACACCGGTATAGGTCACGCCTGCGACATTTCCTGCTGCTTCGCGGATGGTGTAGGTGTAGGTGCCTGCCTCGTCGTAGGGGATCGGCCGGAAGGTGAAGCTGCCGTCCGCTTTGTTGGTGACAGTGTCGATCCGGGTATCTCCCTCGTACAGCTCAAAGGTGAATTCACCGTTTCTGGGGGCACGGCCGTCCAGGATCTTCACGCCGCCCAGTGCGTATTGGGTAGGTGTGACCTCGTAGTGGTTGTAGTAGGTGACGGTGGTGGTAACGGAATCCTCAAAATAGTAGCTGGCATTGAGCTTACCGGTGGTAAGATCGTTGGTCACCTCCACCACCAGATCGTAAATGGTGGGATCGTAGCGCATACCGTGCAGTACATACTTTCCGGAGGTTGCTTCGTAAACAGCACCGGCAGGGATATGCTCTACAATGTCGTAAGCGTAAGTACCGACACCGGAGAAGGTGAGGACATCCTCAAAGTCCACAAAGCTTACATCACCGTTAAGATCGTTGGTGCCGGTGAGGATGGGCTTTGTGCGGTCTCCGTCCTTGTAGACATAGAAGGTAAACTGGTCAGCCTCCAGAGGCTTTCCGGTCAGTACCTTTTTGACAGCGCCATCCAGATCCACGGAGGTGTTTTGGGGATCGTAGGTGTTCACAAAGGTGACGGTGGCTCTGGATGCATCGGCTGCATCGGTGGCTGCCCATTCTCTTTCGTTGGAGGAATTGTGCTTTTCTGCACTGATGGTGGCGGTCAGATCACCGTTTTCCTCTGTAACCGTGACAGTGATGTGATACACGGCGCTGGAGCTGGTCCATCCGGGGGCATCCTTGCGTACCTCACTGAGCAGGAAGTAATAGGTTCCTGCCTGGGTGTACACGGAAGTGAAGCGGGCAGTGCCTGCGGCATCGGAGTAGACGCTGAATGTGCCGCTGCCATCGTCGGTGAGAGGCTCCCAGTTTTCGTCCGCGGGAACGGCCCTGAATTCAAAGCCTGCGGCAGAAACGGTGTCGTCACCGGAGTAGTTGTTCACGATCTTTTGTATATCCAGACTCACTGGCGCAGTGTGATAGGTGTTGTTGAAGGTCACCTCGTAGGAGCCGTCGGTGATCTCAGTGCCGGTGAGGTCAGTAACTGTTGCCACCAGCTGACCGTCTGCATCGGTTACGGTAACATCAAAGGTGTACAGGGTCCGGTCATAGGTGACATTTGCCGCATCACCCTTGACCTCCAGTACCTGATAGGAGTAGTTTCCTACCTGGGTGTAGGTGATGCCCTCCAGCACATTTTCAATGGTGAAGTATTTCGTACCGGATTCTCCTGCACCGTAGGGGGTCTCACCGGTCTTGCCGGGAATGTCCTCCCAATAGGTGCCGTTCCACTGCTGGACCTTGTACAGGAAGGTGCTGCCATCGTGGCTGCCCTCAGCGGTAAAATTCTTGGTGCCTGCAATATCCAGATATACAGCGGTGGGCGCAGGCGTGTAGTGGTTGAGCACCACAGCGGTGGCACTGCCCCGGGTGGGGATCACCACAGTGTTGTCGCCGTCCGGGGTCTCACCGGAGTGATTGCGGGTGCGGTAGGAAACGGTGAAGTGGGGGTCGGGCACCGCTTCGGTAACGGTGACAACGGTTTCGGCGGGAAGCTGCAGAATGTCGATGGTCTGCCGCGCTTTGATGGTAAAGACCATATTTCCGCCTGCATCCACAGTTACTTCGTAACCGTCGGGCTGGGTGCTGTCCTTAACGGCAAAGGTCTTGCCTGCAAGGGCCTGTCCCACATTTACCGTAATGCCGAACTCAGCTTCCAGAATGTTTTCGGGCACTGCGTGGTCGCTGGTGATCTCCTTGGTGATGTGCAGATCACCGAAGCTGTAGGGGGCGTTGGTGACGGTTGCAGGCGCGTACTGGGGTGCACCGGCAACTACCTGAGATACGGTGGGGACGGTTACGGTGGCAGTGGAAAGCTCCTCCACCTTCTGGTAGTCGCCCCGGATGATCTCACCGATCAGGCACTCAGTTCCGCTGGGAATGCCTCCTATATATACGGTCTGTCCTGCTTTTACAGGAACGGTCAGAATATTGTTTTCGTAGGTGGCAGTCACAGTGTTGCCGTTTTCATCCAGCACCGTGGGTGCTGCGTTTACTCCTGCGGGAACGGTGACAGTCAGGGCATAGGTGTCATCCTCGTTTCCAATGGGGGCAGTGACAGCCTTGGTCAGGGCGATACCGGTGTCGATGCTGACAGTGAGCTTGCCGTTGTTGCCCAGCCATACCACAACGCTGTTGCCGTTATGGATATCGGCGGTTTCGTGGGTGTATTCCGGTGCGTAGCGGTTGCCTGCGGTATCGGTGGGATTCTGAACCTTGGCGACTGTCATATTGTGCAGCCGGCTGGTGCGGAGCGATCCCACACCAAGCACCGCATACAGCTCAGCGCCGGGATTTGCCTGCCTGTACTGTGCGATCGCACCGGCAACCTGATCCTGAGGGATCGCTGCGCCGTTGTTCAGATAAGTCTCCTTTGCAGCATCATAGAAGGCTGCAGATTCTTTCAGATAGCCCCAGTCGGTGTACACCAGGTAGGTTACACTTTCTGCTGCATTGGGGGCATCGGAGGCGCTGGGGGTGGGGCGATAGTAGGTCACATAGGTGTAGACCTTGTCAGTATCTTCGGCTGCAAGATACTCCTCGTAGGTCATCCACTTCAGGTCATACTTGCTGTCATCCCAAACAATGCCGTATTCCTCGTTTTCAGGGATGGTGACTGCACCGCCGGATTTGTTCAGGATCCCGGTGAAGATGCCCTGATTGGTCTGGTGATAGTAGTATCTGTTTGCGTCGGACGGCTGGAAGCCTACATGGGCATCACCGTTGATCCCGTCAGGATTCATAACGCCGAAGCGGTTGCTGTAGAAGGAGACGGTTCCGGCTGCATCATCAATGTGGGGATAGCCCTGCAGCTTGGAAACATCAACAGTGCCTCCGGGCAGCAGAATGTCGGAATCCAGACCGACGGTATAGAACACACGCAGAGGGGTGTTTTGGATCTCGGTGATGGTGGCGGTGGTAACATCGCCAACGGTTTCGGAAAGGACCTGCTCCATTATGATGGGCAGGATCTCCTGATTGATCCGGATCTCCAGCTTTTGAACACCTTCTGTTTCGGTCACGGAAATGGTAATGTCTTCCGCGGTGTTCCAGCTTTCGTTGGTGGTGGGGTTGGTGCCGGTGGCAGTGTTTACGGTGTAGGTGCCGTTTTCGTTTTTGGTAACACCGTAGGATGCACCGAACAGTGTAACGGACTGGATCTCCTTGATCTCCATATGCTGACCGATAAAGTCTACATAGATCAGCGGCGTGTCATCCACACCGGTGCCTCCCTGGGTGGAGGTGCTGGTGGAGATGGGATTGAACACACCGGAGGAGAGCTCCTCGTAGATCTGGGTGAAGGTGTCGTTCAGCTCAGCGCTGGAAACAGGATAGTAGGTGTCAACATAATGGATGTTGTTTTCAATATCCTGCCGGGTAACATTGGTATAGCCGTGGTCAAATGTGAAGGTGTGTGTTCCGCTGTAGCTCTCGTTTCGCCGCACGGTGCTGCCGCCCAGCCACTGGTTGTAAAGCCGGTAGGCGG
This sequence comes from Faecousia sp., assembly GCA_045595205.1. Lineage (GTDB taxonomy): Bacteria > Bacillota > Clostridia > Oscillospirales > Oscillospiraceae > Faecousia. The sequence continues at coordinate 17,381 of JAZNZZ010000024.1, forward strand.
TGGTGATCAGGGAACTGCTGTTGCTGCTGTTAAAGCCATTCACGGAAGCGCCGGGGTTAATGACAGCATTGGCAGCAGCATCGCCGTCAATGTCCACACCGATACCGTAGATCATCGGTGCTGTGCCGTAAACATCCTCCACCCGTGCTTTTTTGTAAGCGGCGGTCAGCAGGGTAGCCATTGCCACACCGGAGGGAACAGATCCGCTGAAGATGGAGCGGGGGGTCTGATTGCCGATGTTATAGAAGGTGTTCAGTGCTGCGGTATTCGCCGCACCGTCCGTAAGCACGATGGCTACGGGGGTCCGGTTTTCTGTGTCCCGGGCATTTTCCAGCATAGACATACCCAGATTCACACCGGCCTGGAGATTGGTGCCTCTGGCATAGCCGCTGGTATTATTATAAAGGAGTGTTCCGCTCTTGTCAAAGGCCTGAATGGTGCCGCCCTTGTCGGTGCGGTTGTTCTCGTCAAAGGTATACTTGTTGCCCCGCACCCGCAGCTCGATCCCATTGGTATAGACACCAAAGGGCAGGACCTGAATGGAGTTCTGATTGTAGGCAACGATACCGATCCGGATGTCCTTGGTGGTGCTGAGGTTGTCAAGCAGCTCATTGGAAGCCTCGATCAGCTTTTCCAAACGGGTGGTGTTGCCGGAGATCCTGTCGTCCATAGAGGTGGAGTCATCCAGGATCAGGACCACATCCAGAGGACCGGAGGAGCTGATGGTTTTCTTGGTGGTCATTGTAGAACCCAGGGCAGAGAAGACCACCTGAAAGGCTTCGTCCTCGTTCAGTTCTGCCTGAAAAGAGGAGTCGGCTTCGCCCTTGGTATTCAGAATAACGGTGTCACCGTTTTTGTAAACGGATTTGTCCACCCAGACACGGCCGGCGTAGCGGTTGCCGTCTGCATCAGTTCCCATCATCGTTTCCCAGGTGTGGGCAGTTCCGGGATCTGCTGCAGTCTCAGTGATGAGGGACTGCGCCAGAGGAGAGGCGGCAGAAGAAACAGGGAGATAGGTCATAACCAGAGCCAGACTCAGAAGCAGGCTCGTGATCCTTTTGGCAAGCTTTGTGTTTGTCATTTTTTATGTCCTCCTTGCTGCTTTGTTTTGTGACAGTTGCAAAGACCGATCAGATCCTCGTATTTGTGGAAATGGTAACAGTCCATACAGGTTTCGCCATCGGTTTCCGGTTTTCCCATAAAGTGGGGGCATACATCCTGCATTGCTGTTGCAAAGGGAATGCCGTCATCCGTGTAAACCGGCGCTTTTGAGAAATCCGGGTATATGGGGATGGGGTCGTTGAATTTGCTGTTGCGTTCATATTCTTCATAGTAGCCGTAGCGTATGGTGAAAGTTTTGTCCCGGACGGACAACTCCTTGTAAATGTCGCCTTCCTTGGGGACATCCGATACAATGCCGCTTTTTGTAAAGGAACTAAGCAAACAGGATCCCTTCTTTCTTTTGGTGCTGATAGAAAAATCTGCCATACTGTTTATGACAACAGTATAGCAGATGGATTGTTTTGCCGGTATCACCCGGTATTGGGATTTACAGACATTTTTTGAAGAAGGTGTATGTCTGTTTTTTGGAAAATACAGACACTGCCGGCTACAGGATCGCGGCAAATTCGCTGCGGGACATACCCGTTTTTGTGGAAATACCGGTGATGGCCTGCTTTACGGAGGACACGGAAATGTGCAGGGTCTTTGCGATCTCTTCGTTTTTCATACCAAAGGCAGCCAGCTTTGCAACCTCCCGCTGACGGGGTGACAGGGTAGTGGCAATGGTACGGCTGCGGACAGAGGAGCTGAGCTTGGACCATCCGATGTAATAGCCTTTATAAAGCTGCTCCACCTGCTCACAGGCATCGGGAGCTACAATACTCAGGCGCTGCTGCAGCATCGTGTCCAGGGGACGGCAGTATTCTGCAAGCAGACCGTACAGCTTGTCCGGCAGAGCCAAAGCAATGGCGCGGTCAATGTGACGGATGGCCTGCTCGTCATTTCCGCAGTTGTGATACAGGGTGGCACAGGTCAGACGCAGACAGATCTCTGCACCGATGATCCTGTCTGCATAGGCTCTGGAGATCATCGGCTCCACCGTAAAGGGAACGGCAGACATCAGGTAAAGGCCCTGCGTGCCCTGTACTGCCAGCTCCTTTGTGGCAACGGCAAAGGCGGCGGCATAAAGATACTTGGCATAAAACACCCCTGCGGCAGTCATAGCATCTCCCGGCAGAGGCTCAAAGCAGCCGATCTTGAACCATTCCGGGAAGGAGGTGACATCGTAAAGCATACTGTCCACCGACAAAATGGCAAATGAGACGATGTCCCGCTGCATTTCATTTTCTGTGGGCGCTTCGGCAATGTGGATCTTGGCTCTGCGCCACATTTGCAGATCGCCCCGCCAAATGGCGCAGCGGGCAAGGAGAATGCCGGCAGAAAGCACCGCATACAGCCCGGAGTGTCGCGGCAGCAGATAATCAGCCTTTTCATAAACAGAATCAATGTCGCCCCGCAGGTGGGCAATCTCCAAAGCAAAAAGCGTCTGTGCCTCCGGGTTGTCTGCAAGGCTTTCTGTAACGGCATCTGCAGTACCGGGGGTGGTGTAAAGATCCGTCATATATAAAAACGGGGTCTTTCTGGGCATTGGCATATCGACTGCCTGTAAGGACGGTGCTTCCCGGCTTGCTTTTGTTCTGCCGTCTATTGGCTTTTGGGCATCCACGGGGATCATCCAGGCTCGTCCAAAGCGGGTCGCCCCCGGTATTTTTCCCTCCGCGCACAGGATTTGAAGCCGCCGGGGAGAGATGCCCCACATTTGCGCGACCTCTGCGATTTTCAGGTAATCCATAGCTGTCATCCTTTGCAATGTTCGCATAAGCGTATATTATATTGTTCGTTTAAGCGCCGTTTATAGTTGGATTATACATCGCAATAGCGAATATTGCAACAAAAAAAGAATCCCGGAATATAAAAATAACGCTTGACAAAGTTTGTCTAATGGAGTAGACTGTAGTTAGTCTAACGGAGTAGACAAGGAGGAAAGGATAATGGACATTCCAAAGATCCACGAAAGTGAGTACCGTTTTTGCTTGATTCTCTGGGAGCACGAGCCGGTGACGGCAGTGGAGCTGGTGAAGCTCTGTCAGGAGCAGCTGGGCTGGAAGCGCACCACCACCTATACGGTCATCAAGCGGCTGGGGGAGCGGGGCGTGCTGAAGAATGAAGAGGGGACTGTTACCGCTCTGGTTTCCAAGGAGGCTGCCCAGGCGAGGGAGATCAACGACCTTGTGGAGGAGAAGTTTCAGGGGTCACTGCCTGCCTTTGTTGCTGCGTTTACCAAGCGGCAGGATATTTCTCCCCGGGAGCTGGAGGAGGTACAGCGAATGATCGACCGCATCCGGAAGGGAGGGTGACTATGAGCGCTTTTTTCTTAAAAATGGTCAATATGAGCATATCGGCAAGCTGGCTTGTGCTTGCGGTGCTCCTTCTGCGGCTGGTTTTGAAAAGATCCCCAAAATGGATCAGCGTGCTTCTCTGGGGTCTTGTGGCAGTGCGACTGCTGCTGCCTGTTTCCTTTGAAAGCGTTTTGAGCCTGATCCCCAGCACAGAGGTCATCCGCCCGGAGATTATGACAGCTGCCACCCCGGAGGTCCACACCGGCGTGAGCGCACTGAACAGCGTGATCAATCCGGTGGTTTCCGATGCCTTTGCACCGGAGGGTCTGGTCAGCATAAACCCCTTGCAGCTATGGATCCCTCTGGCGGCGACCCTTTGGCTTGCGGGCATTGGGGCAATGCTTGTCTACACTGCGGTCAGCTATATTTTACTGCGGCGCAGGGTGGCAACGGCGGTGCTTCTTGAAAACAGCATCTATCGGAGCGAAAATGTGGATTCTCCCTTTGTGCTGGGCATTTTTCGTCCTAAGATCTATTTGCCCTTTCAGATGGACGGAGACAGTCTTACCTATGTCATTGCCCACGAGCAGGCACATATCCGCCGTGGGGATCACCTGTGGAAGCCCTTCGGATTTCTCCTGTTGGCGCTTCATTGGTTCAATCCTCTGATGTGGCTTGGTTATATCCTGCTTTGCAGAGATATTGAGCTTGCCTGTGATGAAAAGGTCATCAAGGCAATGGATAACGAGGCAAAGGCCAATTATACCCAGGCATTGGTCACCTGCAGTGTGAACCGCCGCAGCATTGCCGCCTGCCCCCTGGCATTTGGGGAGGTTGGCGTAAAGGCGCGGGTAAAGTCCGTGATGAATTATAAAAAGCCGGCATTCTGGATCGTGGCTGCAGCCATTGCAGTCTGCGTGATCGTTGGAGCTTGCTTCCTGACGAACCCGGTCACCCATACCCTTGAAAATATCGAGGACCATCATTTTGATGCGCGGACTTATGAACACACCGCGGCAATGGTGTCGGACGGGGAAACAAACACCTATGTCGGTGCAGTAGACCGGGAGCTCCTGCAGGAGCTTTACAGCATCCGGATCTCCCGGAAGGCGCTATCCCAGAGCCGCAGTGAGGACAGAGAGAAAAGCAATACCCTGATCCTTAACCTTCCGCCCCGGGAGGAGCCGGAGATCCTGACCTCCTTTGTAGGCGGCACATTCATTCACTTTAACGGGGATTTTACGGAGGTGTGGGTGGATGACCGGGTAAAGCCGACCCTTAGCTATAAGGTCCTGGATGCGGAAAAGGCAAGGAACATTTATTACCGCATGAAAGGCTCTGACAGCGGTGAGACTGTTCCTGTGGAGACGGTAAAGGGAAACCTGAAAACCTATTATAAAAATGCTGACGGAACCTGGCAGGCGGAAGGGCGGGACTACAAATACAGACTGGAGATCACCGGACGGATGCACAATGCTGCGGGAGATTCCACCTTTGTGTATCTGAGCAATCTGGAGACCATCCCCTTCGACCGGGCGTGGAAGGCCGCAGGCTTCAGTAGCAACTCGGAGGATTATTTTGCCCCGGAGGAGGCGGTCCTGGTGGAATGGCACCAAAGCGGCAGTACAGAAGGGGAGAAACTGGTGGCACGCTCCGGTGAATATTCGGCTGTGCTGCTTTCTTACACCTCCAATACCCCAAGAGAGCTGTACGCAGGCACAGTGAACTGGCTTACCATCGATGACGACGATGAAGCCATCGCGCCCTTCCGGGTGTGGGAGGGGGAGAAGGAGCGCTTTGGCGTGTATACTGTCTTTGATGCCCAGACCTATGAAGTGCTGGATTTCTTCCGTCCCTCCGGTCTGGCACCCCAGACCTATCTTTTCCAAAACGCAGACCCACAGCGGCAATATATTGTCCTTGTCCGGTTTAACAATGGGGATAAGCTTTATGCCTTCGGTGTAAGCTTTGAAAAGACGATTGTCAGTGAAAGCGTTCAGAGTGCTGTTACAGAGGCGATCCTGGAAAGAAATTCCGGTGACCGTTTCCCGGCAGGTCAAATACCTGTGGAGGCACACTGTATTCTGGGTGTGGAATCCAAAAGCGGCACACCTCTGGAGGGGCAGCCCAATGCTATGCAGAAGACTACGGTCTATGTGCAATATGTGTACAATCGCTATTCTTATTCCGGCGGCAAGCTGGAAAGCGCAGGCGGAATTGCCACGCCGGCAAGGCTTACCTTTTCCGGGAATCGGGAAAAGGGCTATGTGCTGGAGGAATTCCTGGAACCCAAAGGCGGCGATATTTATGCAGAAGAGATTCGGAAATACTTCCCGGAGGACATAGCGGCGATCCTTCTGGATCCCCAAAGTGACATCGTCGATACCGAAGAACTGGAATCCAAGTGCTTTCAAAAGGCACAGGAAGCCGTTTCCGGTATGACCAATGAATAAATATAATTCCCCTGCTGTTCAAAGAATGGCAGGGGTCTTTCCATTGGGAAAAAATGTGCTATAATAAAAATAAGGAATTACAGGGTGCTCAGTCGTATAATCAATGAAAGGCTGTGAGCCTGACTCTTTAAGGAGGAAAATATGGATAACGGCGCAAGTAGCTACCGCCGTTTTCTTGATGGTGATGAAAGTGCCTTTGATGAATTGATGGAGGAGCTGTTTCGCGGACTGGTCTTCTTCATCAATGGCTTTGTACAGGATATCCACACAGCGGAGGATATTGCGATCGATACCTTTTCGGACCTTCTGGTACATAGGCATCGTTACAATTTTAAGGTGAGCCTGAAAACCTACCTGTATATGATTGGCAGGAGCCGGGCGTTGGATCATATCAAGCACCGCAGGATCATCGATTTTGTGGAGCTTTCCGAGGTCTGTACCCTTGCGGATGAAACAGCCTTGCTGGAAGAAACGGTGCTGGCAGATGAACGGAAACGGCAGGTGCACAAGGCAATTTCTGCCCTTCCGGAGGATATGCGTGCGGTGGTCCATCTTGTTTACTTTGAAGAAATGACCTATGAGGAAGCGGCAAGGGTTATGAAGAAAAACCGTAAGCAGGTGGATAATCTTTTGTACAGGGCAAAGAAGGAGCTTCGCATCATTCTGGGAAAGGATGGTGAGCTGTTGGAATGAGAGATTTAAAGGAATGTAGGGCGGAGGTATTCCGCCGCAGTGAAGAGAGAATAAAAGAGCGCAAACGGCGAAGAGCCTGTATTTTTGCTGTTTGCATCCCACTGGTTTTGTGTGTTACAATGTTTTCGGTGACCCTTTTACCGGGAAGCAGTATGGAGTCAGCAGCGCCGGATGGGGTTACCGGCGGTGTGCTTGTGGACGGATCTGAAAGTCTGATTTGTTCTGTTGCGGAGATCCGGGTCACCGGGCCGGAGGTTTCCCTTGTTCACGGGAAGGTGTCGGATGTTCTGCGGATCTATGACCTGCTGCACAGCTACGGTGCAAGCGCACCTGAAACCTTCCGTGCCCCGGAATCGGCTGCTGAAGATGATGCAGAGCCTAAGCAAAATGCAGACGGCTTTGTGGGATCTGTTCTGGATACCGCGACCGGGGGCTATACCATCACCCTTGTTATGCACGAGGGGGAGAATACCGAATTCTGTCTCAGTGGGAATACCCTTGAAAATGTGACTGAAAAGAAAATACAGACCTTGTCTCCCCGGCAGGTGGAAGAATTGAAGGATGTACTGGGAATACCCCGGTGAAAGGGCGTGAAGAAATGAGAAAAGCAGTTATGATTTTTCTGGCAGGTGTGTTGCTCCTTGGCCTTGCCGGATGCAAAGAGGATGCCCCCAAGCTGCAGCTTGATCCTTCGGCGATGACAGAGGAAGGAACGGAAAGCACCCTTGGGGAGCACAGTCATCAGGTGGCAGAAGAACCCCAAACCGTTGAAGATCCTGTCAGCGGCTATTGCGGCAATACGCAGACGACCCTCCATATCGGGGAAAAAGAATATACCTTTATGTACGGTAACTCTGTTGCTCTGACGGATATTCTGATCAACCTGAACTATGATCCGGTGAAGGTGTGCCGCTGCCTTCCGGAATACACCGTAGATACGGAGTTTGGCAAAGGCTACGGTGTAAATCTGACGGAAGGCTATGCCCGCTGTGAGAAGGGGCAGGCAGACCTGACCCGGGAGCAGATCGAGAGAATTGCTGAGATCATTTCCTGGGCAGAGACCACCAACGGAAAATATCCCATCGATGACTTGCTTCAGTCCCCTTGAGGAGGTGCTTTTATGAAGAAAAAGATTTTGTTCGTTCTCCTTGCCATCGTGCTTTTTGTGGCAGTCCTTGCTGTGCCGGTCCCAAGGGGTGCATATGATGACGGCGGCACAAAAGTGTATTCTGCCCTGACCTACAAGGTGGTGGACTGGAACCGCCTGACCTCCGACGGGGTCTATAACGAAACAAAGGTGTATTGGTTCCCCGATAACTTCAAATCCATCGACAGTCTATGGAGCGAAGAAGCACAGAGCCTTGTCTGCAAAATTGTTGCCACCGTTCTGGAGCTGGAGGGTGACACTGTCCTGGTCCGGCCGGTGGAAGGGGAGAATGAGCTTCTCAGCGCGGATAAGATCAGCTTTGGCATCGGCTCACTGGGGGACATCGGCGCTCAGGTTGGAAGCACCGTGGAGGTTTTCTACACCGGCGGCATTATGGAGACCTACCCCGCAAAGATCAACGCGGTCAAATGGGACATTACGAGGGATTTTCGCCACAAGGAATATACGGAGCAGTGGCTGGACAAAGAAACTGCAGAAAAGTACGATAACAACATTTTTGACCATATCGTGATCACGGAGATCTATTCCAACTGCTTTTTCGCGGAGCCTGTAGTCCCTATGCCTTACAGGATCAAGCTCAACGGCAAACTGTCCTCTGATTGGTGTGTGGGAGATCAGGTGATCTGCACCTACGAAAACACCTACTATGATGACAAAAACCACAAAGCTGAGGTGGATTTCCTCACGGTGGAGGCAAGCAATTGGCAGCCGGATCCCTTTGTCTGCTATAAGCCTGTGATCTATCTGTACCCGGAGCAGGAGACAGAGGTCTCTGTTAAGCTTAAATTGGACGGTAAGCTTACCTGTACCTATCCTTCCTATGACACCGGCTGGAAGGTGCTTGCCGCGCCGGATGGTATTCTGACGGATGCAAAGGGTCAGACCTACAGCTACCTTTACTGGGAGGGCGAAACAAACGCCCGGTGGGATATGACAAAGGGCTTCTGTGTAAAGGGTGAGGATACCGCGGCATTTCTGGAGCAAGCCCTTGAAAAGTTGGGTCTTAACCGCCGGGAGGCAAATGAGTTTATCGTGTACTGGCTGCCCCTTATGGAGCAAAATCCCTATAACATCATCTCTTTCCAGGAGGAGACCTATACCGATGCCGCCCCTTTGCAGGTAGACCCTGCGCCGGACACCCTGATCCGGGTCTTTATGACCTGGATAGCGACGGAGAATTATGTAAACCTTCCGGAGCAGGAGCTGACCGCACCTGAACGCACCGGCTTCGCTGTGGTGGAATGGGGCGGCACAGAGCTGAAATAACATAATTGGGCGCGTTGCAAAATTTGCAATGCGCCCTTGAACTTTGGATCTTCCGGTATAAGTACCTTCTTGACTTCGGCAGTGCTCATCGTGTAAACTATGATCGTATAAAATGGGGACCGAAAGATCGGAGGATAAAATGGCATCAAAGAAAAGGTGTTTGCCTGTGCTTGCTGCAGCGGCGGTTGTCCTGATCGCTTTGATCGTCTGGATCGTCTGGGGCAATACAGCGCTGGAGCTGAGCGAATACACTGTCAGCAGCTCTAAATTGCCGCAGCGTTTTGACGGTTATCGGATCGCGCATATTTCCGATCTGCATAACGCAGAAATAGGCAAGGGAAACGAGAAGCTCCTGACGCTGCTCCGGGATGCAGATCCGGATATGATCGCCATTACAGGAGATCTGATCGACTCCCGGAATACGGATGTTGAGGTCGCTTTGCAGTTCATTCGTGAAGCGGTAAAGATCGCACCGTGCTACTATGTCACCGGCAATCACGAGGCCCGTGTAAGTGCGTATGTCGAGCTGAAGGCGGGAATGGAAGATGCAGGTGTCACCGTACTGGAGGATACACGAACTGAGATCAGTCTGGAGGGTGATACCATCACGCTGATGGGTGTCGATGATCCCAGCTTTCAGACCGACTACCTGTTTGGTGACGCAGAAACGGTGATGGACACAAAGCTGGAAGAGCTCCATACCGGCAATGACGGATTTACTGTTCTTCTGTCTCACCGGCCGGAGCTGCTTGACACTTATGCAGTACACAAGGTAGACCTTGTTTTCAGCGGTCACGCCCACGGCGGACAGTTCCGCCTGCCCTTTTTGGGTGGCTTGTATGCTCCCAACCAGGGATTATTTCCCCAATATGATGCAGGCCTGTATACAGAGGGCAGTACCCATATGCTGGTGAGCCGGGGGATTGGCAACAGCTTGCTGCCATTGCGGTTTAACAACCGACCGGAAGTGATCCTGGTGGAGCTGCAGGCAAAGTAAGGAGAACATATGACACAGGAAAACTGGGAACAGCTGACACCCGAAGAAAAGAAAACACAGCTTTTTTACGATCAAAAGAAAACATTGGATATGTTCCTTGAAAGAGGAGCCATCAGCCGGGCGCAGTATAATAAGAGCCTGGGAGATCTCCGGGAAAAAATGGGGGTGCAGGAATGAACTATGATAATGACTTGCGGCAGCTTCAGGAAAAGGTTGCCCTTAAAAAGCAGCTGGAGGCAAAGCTGAGTGACCTGCAGAAGCAGCGCAAAGTATTTGACAAACAAGTGATCGAGCTCCGGGCGGTATACCAAAGTGAGCAGGAGGATGTGGAGAAGCTGGAGGGCAAAAGCCTTGCTAACTACTTCTATCAGATCATCGGCAAGCTGGATGACAAGCTCACAGAGGAGCGCAGGCAGGCTGCCGCAGCCAGAGTGAAGCTGGATGCAGTCGAGCGTGAACTGGCTGCTGTGGACTGTGAGATCCGGGAGATCCAGACTCAGCTCAGGGAGCTGTACGGCTGTGAGAATGCCTACGCCTCTGCTTTGCAAAAGAAGCGTGCTGAGGTAAAGGGATCCGGTACACCTGCAGGCACCCAGATCCTGGAGCTGGAAGAGAAGCTTGCATTTCTGGAAAGTCAGAAACGGGAGATCCGGGAAGCACAATCTGCCGGCCGGGATGCTCTGCACGCTGCAGATGCGGTGCTTTCCGAGCTGAAGAGCGCACAGGATTGGAACACCTGGGATATGTTCGGCGGCGGTGGTATCATCACCCATATGGCAAAGCACGGACATCTGGACGATGCACAGGCGAATATTATGGCGTTGCAGGGAACGCTCCGCAGGTTTAAAACGGAGCTGGCAGACATTGACATTCAGGCGAATATGCAGGTCAATGTGGACGGCTTCCTCCGTTTTGCAGACTACTTTTTCGACGGACTGTTCGCAGACTGGGCAGTTGGAGACCGCATCAGCGAGTCCCGATCCTCTGTTATGTCCGTCTACCACAAGATCCAGCAGGCAATGGATAAACTCACCGGTATGGACCGGACAGCCGACAGGGAAATTGCTGCACTGAAGGCGAAGCTCGAAGAACTGGTGATCCATTCATAAGAAAAAGTGCGTCGGGTATGAATCCCGGCGCACTTTTGCTGTTTATTGGGATTGTGTAACTGCCTGCTTCTTGTGGAATGGCAGCTCCTTGTTCTGGATCCAGCAGATCAGTACAAAGAGAATGCAGGCACCCAGGCACACAGCAAAGATGTAGATCGGTGTGTTGATGTACCAACCAAACCACTCGGATAACTGCTTGAACACGATGATAGGCAAATTCCCCGGTCCTGCGAAGAACATATTCATCTCTTCTCCCAGATCAAACCGGACGAAGCAGGTAAGACCGAAGGCGATGCCGCAGATTGTAAAGCACCATAAAGCGGTACATTCCCCGCCGGAGCGTTCCCGGCTTCAGTTAAAGGGTGATCCCGGCGCTTGATTCAGGGACTGTTTACTGTTCCTATGAACATTGGGATTGAATTCTTTGTGATGGCGAAGAGAAACGGTCGGTCCAGGATGAAGTCTATGATCTCGTCCGGTGGTATACACATAGCCTGCCAGAGGATCCGGCTGCCTGGGCGGGACAGTATTCCAGACTGCAAGATAGGTGTCGTTTACGGTTTCTTCTGCATCCTGGCGCACACCGAGAATGTTCATTGCTGCCGCTTTCCAAATTTGGCGGAAAGGGCTGCAATGGCACTTTCTGCCCGTTGCCAGAGGAGCTTTATGATCTTTTGATCTTCCATACAGATCCCTCCTTACTTATGTAATAGAATTCCGGACCGCTTATGTTACATACATTGTGATATTTTTTCAAAAAATGCCGTTTTTTATTATGCAATCACCGCAGGTCAGGGTTGACCTGCGGTGTATCGACAATGCGGCGGCAGTGCTCAGGGAAGGCGGTATGCCGCGATATATTCCATATCCGGGTGGGCTGCCGGGGCAGATTCATCCATCACAAACTGAACAGGGATGCCCAGTGCCTGTGCCGTGAGGGCAAAGTGACACAGTGCAATGCCCATATCCACCATCTGCATATCCAGCTTCCCTCCGTGTCCCAGACCCTTGCTTCGCTTCAGGTAGAAGTGGACGGCGTGCTCCGTCACCACCGCACGCCAGGGCTGTTTGTTTACTGCTGAGGGGGCGAGCCGCACCATTTCCAAAGGCTCTGCCCAAATGCCTGCTGCATTCTTTGTGAGGGGAGCGTCAAAAGCGCGGTCAAAAAACAGCGTTTCAAAGGGAAGACGCTCATCAGCCTTCACACCCTTTCGCATCACGCTCTCCCGAAGGGACATCTTCCCGGCGGGGTAGCCGAGCGGACTTGCACAGGGCATAACTTCATCCCCGGAAAGCTCCATAGCCTTTTCAAAAGCAGCGCGGTTCATCGTGCCGCCCAGGCAGACGGTGCCGATCCCCAGAGACTGTGCTTTCAGTGCCAGGGCTTCAAAGGCATATCCAAAGGCTGCAAAGGCATTCGGCACGCATTTGACCTTGCCGCCCACATACAGACTTGCTCCAATCACCACGGGGCAGGTAAGACCGTGTTCCCGGGCATCCAGCATTTTGAACGCAACAGGAATATGCCAGGGATTATCGACGGATTCCATAAAGGCAGAAAGAAGCGCCTTGTCCTCCTCTGTAAGGATCTGTTCCTGAAAGGTTCTGACACTTCGTCTTGCCTTGATGTGCTGTGTGATATGCTCCATTGTACACACTCCCTAAAAACTTCTGATAAACTAAGTATATAGAAAAGAAGCACGGTGTCAACCGCTGTTTTTGCGGAAAAAGCAAACATTGTGTGTACAAGCACATCTTTATTTCCTGAATCATATAATGTGACGATGCCGAAATGCCTGTGTGTCAAACTGTGTCGAAAACGCATAGGATGGGATGCACACATTATGCGAGGAGGGGTTTTATTGAACAGATACAACGGATTTGATGACAGAAACCGGGACACACAATTCGATGACAATTCCTGCAAGCGCTATCAGCAAAGAGAGTATGGCTGCGCGGATCGGGAGCAAGGCTACTGCTATACAAATTGCCCGCCCGGTCCGGTAGGCCCGCAGGGACCCGTAGGTCCGAGAGGTCCGGCGGGTCCTCAGGGCATTCCCGGTGTCAGAGGACCGGTAGGTCCACAGGGACCGGAAGGTGTAGCCGGTCCTGTCGGTCCTCAGGGTCCTGTGGGAGAAACCGGGGCAATTGGTCCGCAGGGTCCTGCCGGTGTAGCCGGACCTGCCGGTCCTCAGGGCCCCTCCGGTGTTGCCGGTCCCGTTGGTCCCCAGGGACCTACAGGAGAAGCCGGTCCCGTTG
>JAZNZZ010000025.1:0-12355 GCA_045595205.1 Faecousia sp.
GGTATTTTCAAGGGATTTTCCGCAGTATTGGCGGAAAGCTGCCCCTGTAAACCTATCGGGGTTCAATTCCCCACTGCTTAACTATATGTACCACGGCACAGAGCCGGAATTTGAGGGCAACGAGCGCTTTATCTGGCCCAGCCTGAAGGGGCAGATCGACCGGGACAAGGCATCATATGCAGCACGGTGCGAGGCAAACCGGGAGAACGGGAAAAAGGGCGGCAGACCGAAGTCCCGGAAAACCCAAAAAACCGAAGGGTTAATTTCAAAACCCAAAAAAGCCAAGGAGAAGGAAAAAGAGAAAGAAAAGGAAAAAGAAAAGGAAAAAGAAAATGAGAACGAAAACGAGAGTGAGACTTCTTCCGGGGCGCTCTCTTCGACCCTTACGGTTTCTACAGAGGTTTCTTTTTCTCCTCCTGAGGTTTGGGAGGTGGACAAATACTGCAGGGAGCAGGGATACGAGGTGGATCCCTGGCGTTTTCTGGACTACTACGGTGCCCTTGGCTGGCGGCTGGGAAATACACCCATCCGGGACTGGAAGGCCCTTATAAGGCGCTGGGATGACCCCAGGGAGCACATCCCCGGGCGTATGGGTCAGGAGTATGGGGAAATATGGAAAAAACCCTGCAAAAGCGGGTAATATAAGCCTCTGTACCTTGACTTGACGGCGGGGAAAGTGGTATAATGCTACCTGTAAAATTATAGGAAGCAGTGTACCTGTTTCCTGAAAATCGGGAGGTAAAGGAATGAAGAGATTTTTAAGCGGTCTTCTTGTTCTGGTAATGCTTGTGACGATGCTGCCGCAGGTCACGGTATTTGCCCAGGAGGAGACAGAGAGCCCGGTGTCCCCTGGGTCACTTCCGGAGCTTTCTCTGGGTGAAACGGTACTCACACAGGATGATGACCATCTTGATATGGAGTATCACTATGCCTTTGTGCCGGAAACAAGCGGCATTTATGTCTTTGAGACACAGAATGACTCTTTCGACACAGAAGCAAGCATCACAGATCCGGAGGGAACGGTCCTTGTTGAGGATACAGACAGCGGCAATTACGGCAACTTCCGGCTGCGTGTGTATCTGAAGGCAGGGAAGACCTATACCCTGGATATGAAAGCCCAAGGTGTGGGTGAGCTCGTCCTTCAGGCGCAGCTGGAGACAGCTGTGGCGGATGCTGCTCTGGGCGTTTCCCAGGAAATCTATGTGGAAACGGAAGTAAGGTATACATATGTTGCCTTTACAGCGGAGGAGGAAGGCATGTACACCTTCGAATCCGATGGCAAATGGGATGTATACGGTTCCCTTTATTCTGCAGATATGCAGCTGCTGGAGGAGAATGATGACGGCGGCGGCAACTACAATTATCTGATCAACTATTCCCTGAAGGCAGGGGAGACTGTGCTTCTGGGTACAAGATTCCTCGATGCCGGCAACGAGGGCTATGTGAATGTGCTGGTGGATACCTTCTTTATCAAGAGCGTTACCTGTCATCCACTTACCCTGACGGAGCTTTCCTCCGGTTACTTCTACGGCAATGATCTTCAGTATTTTAACTATTACTGGGCATCCCAGCTGACCTATGATGTCACCCTGCAGGACGGCACGGTGGAGACCTTCACCGGCTGGGGCTTCCAGCTCAACGGCATCTGGTTCGAGGTTACCGGCTCGGATGATCAGAGCAGTACCAATGCCTGGACTGCAGGCAATACCTATTCTGCAACTGCAGGCATTGCAGGGTTTGAGGTGCCGGTGGAGATCACCATCACAGAGTCCCCGGTGGAGTCTGTTACGGTGGGTGCGGTCAGTATGTATCAGCACACCGGCGGCAATTACAACTATGAATACAATGAAGCGCTGGGGCAAAGCGTGCGTGCCGGCTATTACTACCATTGGTGGGACCAACTGTCCTGCACGGTGCAGCTTGCTGACGGCACTGTGCTGGAATGCACCGGCGGATACTATGAGTATGACGGAAAGTCCTACCAAGTGATCGTAAAAAACGATCAGGATGGGAATAATGAGTGGAATATCGGCAAGCATACCGTAGAGTTCTATATCCTTGGTCATAAGGTGACCGCAGAGGTGGAGATCCTGCCCTCTCCCGTGGCATCCGTTACTATGGACAAGGTGATCATTCCAAAGGAGACCAACGGCTGGTATGACAGCTACTGGGATAATGCGGCGGGAAGCAATGTTGAGTTTTTCTACTATTCCTGGTACGACCTGATGCATTATACCGTGACCCTGCAGGACGGAAACAGCTACGAGGGCAACGGCAGTGAGATCGTGGTTGAGGACAAGTCCTACTATGTGTATTATGACGATCCCCAGCAGAATGGAAAATTCTGGGATGTGGGAACCTACACGGTCACCGTGGAGCTCCTTGGCTATGAGGTGCCCGTGACGGTGGAGATCGTGGACAGCCCCATCAAGGAGGCGGAGCTTCAGAGTGTAACGCTGGTGGAGAACACCGTGGGCGATACTGTCACCGATGAGAACGGTAATTCCTACTACCAGTACCGGTGGTGGGATGTGATCCCCTACAGAGTCACGATGCTGGACGGCAATGTCCTGGAGGGCACCGGCGGTGGCGTAAGCTACAACGGTCAGTATATCCCCTTTGAGCACAGCGACGATCAAAGTGCCGCTGCGCCCTGGACGGCAGGGAACACCTATTATCCCACAGTGACCATAGGGGATCAGACCATAACCGTTCCTGTGGAGATCCGGGAAACAGAGGTGGAATCCATTGTATTTAATCCTGTGTCCATTATGGAGGGAACCTGCGGTGATCTCTGTTCGGGCGAGACGGGTGTATTCTTCGCATATTACTGGTGGGAGCGGCTCTCCGGCACCGTTTACTTTAAAAACGGCGAATATGCCCAGTTCTCCGGCACTTCCTTCGAGCATAACGGTACGGTTTATGAGGTGAGGATTTTTGATAACCAGTCCAGTGAAGCTCCCTGGACTGCGGGCAATACCTACACCTGTACGGTGGAGGTCACCGGAGTTCCTGCCACAGTGCCGGTGCAGATCACGGAAAGCCCCATCAAGAGCGTGGTATATGACCCCATCTCCATTCTGGAGCTTACCGGCGGCTTCTACTACGACAACGATCCCAATTTCTATTATTACCAGTGGTATAATAAGCTTTCCTATACCGTCACCTTTGCAGACGGCACCACCGGTCACTTCACCGGTACTTCCTTCACCCACAACGGTGAGACCTATGAGTTTGGTTTCAGCGATGATCAGGACTGGAATTCTGTCTGGCAGGCCGGTGAGACCTACAGCGTGAATGTGTCTGTGTGCGGTTTGTTCGATAAAGCTTCTGTTACCATCGTAACCTCTGAGGTAATGGGCATCACACCGAAGCCTCTGACGCTGCCTGCCGCTACCTGCGGTGAGCTTGTCAGAGAGAACGGCAACGAGCTGTTCTTCCGGTATCATTGGTGGAAGTATATCACCTATACCGTGCACTTCAAGGACGGTACACAGATGGATGTCACCGGTGAGAGCTTCACCTACAATGACATTACCTACACGCTGGGGCACACGGACGAGCAGCGCTGGGACAACGCCTGGACCGAGGGCAGTGAGCACTTTGTGGATATGAATGTGTGCGCGGCTGCGGGAACTGCAACGGTGTCCATCTCTGCTCCTGTGGAGGATTTCCAGGAGTATCCGGCTATGTATGTCGGCAGCAACACCGCTAACATTGCAAACGGCGGTGATCTTGCGATCTTCCGCTTTACCCCTGAGAAAACCGGTATTTACACCATCATCGCCAACGCCGATGCAGATACCTACGGCTATCTTCTGGACAGCGGCCTGCGCTTGCTGCAGCAGAACGATGACGGCGCAATCAACAACCAGTTCCTGCTGGAATATGAGCTCACTGCGGGAAAAACCTATGTGGTCGTAGCAAGATACTACAGCACAGATCGCACCGGCAGCTTTGAGGTGACAGTCACCAAGACCATCGGTATTGACCGGGTGGACTTTGCCCCCGTTGTGATGAGTGCAGGCGTTGGCGGCAGCTACACCGCCGACGGCTCTGATCAGGGAAGCTATTACCGCTACTATTGGTGGGAAAAGCTTTCCTATGATGTCTACCTTGAAAACGGAGACAGCGGCAGCTTCACCGGCACCGGCTTCTATCTCTCCGGTGTGTACTATGAGCTGAAATGGGAGGATTCCCAGTCTGCGGCGAATCCCTGGCAGCCCGGCGGCGTTTATGAGGTGCCGGTCACTGTGGGCGGCAAGCAGTATACCGTAACGGTGAGCATTGCGGAATCCGATATCGTCAGTGCTGCCTTCCTGCCCATTACGGTGTTCCAGGAGGCCACCGGCTTCTACAACAACAGATGGAATCCGAATACCCAGCAGGAGGAATCCTTCTTCCAGTACTACTGGTGGGAAAATATCGGTTATGAAATTACTTTTGTCAACGGCGAAGCTGTCAGCGGCAGCGGCAGCGGTTTCTTCTACAACGGTCAGTATTATAGCTTTGACCGGACCAATGACGGTCAGGACGACGAGCCCTGGCAGCCCGGCACGACCCATTATGTGACGATCCAGTTTGCCGGTGAGATCTATGAGATCCCGGTGACTGTGCAGCCTGTGCGGGTTCGGAGCGTATATGTTGAGCCTGTGGTGCTGCTGCAAAACACCGGTGGCTATCTCAATGACTCCTACAGCGGTGCTTATTACCATTACCACTGGTACAACCGGATGAAGTGGACAGTTACCTTTGAAAGCGGTGCTACCTTCACAGGAAACGGTCCCAGCTTCTATATGGATGAGGTCTGGAATTATGTCCAGTATAAGGACAACCAGGCCTATGAGAATCAGTATACGGTGGGCGCTACATATGAGAACACCGTTAAGATCTTTGGCGTTGAGACCACCGTGCAGGTGACTGTGACGGACAGCACAGGCGGTCAGGCAGGCGACAATGCTGTGTGGTCTCTGGACTCTGAGGGTAACTTTGTCATCAGTGGTCAGGGCGAGCTGTACCAATACTCCGGCAGCAGCAATATGGCCTGGGACAAGTACAAGAATAACATCAAAACCGTGACCATCGGTGAGGGCATCACACATCTTGGTAACTTCGCCTTCTACGGCTGCTCCAACCTGAAAACAGTAAACTTCAGCTCCACGGTGGTGGACACCGGCTACTACACCTTCTACAGCTGTATCGGTCTTGAAACCGTGGTGCTGGGAAGCGGTGTGCAGGTGGTTGGACCTTATACCTTCTCCTACTGTACCAACCTCCGGGAGGTCACCGTTCCCAAGTCCGTGACGGAGATCTGCGAGTGGGCATTCTATCCCTGCAGCGATCTGCAGACCGTCTACTATCTGGGCACGGAGATGGGCTGGACTGACATCATCCAGTCCGGCTTCAATCCCAACCTGGACGAGGCAAACAAGCTCTTCCTGGGTGTTGCTGTGACCGTAGCAGAGGGCACAGAGGGAACTGTAAACTGGGTACTGGACTCTGACGGTGTACTGAAATTCACCGGCGAGGGTCAGATCCCCGACTACAGCCCTGAGAATCCCGCACCCTGGGCGCCCTATATGACCCAGATCCGCAGCGTGATCCTTGAGGGTCCCATTCTGGAGATCGGTGACTATGCCTTCTACGGTGCAACGGCACTGAAGTCGTTCCAGAATGAATTTGGTCTTCTGGAGATCGGCAGCTATGCCTTCTACGACTGCGACAGCCTCGTATCCTTCAATCTGTGGGGCATCGATGTGATCGGCAGCCACGCCTTTGAGGAGTGCAGCAGCCTCTTCTACATTACTCTCTCCAGCGGCTGGAGCTCCATCGGTGACTGCGCGTTCCTGAATACCAACCTGAGCGAGCTGGAATACGATGGCCCCGGCTACCGGTTCTATCAGGAGAACATCGGCATCGGCAACGATGCGCTTCTGGATGCATATGTCTATTCCTACGAGGAAGAGGGCGTGGTCTATTCCGGCCGCTGCGGTGACGGCGTGTACTGGATCCTTTATGAGACCGGCGAGCTGAAGGTCTTCGGTGAGGGCGCTATCTTTGATTACGGTGACCGCCAGAAGCCCTGGGACCGTGGCTATCCCATTCAGGCCATCCGTATCGAGGAGGGCATCACCTCCATCGGTGAGGGTGCTTTTGCCCACAGCGGCAATGCACAGACCCTTACCATTCCCGGCACTGTGACCTACATTGGCAGCACAGCCTTTATGGATCTTGCCAATGTCAGGGAAGTGATCCTGCCTGAGGGCGTGGAAGAGCTGGGCGCGGAAGCCTTTATTATGAGCGGTATGGAAACGCTGCAGCTTCCCCAGTCTCTTCGCATTATCGGTGCCGGCGCATTCCGGCATTGCTCCAACCTGCCTGAGGTCACCATTCCCAAGGGTGTGGAGCAGATCGGCATCCACGCATTCCAGAACTGCAATGCCATGACTGCCATCCGCGTGGAGGAAGAAAATCCGTACTTCAGCAGCGATGACAGCGGCGTGCTGTATGACAAGAATAAGCAGACCCTGATCTGTGCACCCTGCTTCCTCTCCGGCAGCTTTACCGTCCCCGAAACGGTGACTAATATTGCGGAAAGTGCCTTTGAGAGCTGCAAGAACCTGCAGGAGGTCATTCTTCCCGACAGCGTGACCGAGGTGGGCAGCTTTGCCTTCCGCGGCTGCTACGGTCTGTCCTCTGTGAAATTCGGCAGCGGTCTGACCGCCCTCTCTGAGGGAATGTTTGCGGAAACCGGCTTTACGGAGTTCGTCATTCCTGAGGGAGTCACCACCGTCGGTGTTGGCGCATTCCAGGGCTGTGAGGTGCTGGAGACCGTCACCATTCCCGAAACGGTGACTGTCATTGAAGCCAATGCCTTTGCAAGCTGCTTTGCTTTGACAAATGCACCCATTCCCGCATCTGTCACCCGGATCGGCGAGAATGCCTTCAACGGCTGCTACAAGCTCACCGAGGTCAGGCTTCCTGCCTCTGTGAAGGAAGTGGGCGCGTTCGCTTACGCAGACTGTACGGAGCTGACCGTCGTGGAGATCCCGGATACGGTGGAGACCATCGGCGCGTATGCCTTCACAGGCTGTACCAATCTGACAGAGCTGAACCTGGGCAAGAATGTGAAGTCCATCGGCGACAGCGCCTTCGAGGGCTGTGTCGGTCTGAAGGAGGTCACTGTGCCGCAGGGTGTTACCCAGTATGTGTACCGTATGTTCGCAGGCTGTACCTCTCTGGAAAAGGTGACCATCCCCGGTACGGTCAAGTCCATTGGCGAGCAGACCTTTGCAGACTGTAATGCTCTGACAGAGATCACCATTCCCGACAGTGTGGAATCCCTTGGAGACTATGCCTTCAAGCAGTGTGAGAATCTGTCTGTGATCCATCTGGGCAAGGGCGTCAGCCAGATGGGCAGCAATGTGTTTGTTTCCTGTAATTCTTTGAGCGCCTTCCGCGTCCACGCAGAAAACCAGACCTATGCAAGTGACGAGGCCGGTGTTCTGTTTGACAAGAGGATGGAGAAGCTGCTCCGCGCACCCATCCGGCTCTCCGGCAGCTATGCAGTGCCTGACGGCACGGTGGAGATCACCAACAGTGCCTTTGAGGGCTGTACGGAGCTGGAGAATGTCACCGTTCCCGGCAGCGTGAAAGTGATCCTGGAGTCTGCCTTCGCTGACTGCTGGAGTCTGAAGTCGGCAGCGCTGGCAGGGGGTGTTACCTACATAGGCGACTTTGCCTTCGCCTGCTGCAGTGAGCTGGAGGAGATCGTAATTCCGGGCACTGTGACGGGCATTGGCACAAACTGCTTCGTGGACTGTGTTGCCCTGAAGCGGGCGACCCTGCCTGAGGCTATGACGGTGATCCCGGAGTATACCTTCGGCTGGTGCGGTGCTTTGGAATCTGTTTGCATTCCCAAAGCTGTGACCACCATTGATTACGCCGCCTTTATTGGCTGCTATGGCCTGCAGGAAGTGATCTACGGCGGTACAGCCAAGGACTGGATGGCAATTGATATCTTTGGTGACAACGAGTCACTTGCAGGTGCTTTCTATATTTACGAGGGCGACAATGAGCTGCTGGATTCCGGCTACTGCGGTGAAAATGTCCAGTGGATGCTCACCGTCGGCGGCAAGCTCACCATCCTCGGTGAGGGCGCAATGGCAAACTACGGCGGTCCTAACGGAGATGCTCCCTGGGCGTGCTACAGCAATGAGATCAATTTTGTGGAGATCCTGGAGGGCGTGACCTTCGTGGGTGACGATGCCTTCTCCGGCTGCACAGAGATCGTGGAGGTGGTAATGGCAGATACCGTTACCGAGCTCGGTATCCGCAGCTTCTCCGGCTGTACGAAGCTTCAGTATATCTCCCTGAGCGCAAATCTTGTTACCCTGAATGCTTCTGCCTTCGCAGAGTGCAGCAGCCTTCGGAGGATCGAACTTCCCGAAACCCTGCAGACCCTGGGCGAGCTGGCATTCGGTGCTTGCTATTCCCTGACCGAGCTTCGCATCCCCGCCTCTGTGACCACCATCTCCGGTGACCTGTTCTACAACAGCAACAGCCTTACGGGCATCTATGTGGATGCAGGCAACCCCAATTATACCAGCGTGGACGGTGTCCTGTTCAATCAGGATATGACCCAGCTGCTTCGCGCACCCTGTGCACTTTCCGGCAGCTACACCGTGCCGGAAACGGTCAAGACCATTGCTTCTTATGCCTTCTTCCCCTGCAGCGGCATTTCTGAGGTGCACCTGCCTGAGAGTCTGGAGCGCATCGGCAACAGCGCCTTTGAGGGCTGCAACTGCATCACCGATGTGTACTACGCAGGCAGCGAGACCACCTGGAGCAGGGTCACTGTGGGTGAAAACAACCTGACCCTGAATGCTGCGACCTTCCACTACGGAAGAGAAGCGGATCTGGGCACCGGCACCTGCGGCGACAACATCACCTGGGTGCTTGATCCTGAGGGTGTGATGACCCTCTCCGGCTCCGGTGATATGTACGATTATTGCAGTGATCCCTGGTCAAATCCCTGGGTAGAGCTGAAGGACCGCATCACCTCCCTTGTGGTGGAGGAGGGCATAACGGGCATCGGCTCCGGTGCTTTCGACAGCTGTCAGAGGCTGTCCTCCGTGCAGCTGCCTGCTTCTCTGACCGAGATCTCTGACAGAGCCTTCTATAACTGTGACGGCCTTTATGAGATCAACCTTCCCGCAGGTGTGGAGACTCTGGGCGAGAGCGCCTTTGAGAGCTGTGAACAGCTTTCCTATGTGACAGGCGCTTCCAATGTGAGTGTGATCCGTACCCGGGCATTTGCAAACTGCACCAATCTGTGGAATTACAGCTTTGAAAGCGGCCTGACCTACATCGGTGATGAGGCATTTATGAACACCGGCCTTTCCGCTGCGATCCTGCCGGATACCCTGCAGGCAGCAGGTGACCGTGTCTTTGCCGGCAGTAACCTTGCAGAGGCAACGGTGATGGACGGTCAGCTTGCCCGACTGGGCAACGGCTTCTTCCAGAACTGCCCGGACCTTATGGCAGTAAATCTGGGCAGCAGCGTTACAGAGCTGGGGGACGATGTATTCAACGGCTGCTGTAGCCTTAGAAGCGTGATGATGTCCGACAGCCTTACTGTCATCGGTGTCCGTGCCTTCCGGGACTGCACCGCGTTGAACGGTATCTACCTCCCCGCAGGGGTCAAGGAGATCCGTGAGGAGACCTTCTTCGGCTGCAATAGCCTGACCGCTGTGAATCTGGACAACGGTGTGGAGAGCATCGGTTCCTATGCCTTCTACGGCACAGCAATAGAGGATCTCAGCGCCGGCAATATCCTTAAGACCATCGGCAACGGCGCATTCGGAAATTGCCAGAACCTTAAGGGCGTTTCCGGTATGGACAGCGTCACTGAGATCGGTTCCAATGCCTTTGAGAACTGCACATCGCTGCAAAGCTTCACCGTTCCTGCAGGTGTAACGCAGATCAGAAGCAACACCTTTGCAGGCTGCGGAAAACTGAGCTATGTGGAGCTGGGCAAGAATGTGACCTCCATTGAAAGCGGCGCATTCGGAAACTGCTACAGCATTGCAAATGTGTGCTTCAACGGCACAAAGAAGGAATTTGAGTCCATTGCGGTGGGCGATGACAATGCGTACCTGCTGAATGCAGAGCTTTACTGCACCGAAAAGCCTGAGAATGTTTACTACTGTGAGCATTGTCAGGAGGAAGTGGAGTGGCTGGACTGGACCGGCAACGGTCAGAGCGGTCACTACCGTCTGGTGGAGGACTACACCGGCACAGAGACCAGAGTGGGCACTGCCACCCTCAGCGATGTGGAGCTTGTGCTGGATCTGAACGGACATACCATCGCTTCCGACAAGCGGGTATTCACGGTTTATGCCAATAACCGGCTGACGGTGCTGGATACTGTGGGCGGCGGCGTGATCTCCGGCGGCTACAGCAACACCATCGGCGGTGCTGTGCTGGTCACCGGCAACGGCGCTTCCTTCTACCTGAGAAGCGGCACGGTAACCTCTCAGGGCATCAACAGCGGCGGCTGTGTCTATGTGACCAACGGCGGCTACTTCCATATGTTTGACGGTCAGCTCATCGGAAGTGCACTTTCCAACGGCAGAAGAGGCGGCGCTCTGTATGTTGCAGCAAACAGCTCTGTCTACATCGGTGATGCCCTTGTGACCGACGGTGTTGCCCGCGGCGCAGGCATCTATCTGGCAGACGGCAGCAACCTTTATCTGAACAGCACCACCGTGGGCGAGATCCTGGCTGCCAACACAGCTTACCTGAAGCTTCAGGGCACACCTGTGGTGGAGACACTGGATCTCACCAGCGGCGCACGGCTGGATCTGGAGGGCCTTTACAGAGGGGCAAGGATCACGGTGTATGCAGACGATGTGTTCACCCGACCCATTGCAGAAGCAGAAGCGTTTGTCAGCTATTTCAACCCCGGCTTTGAGCACTCTGTGATCACAGTGGAAAACAATACCCTGAAGGTCGCCTATCCCGACGAGCAGCAGGTGATCGACATCACCGTTCTGGAGATACCTGCAAAGTGGGAGTACGAGGAGGGTGAGGCGCTGGATCTCACCGGTCTGATGCTGCTGGTCTACTACTCCGACGGCTACGAAGAGGTGGTGGAAAGCGGCTACACCTACTACGGCTTTGACTCCGAGACCCCCGGCACCAAGACGGTGTATGTGTCCTACGGTGACTATGAGACAAGCTTCAATGTCATCGTCAGGGAAAAGCAGGTTACCGATGTGCGGCTTCACAATTATCCCTTCAAGACCGAGTATCTTGCAGGTGAGGAGCTGGACATCAGCGGTCTGGGTCTGTCGGTAGACTACAGCAACGGCAGCGGCGAGATCGTTTTTGAAGGCTTCATCGCAGAGGTGAAGGAGGACTTCACCATCCCCGGCACGCATATGGTTTATATTTCCTATGAAGGCTTCACCGTCACCTTCGATGTAACTGTGAAGTCCAGAGAGGTGGAGATCCTGAAGCAGCCTGAAAGCATCACCATTCTGGAAGGGGAGACTGCAATGTTTACCGTGGAGGCAAACAATGCAGTGTCCTACCGCTGGCAGGTGGATCAGCATAAGGGTAAGGGCTTCTACAACACCTCTATGACCGGTTACAAGACCGACACCCTGACCGTGGAAGCAACCCTGGTACGCAGCGGCTATTCCTTCCGCTGTGCTCTGACCGATGCCGACGGCAATGTGACCTACACCCAGGAGGTCACTCTGGAGGTCATTCCTCTGGTGATCACCGTCACCGGCATCCGTCTGGAGAAGCTGCCTCAGAAGCTTGTGTACGAGCAGGGCGAGGCGCTGGAGCTCACCGGTATGGAGCTGATTGCTTCCTACTCCTACGGTCCTGAGCAGATCATTTCCGAGGGCTACACCGTATCCGGCTTTGACAGCAGCATCCCCGGCGAGCAGACGGTTACCGTCACCTACGAGGGCGCAACGGCAGAGTTCACCGTCACGGTGAATGCAGCAGCTGCAGAGATCACAGGGCAGCCGGAGAGTGTTACTGCGGATTCCGGCACTTCCGTGTCCTTCTCGGTTAAGACCGAGGGCGATGTGGCAGCTTATCAGTGGCAGTATAACAATGGCGGCGATGAATGGTTCAACGCCACTATGAGCAGCGCCAACACCGCGACCCTGACCCTTACCGCCATCGGTGAGCGCAACGGCTGTCTGTATCGCTGTGTTGTCACCTTCGCAAACGGTAAGGAACTGATCTCCGAAAGCGCAAGGCTGACAGTCAAGACCTATTTAAACATAACCTATCACCCCAATGATCAGACCGTGGTTCTGGGCTACAAGGG
>JAZNZZ010000026.1:0-5026 GCA_045595205.1 Faecousia sp.
CAAGGGATTTTCCGCAGTATTGGCGGAAAGCTGCCCCTGTAAACCTATCGGGGTTCAATTCCCCACTGCTTACTCCTTAGCATTTTTCAAAGATGGCAGCAACACCCTGACCGCCGCCGCAGCAGAAGGCAATGGCACAGCGCTCGTAATCGTTTCGTGCGAAGATGCCGGCGGCCTTGGCTGCCAGATTCACACCGGTGGCAGAGTAGGGGTGACCCAACGCAATAGCGCCGCCGCGGATGTTCAGCTTCTCAAGGGGAATATTCAGCTCACGCTGGACAGCCACCGTCTGGGCAGCGAAGGCTTCGTTGACCTCAATAAAATCAAAGTCATTTACGGTCATACCGTTCCGGGCCATCAGCTTCCGCATTGCGTTCACAGGACCCATACCCATATATCTGGGATCAACACCGGTGGTGGCATAATCCACAAACCGCATCAGAGGCTTCAGACCCATAGCCCGGGCCTTTTCCTCCTCCATCATAATGCAGGCGGCTGCGCCGTCGTTAAGAGGGGAGGCATTGCCGCCGGTGACCACGCCCCCTGCCACAGGCCGCAGCTTGGCAAGGATCTCAGGGGTGGTGCCGGGACGGAGGATCTCGTCTTTATCAATGATAATGGGATCTGCCTTTTTCTGGGGGATGGAGATGGGAATAATGTGCTCGGGGTAGATGCCCTCCTCGTAGCCCTGCAGTGCCAGCGCCTGACTGCGGGCGGCGTAGGCATCGCAATCCTCCCGGGAGACCCCGTACTTTGCTGCCACATTTTCGGCGGTCTGTACCATAGAGGGATTGCCGAATTCCTCGGGGCTGGACAACTTCTTTACGATGCTGATACCGCCGCCACCGTAGGGGTTGGAGGAACTCACCAGATACACAGGCTTGGAGTCGAACTCCACACCGCCGCACATATAAACCTCACCGTAGCCGCCCTTGATAAAGGTGCCGGCAAGGGTGATGCCTGTCAGACCGGTGCCACAGGCACGGTTGATGGTCAGACCGGGAACCTCCACAGGCAGACCGGAGGCCAGCCAGCCATAACGGGCAGGGGTGCGGGCTTCCGGGTTGTTGCCCAGAAGCACATCGTCCACTTCTGTCTCCCGACCTTCCAGTCCGGCGCGCTTTATGGCTTCCAGAATGCACGGCTTCAGAAGATCCATTCTTTGGATGGTCTTGAAAACACCGCCCCGTTTGCCTACAGGGGTGCGTACTGCAGAAACCAGAACTGCATTTTTCATAAGCTATATCCTTTCTGAAAATGCCCGGGCGCACTACGCCCGGGCATTGGATTTTATCGGCGCAGATTTTCGATAAGCGTGGTAACGCCCTGACCGCCGCCGCAGCAGGAGGAGAACAGACCGTAACGACCGCCACGGCGCTCCAGCTCCTTCATACAGAAGATGCCGATACGGGCACCGGAAGCGCCATTGGGGTGACCAAAGGAGATCGCTCCGCCGTTGGGATTCCACTTCTCCTGGTCGATGGTCTTGCCGGACTGGATCTGCATTTCCGCAATAACACCCAGGTTCTGTGCGGCAAAGGCCTCGTTACACTCGAATACATCGATATCATCTATCGTCAGACCGGCTCTCTGGATGGCCATCAGGTTGGAGTAAGCAGGACCGATACCCATCAGACGGGGCTCAACGCCGTAGTCAGCGCCGACCACCCAGCGGGCAAAGGGCTCATAGCCCAGCTCCTTGGCCTTCTCAGCAGTCATCATCAGAACGAAGGCAGCGCCGTCGTTCAGACCGGAAGCGTTGCCGGCAGTGGTAACGGAGGTCTCAGTGCCACGGACGGTACGCAGCTTGGCAAGACCCTCCATCGTGGTGGTGGGACGCAGATGCTCGTCGGTGGTGAAGATGACCTCGGGGGTCTTCTTGGTGGCGGGGATGGTGATGGGCACGATCTCCTCGGTGAAGTAGCCCTTCTCGGTGGCAGCGGCGGCACGCATCTGGCTGCGGTATGCAAACTCGTCACAAGCCTGACGGGTAACGCCCCACTTTTCAGCCATAATGTCGGAGATCTCGATCATAGTGGCACGCTGCTTGGGATCCTCGTGGATCACGGCAACCAGTGCCTGGGGACCCAGACCCTTGTAGGGCTGGACAGTGGTGGAATACTTGACAGTCTTGTTGCTGTGGGACTCAAAGCCGCCGGCAATGACCACATCGGCAGCGCCTGCCAGGATCTTCCAGGCTGCGTGGTTGATGGAATCAATGGCAGAGCCGCACTGCATTTCCACGAAGGAAGCGGAGGTCTCAAAGGGCAGACCGGCTTTCATGGTGATGTAACGGGCGTGGCTCCAGCTGTAGCCGCAGCCTGCGGCAGAGCCGCACATCAGGGAATCCACCTTGCCGCCGCGCTCATAAATACCGGTTTTGGCAACCAGTGCCTTGACAGTCAGTGCTGCCAGATCGGAACCGGGGATGTCCCGCAAAGTACCGCCCTGCTTGCCGAAGGGGGTACGCATACCGTCAACAAATACTACTTCACGCATAAGTAATTTCTCCTTAATCAACATAATATGTGTTACGACACCTTATTCATAATCGTAGAAGCCGTGACCGGTTTTACGGCCCAGACGGCCTTCTTTGACCATCTGCTCATAGACATCGAACATATCAGGCTTCTCACCGGTACGCTCGTAGGTGCTCTTCATCATAGTGTAGGTCAGGTCGATGCCGGTCAGGTCACCCATACGGAACACGCCCATCTTGTGGTTGAAGCCCTTTTCCAGAGCAATGTCAACCTCCTGAGGGGTGCAGTAGCCGTTCTGTACCAGGTAACGGGCACGCTGGGTCAGACCTGCGATCAGGTAGTTGCCGGCAAATCCGGGGATCTCCTTCTTCTGCCAGATGGGATCCTTGCCCATTCGCTTTGCCAGGTCGAAGATGGCACCGGCAGTCTCCTCACTGGTGTGGGGACCCTGCACCACTTCCACGAACTCCATAACCAGAGCAGGGTTATAGAAGTGCATATTGCAAAGACGGCTGGGGTTCTTTACGCAGTCAGCAAAAAGGGAGGAGACCATATAGCTGGAGTTGGTGGCAATGATCACATCCTCACCGATCAGCTCGTCCAGCTGACGGAAGAAGCTCTTCTTGATCGCCTCAACCTCAACGATGGCTTCAATAACGGCATCCACGCCCTCGACAGCCTTCTTCAGGTCACCCTCAATGTGATAACGGGTGCGAATGTCCGCAACCTGCTCCTCGGTCATACGACCCTTGGCAATACGGCCTGCCAGATACTCGTCCTCCCACTTCTGGACAGCCTCCAGAACCTCCGGCTTCAGGTCATAAACCGTTGCATCCACACCGTGGATGGCGGCACACAGACCGATCTGACGGCCCATCAGACCACCGCCGACAACACAAATCTTTTTGATTTCCATAATGACACGCTCCTTGAATATTTGTTGATTGTTATTTTTTCAGCATACAAATATACAATAACATTGTAGCTGAGCTTCACAAAAAGTCAAGGGCAAAATGCAAATATTTTGCAATTTTACATTTTGACAACTGCGGGGGTGTTTTTCTCTGCCGATATACAGGCGTTCTTGTACAAATAGCAATCCTTCTCGTGGGAAACAATGATACCGACGGCCTGCAGGTAGGAATAAATAATGGTAGATCCCACGAATTTCATACCCCGCTTTTGCAGATCTTTGGATACGGCATCGGATAAAGAATTGGTAGTGTTTCCGGTCTCGTACAGAGTCCTGCCGCCGGTGAAGCTGTGCAGGTAAGCGTAAAAGCTTCCGTATTCCTCTTGTATATTGCAAAATATTTTGGTGTTTTCGATGCTGGCCCGGAGCTTCAGCCGGTTTCGGATGATATTTTTGTTCTCCAGCAATTCCTGCAGCTTTTCCTCACCGTAGCTGCAGACTTTTTTGAGATCAAAACCGTCGTAGGCTTTTCGGAAATGCTCCCGCTTATTCAGCACGCACTCCCAGGAAAGACCCGCCTGAAAGGATTCCAGGATCAGCATCTCATATAAATATTTGTCATCAAAATTGGGTACGCCCCATTCCTCATCGTGGTAGGCAATGTACACAGGGTTTTTTAAATTGCACCAAAAGCAGCGCCTCCGGTTTTCTGCCACAGCTGTCACCTCCTGAAAGTGGTGCTCGGTATTTGTTTATTCTTGAGACCGTGATTGACGGCTGCGGGCGTATCTGCGGATCGCGCCTTTGACCATACCGGCAGCAAACAACAAAAAGGTAATTCCTAAGCCCTTGTAGGCTGCTGTGCTTTTGTCTGAAATGTAAAGACAGAAGAAAACGGCGGAAATAAGAGCAGGGATGAGGGAAAGTAAAACATCTCCCACAAGGGCATTTTTGCGGGCTTTTTTCTTGTCCTCTTCGCAACAGGATTTTATTTCGGAAGCGGGTAAGACCGGATGACCGTGTCTTTTTTGCATCCTTGCAATAATACGCTGGTCATCATAGGACTGCCTTGCGCCGCAGTCAGGACACCGAAACCGGTAGTCATACACATCGTAATCCCGTCTGGGGAATTTCCCAAAGTCGTGGTATCGGTAATAATCCGGATCGTCCTTCGTTACAACGCGATGGTTCTTCTCCCGTTCCAGCCTTGCGCCGCATTTTGAACAGTAATACTTTTTAAAGACCATCCCCAGAGAGAGGGAGTAGACTTTGCCGTTCAAACAGACCGCCTTCTTTCGTTACTATTTCTGATTTTATTATATTTTTCTCTTTGAGCGAAGTCAAGACAAAAAGGTCTTGCTTTCTACAGGAGGATTTGCTATAATAGCTTCAGCCTGCAGGGTTCGTATATCGGTAATACAACGGCTTCCCAAGCCGTGAAGGCGGGTTCGACTCCCGTACCCTGCTCCAAAAAAGAAGTAACTTTTGTCTACCAAAAGTTACTTCTTTTTTTATCCAAGCCGCAGGCTTGGCATATCATCAGCCCCAACGGGGCTGTATATCATCCATCGCTTTGCGATGGTATATCATCACGGCATAGCCGTGCATAAACCCTCCTGCGGCTTGATGAGAT
>JAZNZZ010000027.1:0-11840 GCA_045595205.1 Faecousia sp.
TCACCCTGCTTGGGATCAGAGGTATGCCAGTTCACTGCTTCGCAGCCGTATTCGGAGCAGCCGATGGGGGTGTCTGGATACTTGTCATGGAACTTGTCAAACCAGGGGGCGTTCATGGAGGTATCGCCGCCGTACCAGCCGAAGTAGTGGTTGTAGGAAACCACATCGGGGATCAGAAGATAGGGATCATCCATCTTGCACATAGACACCGCGGCAATGGTGGTCAGACGGGTCTTGTCCATTTCGTGGACCATATCATTAAGGATACGGTGATTCTCCAGCAGATCCTCGGTAGAGCCGCCGATGGAGATCTCGTTGGACAGACCCCAAACCACGATGGAGGGGTGGTTGTAGTTCTGATACACCAGCTCCTTCATCTGGGAGATGGTGTTTTCCCGGCCGCCGGGCATATGCCGGGAGATGTAGGGGATCTCTGCCCAGAGCACCAGACCGCGCTCGTCACACAGATCGTAGAAATACTGATCGTGCTGATAGTGGGCAAGACGGATAGTGGTAGCACCCACCTCGCAGATCAGATCGATGTCCTCTTCGTGATGCTCGGGAAGCAGGGCATTGCCCACGCCCCAGCGGTCCTGATGCCGGGAGACACCGCGCAGGGGGTACTCCTCACCGTTGAGGATGAAGCCGTTGTTGGGATCGATGCGGAAGGAACGGCAGCCAAAGCGGTTGCACACATTGTCCAGCACCTCACCGTTCTCCACGATCTCCACCTCACAGCAGTAGAGATAGGGATCCTTGCGGCCGTGCCACAGATGCACATCAGAAATGGTGAAGGTGACCTTGGTATCCGTGGTCTCCAGCTTCTGCAGCTCGTTTTCTTCCTTATCGTAGATGGCGTAGACCAGAGTCTGATTTTCTTTCAGATTCTTTACAAAGACCTCCACCGTCACGGATGCATTCTTGCCCTCCACCACAGGGGTGATGGCAATGCCGGGTGCGCCGTGGTAATCAAGGTCAAAGTGGGCATTGTTGGCGCAGATCAGATTCACACCGCGGTACAGACCGCCGTAGAAGGTGAAGTCTGCCATCTGGGGATACACCGTCTCGTTGGGAGCGTTGTCCACCACCACTGCGATCTCGGTGTTTTCCGTGAGTGCTTCGGTGATGTTCACTCTCCAGGTGGAGTAGCCGCCGTGATGCTCTGCCAGCTGCTTGCCGTTTACATACACCTGAGCAGAGGAGTTGGCACCCCGGAACTCCAGATAATACAGGTCGGAAGCAGGCAGCTCAGACTTTTTCAGGGTCTTGACATACAGGCAGGCACCACGGAAGTAGTCGTTGCCACCGTCGAAGCCGTCCTCGGCATTCCAGGTGTGGGGCAGGTTGACAGTGACACCCTCCCGGCAGGTGATGTCGGTGGTGTCCTTGGCAAACAGCCAGTTTTCGTTCAGATTCAATACAGTTCTCATTCAGTTCTCTCCTTACTGTGGGGTTGATATGGGGGTCAATGTCACCCTACCGGAAGACGGACAGGGTGACATCGAATATTATTCGGTGGTGTCGCGGCCCAGCTCCTTGTTCATCTTTGCCAGGGTCTTCTTGTCCAGATTGTAGATCACGGCAAGGCCCACAAACTGCAGAACAGCGCTGAACATATACAGACCGCCTACCAGCCAGCACATATTGTGTGCGGTCTGTGCGCTCTGACCGATGGTGCCCAGACTGGAAACATAGCCCAGAGCGCCCATGATCAGCAGAACCACGGAGGGACCGACACCCTGTGCCAGCTTACGGAAGAAGGAGTGCAGGGAGTAGACAGTGCCCTCCTCGCGCTTGCCGAACTTCCACTCGTTGTAGTCGATCGCATCAGCCATCAGTGCCCAGGAAACACAGGTGTAAACACCCATACCGATGCCGAAGATCACAAGTCCAAGCAGGTAAACGATCAGTGCTGCGTTGACATTCTTGATCAGGGGGAAGATCAGCATAACGACACCGCCCACCAGGGAAACAAGCGTGCCTGCAACGGAAGCTTCCTTCTTGCCGAACTTCTTGACGATCTTGGTGATGAAGGGCATAAACAGGAACATTGGCAAAAAGCCGATCATCTGTACCAGGCCGGACAAGGAGGCCATATTGAAGTAGGTAGCGAACATAATGGTGTTTGCGGTGGTAGCGGCATTCATACCCAGGAACATACCCATAGCAGCCAGGGTAGCGCCCACGGCGGGACGGTTTCTCAGGAAGCTGCCGAAGGCCTTAAAGACATTGAACTTTTCGGTTGACTCATTGGTCTTGACGGAGTTTTCGTCCACGCGGACGGTGATGGTCTTAAGCATAAACATAAAGGCAATGAAGCCCAAAATGCCCATAATGAGCGCTGCCCAGAAAACGCGTTCGCCCAGCAGGATCTCCACCTGCTTGCCGGTTGCGGGGCTCAGAACCTTTTCGCCGATCTGGTAGGCCTCGCCGGTGAGGGGGTTGGACAGGAACTGGGTCTTGTCGAAGCCCTCGGGGATCTCGATCTTATTCAGGAAATCGGTAGTGCCGTCATAGTTGACCTTCTGCCAGATCAGCATCGGCAAAATGATACTGGGCAGCATATTGCCGATCATAGAGCCAATGGAACGCCAGGTGGACAGCTGTGCACGCTCACCCACATCCTCGGTGACGAGAGAAAGCATAGAGCCGTAGGGAACATTGGCAATGGTGTAGAAGGCA
Organism: Faecousia sp.; assembly: GCA_045595205.1. Taxonomy (GTDB): domain Bacteria; phylum Bacillota; class Clostridia; order Oscillospirales; family Oscillospiraceae; genus Faecousia. The sequence continues at coordinate 2,683 of JAZNZZ010000027.1, forward strand.
TCCCAGATGATGTAACCCAGAACGAACAGCACCGCCTTCAGCACCACAGGTGCGTTGGGGAACGGCAGGAACACGGCTGCGCCGCCCAAAAGCAGACCGCAGGCACCGATGAAGATGTACTGCTTAAACTTACCGCGCTTGTAAGCTCTCTTGTCGTTATCGATCATCGTACCGATCAGCGGATCGTTGACAGCATCCCAGATCTGTACCAGCAGGAGCAGGATAGAAAGCAGACCGGTTTCCATCATCATATAAACCAGCCAGAAGGTTTGCACTGTGCCTTTCAGCGCAAAGCTCATATTGCAGCCAAGGTCGCCGGCGGCATATGCCAGCTTATCCCGTATGCCGAATTTACGGTAACCCTTGGCATCCAGAGTAACAGGTTTTTTCGCCATATTTGTATCCTCCTTTTTGGTGCAGGGATACCCCCTGCATATCACAGCTATTATAAAATATTTCTTGTTCATTTTCCAGACACAAAATGTCACTTTTGTGACACCCGTAAAAAATTTATTACCCCGATTTTTGGGCAATTTAAACAATAACGGTTGCACGGATTGGCAATTGTGGTATAATTTAGTAAGAAAGGGAGGTGTTCCGGGTGTATAAGAACTGTCAGTCGGAGCAGTCCATCAACCGCCAGAGGGAGCTGGAGCAGGGACTTTTGCAGCTGATGCTCCGGCACAACTATGAGGATATTTCTGTCAGCGACCTTTGCGATTTTCTGCAGATCCCCCGAAAAGCCTTTTACCGGTATTTCTCCGGTAAGGACGGGGCGCTCCACGCACTCATCGACCATACCCTTGCACAATTTTTTGAAATGCCCACCAGCCAGAACAAAGAAAGAGGCACTGCAATGGGGGATCTGGACCTGTACTTCCTGTTCTGGTATGAAAACAGGTTGCTTCTGGATGCCCTGCACCGCAGCTCCTTAAGCGGCATTCTGGTGGAGCGGGCCAATAGCTTTGCCCTTCGGGAGGGGCATTACCCCCGGCAGTTTAAGATCCTTCCCCCGGATATTCAGGGTCTTGCTATGGCGTTTTCCCTGTGCGGTCTGATGTCTATGATCCTTCAGTGGCACAGGGACGGCTTTCGGGTCACCCCGGATGAAATGACAAAGCTTGCCCAGGAGATCCTGACCCGCCCCTTGCTGCCCCAACCGTAGAAAAAAGGTCATCCTGAGGGAAAAAAGGTCATCCTGAGGACCCTGAGCGTAGTCGAAGGGGACCAAGGATCTCCTTCAAGCTTACGGATTCTAACGATGGAGATCAGCGCATTGTAGGGACCGGCGTCCCCGACGGTCCTCTTAGAAAAGCGCCGCCAATGTAGGGACCGGCGTCCCCGACGGTCCTCCTTGTCATCCTGAGCGTGCTGCAGAGCGCAGCGAATCTTCTAATAACAATGATTGCCGGTGGCAATCATACATTGATTAAGACGCGACGAAGGATCTCCTTCGTATGAGGTGGAGCGCCTGAACCGCTTTGATCCGAATAAGTAATACTTGGTGGAATTATTATTCAGGAGGTAACTATGAAAAAGAAAATTTGTTTTGTTTTGGCGCTTCTGCTCCTTGTGAGTCTGACAGCTTGCGGCACACCTTCGCCGGAGAGCACGGAGGCACCCACTGAGACCACCGCCCCGGCGGAGATGGACTACACTCCCTATATGTGCCCCTGGACGGCGGAGGATCTGGAAAAAGCCAGAAGTGACGGAAAAATGCACTATTTCTTTATGGCGGGCGAGGGCATCCACATCAGCAGGAATCAGCAGAATGTGGACAAATGGGGCGACAGCACCCTTGTGGTGTTCCCCAACGGTCAGCTGATGCTCATCGACACTGCCCCTGCAGCCTACGGTCCGGTGCTGCTGCGGAATCTGCAGCAGATGGGCGTGGAGCATCTGGACTGTATTTTGGTGACCCATCCCCACAGCGATCACCAGAACGGTGCTTTTGATGAATCAAACCGGGACGGAGGCATTCTGGACCTCATCGGTGTGGATCAGGTCTATTGGCGGGGCGCCGGTGAGGGAAGCTCTGAAAAGGATACTATGGTGGGTGATGTTTGCGCGGAGAAAAACATCCCCTGCGAAAAGATCGCACAGGGCACGGTGCTGGAATTCGGTGATGTCAAAATGACCGTCCTCTGGCCCAGACCCTATGATACAGTTGTTCGCATACCCTCCGGTCAGATCAATGACCTGTCCATCGTCCACCGCTTTGATTTTAAAGAGCATTCTGCCCTTTTTGCGGCGGATCTGTATGTTGCCGGTGAGGAGATGCTCCTGAGAGAAACCGATCCGGCACTGCTGGACACGGACTTTCTGAAGGTCCCGCACCACGGTCATCCCACCTCCAGCTCCGATATGTTCCTGAACGCGGTGTCCCCGGAGCTGTCTGTGGCAATGGCCCGTGTGCCTGTCAATTACAACACCCGCCAGCGATACCAGTTTGCGGGAAGTGAGCTTTTGTACGATCTGATCCACGGTTACATCCATGTCACCGCCGATGAAAGCGGCAATATGGAATACACCACCACCCGGAATCACGACCCTGCCAAGCAGGACGAGCTGAACATCCCCAGCATATCCCTTCCCCCTGTTTCATAAATAACAAAAGCCGTGTTGCTTTTTGCAGCACGGCTTTCCGTGTCATTCCGAGCCAGTGCGAACACTGGCGTGGGAATCCGTTCCAAACATTTACTTTACCGCTTGCTATAACACAAGTCCTATTTCTGCTTGCGATAGTACATACTGGGATCGATTTTGCTTCGAAAAGTTTTTTGTTGGTGTAGAGGGGTATATGATTATTGCAAATGTATGGTAGGTGTGTTATAGTTTTTATGACAAAGAAGATGGTTATATAACAATATTGCATAAGGAGAAGAAATGGCGCGAAGAAGTGGATGGTTGGATGTAAACAGGAAGAGACACGGTCTCGTGTGGTGGCTTCTTGTTGGTTGGTGGATGAGACCGATTGCAAGTGTTTTTTGGATAATAATGGCGAATATTCTGGGCTTTAAGGGTATTAAGTATCATTATTACCGATAGTGTCTCTCTCTGCTTTTGTTTAGCTTGCAACCTAGCCTTTCCTTTGCACAAAAGCTTTCCAATTTGAAAAGCCTGTGCCATAATGCAGAAAATGCCTTTTGGAGGAACAGCAAATGTTCGACATTCTGATCAAAAACGGTACGGTGCTAGACGGCAGCGGCAAGGAGGGCTTAGCTGCAGATGTGGCGGTAAAGGACGGAAAAATTGCCGTTATCGGCTTTGATCTTGGAAATGCGAAAACGGTGCTGGATGCCACGGGGCTTATGGTGACCCCCGGCTTTATCGACTCCCACAGCCACGCGGACAGCGTGGTTTTGAAATACCCTCTGCAGCCGGAAAAGGTGGAGCAGGGCATCACCACCAGCATCGGCGGACAGTGCGGCTCTACCCTCTACCCCGCCTGGGAGGAGGACCGGCTGATTCCAATGAGCGAGTTCATAGAAAGGGCGAAAAATGTCCCGCAGGGTGCCAACATTGCCACCTTTGCAGGACATAAGGCCATTCGGAAAGCGGTAATGGGAATGGAGGTCCGCCCCGCCACAGAGGACGAGATCGAAAAAATGAAGGTCCTTCTGGAGGACGCTATGGATGCGGGCGCTGTGGGTGTGTCCTTTGGTCTGATCTATACCCCCAGCTGCTATGCGGAAACGGAGGAGCTGATCGCCCTGGCCAGGGTGGCAAAGGAAAAGGGGGGTATGGTCTCTGCCCATATCCGCAGCGAATCTGACCAGCTGGTGGAGGCGGTGGAGGAGTTTATCACCATCGTAAAGGCATCCGATGCACGGGGCGTTCTGTCCCACCATAAGGCCTGCGGCTTCAAAAACCACGGCAAGGTGCATACCACACTGAAAATGCTGGAAAAAGCCAACCGGGAGGGCTGCGATATTTACTGCGATGCGGACCTTTGCATCTTCGATCCCGAAACCGTTATTGACAGAGCCACCTATACGGAGGTGCACCACCGTGCCGAGGGTCTGCGCTGGGTCATTGTAGGGGGCAAGCTCGCCACAGAAAACGCGGTGTCCACCGGCGCCACCGGCGGCAAACTCCTGCTGAGAAGGAGATAAGCACTGAACAGTGGCGCACTGCGCAGGCGGTGGCTTGCTGAAAAATGCGGGAGCGGAGCTGCCACTTGTGTGAATTCATTGCCACAGGGCAAGCATATCATATGTCCTGGTGGGAAAGCTGTGTTTAAAAGGCGTTTTCCAACAAAAGAGATCATAGACAAAAGCATCGGCAAACGAACCCGTTTGCCGATGCTTTTTATCTAAATTTTCGCGTGCAGCCACAGGACATTTTCCGCCGAACCGGCTTGCTGTAAGGCACTGTCCGCTCCGTCCCGTTTACTTTGTGCCGAAGATACGGTCACCGGCATCGCCCAGACCGGGCAGGATGTACTTATGCTCGTTCAGGCACTCGTCCTGGGCGGCAAGGTAAATGTCCACATCGGGATGTGCCTTCTGCACTGCAGCCACACCCTCAGGACAGCCGATGATGTTCAGCATAGAAATGGTCTTGCAGCCGTGCTGCTTCAGAAAATCGATGGCAGCCACAGCGCTGCCGCCGGTGGCAAGCATAGGATCTACCACGAAAACGTGACGGTTGCCGATGTCATCGGGGAGCTTGCAGTAGTATTCCACAGGCAGGTGGGTCACGGGGTCACGGTACAGACCGATGTGACCGATCTTTGCAGAGGGGATCAGGGCGACCATAGCATCCACCATACCCAGACCGGCGCGGAGGATGGGAACGATGGCATGCTTCTTGCCTGCCAGCATCCGGCATTTTGCCGTTGCCAGAGGGGTCTCCACCTCCACCTCACGGGTGGGCAGGTTGCGGGTGGCCTCGTAGCACATCAGACCGGCGATCTCGCCTACCAGCTCACGGAATTCCTTGACACTTGTTTTCTTGTTACGCAGGATCGCCAGCTTGTGGGCGATCAAAGGATGGTTGAAAATATGAACCTTACCCATTTTTCTCTGTCTCCTTTATTTTTGTTCCCGGGCGAGGCGCTCACGCTCTGCTTGGGAAAGTCTTAAATAGTTGGGCTGCAGACCGGCGGCAGCTCCGGTCTCTCCCCGGGCGATCGCAGCCGCTGCAGCAAGACCCACACCGGCGGCACGCTGGTGCATTTTGTGCTCCGGGGGAAGCACAAGGGTGGGCGCTTTGTCCTTAAGGGTATTGTAGCACAAAATGCTGCCGTCTCCAACAAGAAAAATCGGTTCTTCCAAATTTTTTATTTCCTCTCCCAGCTCCTGCAGGGAGATGGCGCGGTCCTCACATTTCCGGGTGAGCACACCGCTTTGTGCGTGGAAAAGGGCGTTGTACACCTGGCTTCGCCTTGCATCCATCACCGGCAGCACATAGCCTGTGTGAACACCCAGACCCAGAGCCATTGCCTCCAGAGTGGACACACCGTAAAGGGGTTTTTCACCGCCCCAGGCAAAGCCCTTTGCGGCGGCAACGCCGATGCGAACCCCGGTAAAGCTTCCCGGACCTGCGGCAACTGCCACTGCCTCCACAGCCTTTGGGGTCAGACCGCAGCTTTTCAGCATATCCTCTGCCATAGAAAGCAGGGTCTGAGAATGGGTGAGTCCTGTGTTCTGATAGCTCTCTGCCAGAAGAACGCCATCCTCCAGCAGCGCCACACTGCCTGCCTTGGCAGAGGTCTCAAAGGCCAAAAGCTTCAATTTGATCTCCTCCCTCTATGGTGATCCTGCGGGTAGTGTCTCCGCATTTTTCAATGCGAACCCACACGGGGGACTCCAAAGCATCCTGTATATTCTCGCTCCATTCCACGGCGCAGATGCCGCCCCGCACCAGATAATCCTCCCAGCCGATGTCCCACAGGTCATCGGAGGAGTGAAGCCGGTACATATCAAAATGGAACAGAGGAAGCCGCCCGGAGAGATACTCGTTGACGATGGTGTAGGTGGGACTGGTGACACGGTCGGAAGCGCCCAGACCCCGGGCAAGTCCCCGGGTGAAGGCGGTTTTTCCTGCCCCCAGATCCCCGGTGTAGGCAAGCACCGTCCCCGGCTTCAGAACCTTTCCCAGGGCAGCACCCACTTCCTCCGTCTCCTCCGGTGAATTCGTAATAAAAACCATATTTTTCTCCTTTATGCCTTCCCCTGGAGGAAGGCGTTATTGGGCGTTTTTCAGCTTTTCTGCCTGATCCGCTGTGGCGAGGGCATCGATGATCTCGTCAATGGCACCGTCCATAACAGCATCGATCTTATAAAGGGTCAGACCGATGCGGTGATCCGTCACACGACCCTGGGGGAAATTGTAGGTGCGGATGCGCTCGTTTCGCATACCCGTGCCCACCTGACTGCGGCGCATACCGGTGACGGCGGCATCCAGCTTTTCCCTCTCGATCTCATAAAGCTTGGAGGCAAGCATCCGCATACACTTCTCCCGGTTCTGCAGCTGGCTTCGCTCCTCCTGACAGGCAACCACAATGCCGGAGGGCTTGTGGATCAGGCGCACAGCGGAGCTTGTCTTGTTCACGTGCTGACCGCCTGCACCGGAGGCGCGGTAGACCTGCATCTCAATGTCACCGGGATCGATCTGCACAGAAGCCTCTTCCATCTCCGGCAGCACCGCCACCGTGGCGGTGGAGGTGTGGACACGGCCGCCGGACTCCGTCTCCGGCACACGCTGGACCCGGTGGACACCGGACTCGTACTTCAGTCTTGACCAGGCACCCCGGCCGTTTATCACAAAGTCCGCTTCCTTTACGCCTCCCAGCTCCGTCTCGTTGTAGTTCATCAGCTCCACGCTCCACCCCTTCTGGGCGGCGTACATAGAGTACATACGGAACAGACTGTGGGCAAACAGGGCACTTTCCTCACCGCCTACACCGCCCCGGATCTCCATAATGACGCTCTTTTCGTCATTGGGGTCCTTGGGCAGCAGCAGGATCTGCAGCTGACGGAACAGGCTTTCCTTGTTCTCCCTGGCTTCTGCAAAGGTCTGCTGGCACAGCTCCTTCATATCGGGATCGGACATCAGCTCCTGAGCATCCGCCATATCCTGCTCCGCCCGGCGGTAAGCCTGATACGCCTCGATAATAGGCTCTAGCTCGTTCTTTTCCCGGAGAAAGGCGGCAGCCCTTTTGGGATCATTATAAAAATCCGGCTGCTCCGACCGGGCGCATATTTCCTCATAGCGGCTTTCCACCGCTGCCAATTTATCCAGCATAGAAAACTCCCAAAGCATATTTTTGTTATTGTATCAATTATTCCGCAGAAAGTAAAGAAGCAGTAAAAATTTTCAGCGCTTAATACTTTTTTAATATCTATACACTTTCTTTCTTCATATTTTAAAGATATTATGTAGACACAGAAAATTTTTCACTTTTTTCATTTTCCTCTCTTTTCTGAATGCAAAACCGCAGGTTGCCTGCGGTTTTTGCCATATATAAACGGTGCTGCCATCGCAGCACCGTTTTTTTGCAAACAAATTCATATTTGTCGCGCTGTTATCGTAGGGGAGGGTCTTGACCCTCCCGGTGATTTGCTACGCAAATCACAATTCCCAAAGGGAATTATATTGGTATTTACTTCGTAAATCCTGAAAATGCAAACATTTTCAGGCGGGAGGGTCAAGACCCTCCCCTACAATTTAGGATCATCGAACAGAGCGACAAATTGTAATTTGAATTGCAGTAAATGCGTTTTGTATTTTGCGCCCTTATTGTGGCACACTACTGTCAAGAGGTGAAGGGCTTGATATTATCGTACCTGCGGACAATTATTTTGTATTCGGTGCTGATCGCGGTGATCCGGCTGATGGGCAAGCGGCAGATCGGACAGATGGAGCCTTCGGAATTTGTGGTGACGATGCTGGTGGCAAACCTTGCCTCCATTCCTATGGAGGAGGGGGGCATCCCCCTTTTTTACGGACTTGTGCCCATTCTCACGGTGCTGGGGATGGAGCTGATCCTGAGCCACCTGTCCCTGAAAAGTCTGAGACTGCGCAGGCTTCTTTGCGGCAAGCCGGTGATCCTTATTGAAAACGGCAACATTTTGCAGGAGAATCTCCGCAAGACCCGGGTGACTATGGACGAGCTGACGGGACATCTGCGGGAAAAGGATGTGCTGGACTTAGCGGCGGTGCAGTATGCCATTTTGGAGACCAACGGAAATCTGTCGGTGTTTCCCTTTCCCGGGGAGAAGCCTGCCAGCGCAAGGGATGCGGGGATCAAGGCATCCAAGCAGCACCTGCCTCTGACCCTTGTATCCGACGGGAAGGTGCTGCGGCAGAACCTGCAGAAATCGGGAAAGGACCGGCTTTGGCTGGAAAAGGTCCTGAAAAAAGAAAATGCCACCCTGAAGGACACCTGGCTTCTGACCTTCACGGGAGGCGATAATGTGCAGTTTTACAGGAAGGAGCGCTGAAAATGGGACGGTTTCTTTTGGGGATCACGCTGATGCTGGCGCTCCTTGGGGCGGGACTGGCAGTGTGGAAGGAAGCGGAGGACATCCATACCCCGGTGTCCCGGACTCTGGAGGAGGCAGCGGATACTGCCCTTTCGGGACAAACGGAAAAGGCAAGGGAAAAGGCACTGCAGGCCCGCGCCCTCTGGGAGGAAAAGTGGCACGCCTCGGCAGCCTTCTCCGACCACGGCCCTATGGATGAGATCGACGGACTGTTTGCCCAGATAGAAGGCTGCGGCAACACAGAGCTTGCCGCCCTGTGCCGCCGCATTGCCAGTCTGGTCAGCGCCGTAGCCGAGGCCCATAGCCTGACCTGGTGGAATCTGTTATAGAGAGAAACCTAAGTGTAAAACGAAATTCCGGTTTATCGCTCTGTCATCGTAGGGGAGGGTCTTGACCCTCCCGGTGATTTGCTACGCAAATCACAATTCCCAAAGGGAATTATATTGGTATTTACTTCGTAAATCCTGAAAATGCAGGCATTTTCAGGCGGGAGGGTCAAGACCCTCCCCTACGGTTTATATTTTCAAACAGCACGATAAATTGGAATTTATCTGGGGATACGGGTGGGGGAAAAGGCATACATATCGTCAAAATATGCCATATATGCCTGGGTGGTGAGGAATTCCGGCTGCTGTGCCATAAGCTTTTCCATTTTTTCTTTCAGCG
>JAZNZZ010000028.1:0-3473 GCA_045595205.1 Faecousia sp.
TGATCATCTGTGCCTGCTTCTCCAGGTCAGCCAGGTCACCGGTACCGGAGACATTGGCACCCACAGTGCCGCAGAAGTTTTCAATGCCCAGAGCCACGCCGTACTCGGTAACGGAGGTACCCAGAGACGGAATATCCTCGGTAGCATTGTAGGCAGCTGCCACAGCGGGGGTAGCGTTTGCCATGATCAGATCCACCTTGGAGGAAACCAGACCGTTGATGATGGTGGAGCAGTTGGAGGCCTCACCGGCAGCGTTCTGATTGTCGAAGGTCACATTGTCCTTGCCCAGGCCCTCTTCCACAGCGGCGATAAAGCCCTCGGTGGCCTTGTCCAGTGCAGGGTGGGGCATAAACTGGCAGATGCCGATCACATACTTCCCGCTCTCCTGCGGCTCAGTGCCTTTGGTCTGCTCAGCACCCTGGTCAGGATCGGTGGTGGGCTGCGCCTGCTCTGTACCGCAAGCAGCCATAGACAGCAGCATCATAGCCGCCATCAGGATCGCAATAATCTTTTTCATAACGATTTCTCCTTTTCGTCCCCCTCAAAAGGGGTTTTGATTGTCTTACTATAGCACTGAAACGCCTGCTTGTCAACAAAAAATCCATCACAAGCGCACATTTATACACAGTAGAAGTACACACGCTGCGATACAGGGGCATTTTCCGTGATAATGCACAAAAAGAGCGACCCAGTATCAGGCAATGTCATTCAGTCAGGGAGGTGTCATCCTGAGCAAACACAGCGCGTCGAAGGAGCCTCCCTGTACAAGGAGATTCTTCGTCCCCTTCGACTACGCTCAGGGTCCTCAGAATGACAGTCACCCTTTTTGCAGCTTTTTACAAAAATTTTAAACTTTTATGAGCAGATATGTGTTGACAGCGCGAATTATTCCCTGTATGCTGAAGGTGGAGAACAAAAAAAGGAGGTCTTTTTATGAAAAAGCAGCTTACTTTATTGGTATCTTTACTTTTGGCAGCAACTTTACTCTTCGGCTGCGGCGCAGAAAGTGCCGGGTATAAGGATTCCGCCATGGAAGAAATGGGTGCCACCGTTTCCGACCAGCTCAGCGGCGGCAACACCGTTGCCACACCCCAGGCCGACGGGCAGAAGCTGGTAAGAAAGCTCCGCCTTTCCGCTGAGACCGAGGACCTGGATGCCCTTCTGACAGCGGTGGATGCAAAGATCTCCGAACTGGAGGGCTATGTGGAGGAGCGGGATGTATACAACGGCAGCCGCTATTCCGGTGCCCGTTACCGCAGCGCCACAATGATCATCCGCATTCCCGCAAAGTCTGTGGACCAGTTTGTAAGCCATGTGACAGACAATGCCAACATTGTCTCCAGCAGCGAGAATGTAGAAAACATCACCCTCTCTTATGTGGACACCCAAAGCCGCGTTGCCGCTTTGGAGACAGAGCAGGCCCGTCTGCTGGAGCTCCTTGCCAAGGCAGAGACTATGGAGGATCTGCTGACCATTGAGAAGCGGCTGACGGATGTACGCACGGAGCTGGAATCCGTGGCTTCCCAGCTGCGGCTGTATGACAATATGGTGGACTATGCCACCGTCAACCTGGACATCGACGAGGTACGGGAGTACACCGTCACAGAGGAGCCGGTGACCGTCTGGGACCGCATCGTTACCGGCTTTGTCGCAAGCCTGGAGAATATCGGTGACTTCTTTGTGGAGCTGTTTATCTTTGTCATTGTGGCAAGCCCCTACCTGCTCCTGATCGCCGGAATCGTAGTTGGCATTATCTTCCTCTGCCGCAGAAGCAGAAAGAAGCGGCTGGCGAAAAAGGCAAGGCAGGAAAAGACCGAATGAAAAAGCTTTTATGTTTGACCATTGCAGTGCTTCTCCTTCTCAGCGGCTGCGCCGCTGAGAAGGAAGCAGCTTTTGCCCCGGATTATCCCACAGTCTCCCCCACCGAGCCGGAATCGCCGGAAGAGATCCTTGCCTATCGGCGGGATGTGGTGGAGCAGGCAATGCGGGAGCAGTCTGCCATTTTGTGGACACCGGCAGAGACCTTCACCTACTCCCGGCGCAACAACTCCCAGGGTCTTGTTGCAGATGAAGAAGAAGCCCCCGGGGAAGTATCCACCTTCTACAAGGGTCGGATCTATCAGGGTATTCCTTACACCCACGGCAGCGGCAGCTACTACAGCTTTCTGTCCTTTGCCACAGAAAAAAGTGAGGACGGCGTCTACACCCTCACCGGACTTTCCACGGAGCTTCTGTCCGGCAGAGCCAACAACCACGAATTCCGCCGGTCACGCATCGGTAACGACTGCGCCGATCAGCTGTTCTGGGCGTGGGCGCGGATCTCCCCCTCCATTCAGTTTGGCTTCACCGGGGAAATGACGGAATTTTTCGGCTGTCCCAGGGTGGGTGACTACGAATATGCAGGCACCAGATTTTCCGCAGAGAACAACTCCAAGGATATTGTGAAAGCAAACGGAGAGCAGCGGATGTTTGCCGCCTATGCCCAGCTGCAAAAGGGTGACGGAATGGTGCTGATCAACAAAAGCGGTGCCGGTCACGCAGTTATGGCGGTGACCACCAACCCGGTGTACCTGCCCGACGGCACCATTGACGGAGAAAAGAGCTTTGTTACGGTGCTGGAGCAGACCTCCGGGCCGGAGGAGCTCCAGGAGCCTTATTTCCACGAGGGTCTGCAGCAGCAGGTCTATCCCTGTGAAATTATGGATAAGGAATGGACCTATAACACCCTTTTCAAAAAGGGTTATCTGCCGGTGACCTGCAAGGAGCTCATCGACCCCAGTCCCCTGCCGGAGGCAAAGATCACTGACTATACAGACACCCCCACCTTTGACAATATGTTTGCCGGCATTGTCACCGCAAACTACCGCATCTCCTCCATCACCGTGAACATCTCCCAAAAGGGAGAGACGGTACAGGAGGCCACCTGCTTCGGTCATCAGGATGAAATGTACACCTTCAATCTCTACCGCTTCACACAGTACATTGAAAAAGCGGTGATGCAGGGAGAGATCCAAAAGGATGACCTCGCCCCGGGCAGTTACCGATGCACCTTCACCGCCAGACTTTCCACCGGTGCAAACATCACCTTCCGGGATTTCACCTTTGAACGGTAAAAGATCCCTGCAAAAAGGCCGGGGGAGTGTCATATCCTTAAGATATAACACTCCCCCGGCCAAGCATCAAAGATTTTCGCCCACCCCCCCTCTCAGAGGGAGGTGGGCTGTTCGTGTATAGTGCGTATATATGGAAGTTATTTTACAGCTCTGCCTCAATAAGGACCGGATAATGGTCAGACGGGTATTTCCCGTCAAAGGTTTTGGTGATCAGCGCATAGGACAAAGGCTTCACGCCGTGGGTAACAAAGCAGTGGTCCAGCAGCATTCCCGCCTTTAAGCCGTAGCCGTGGTAGGAATTCTCAGCAAGACGGGAGGTGACAGCATTGGCATCTGTAAAACGCTCTGTCATTGCACAAT
>JAZNZZ010000029.1:0-2006 GCA_045595205.1 Faecousia sp.
GGCGGATTTGTTTTGTTTATCAGGGAGTGGGAAGGGCAGGGATCTCGGTGCCTTCCTTCAGTGCCTTCAGCACCTCGCAGTAACGATTGACAACGGCCTCGCCGGTGCCCATCTCATACTTGGTGATCTGGTACTCGTAGAAGTTCTCTTCCTTAGCGGTGGCATTGGGGTAGTAGCCCTGATCGTCCTCGGAGCAGGTGATGATGAAGGTGAACACAGGGCTCTCGTCCTTCAGCGTTCTGCCCTGAGAGCCGAACATCTCGCCGGCAAAGAACACCAGACCCACATCACCCAGCAGCATAGTGCCGATGGGGAAAGAGCCGGTTTCAGGTGCGCTGCTGCGGGAGAGCAGTGCCGTAACCTCATAGATGGAGTTAAAGCCATACTCCTTGATCTTCGCCTTCACTGCACTGGTGACGCTGCCGCCGGCCTGACTCTTAAGTGTGGCGATCTCGCTGGCCTGCTGCACCCGGACAGGATCGTCGATGCCTTCCTTATTGCGCTTGGCAACATAGTCCTCATTGTGCAGCTTAATATCACTGGTGGTGGAGACGGTCATATTCTTCTCCAGGCAGTCCAGAACATACTGACCCAGCTGCTCACCGTAAGCAAAGTGGTTCTTATTGGTGATCTCTCCGGGGATCTTGCTGCCGGGGGTCTGATCACCGGCGGCTGCAATAAAGTAAGCAGCGTGGACATCCCCATTCTCCTCGATGTACTGACGGGCGGGGAAGGGGAAGTCAGCAGACAGGGCAGAGGTGTTGGTGCCGCTGACGATGGTGGCGTGGGCGCCCAGGTTGAACAGGACGATGTCCTTCTTGTCCTCAGCGGTACGGGAAATGCGGATCACCTGGCACTCCTCGTCAGAGGGATACAGATGCTCCTTATAGCCGGAGGCCAGTCCCTCAGAGGTGCCGTGACCGTTGCCGTAGGTAGAGCCGTCGTTCATACGGTAGTGACGGACACGGACCATATGCTCGGTCATAATGCTGCCGTAGGAGATCTCGCCCACAGCGCTCAGGTCTGCAACAGCTGCTTTGGCTGCATCCACACAGGTGGTGGTGAACTTGCTCAGATAGTTGGCCGCGCCGGGCAGATTGATGTCGGTGGATTTCAGAGTGGGGGCGGAGTGGGTGTGGGTAGCGTTGATGATGATATTGCCAACAGGAACACCGGTGGCCTCGGAAACGCCCTTTTCCACCAGCTTGTAATAATCCGTAACATCCACGATATCAACGGTGTAGATCAGGTAGGTGGAATCCCCCTTCTTCAGGGAAACACAGGTCACAGCCAGATTGTCCAGCAGACCGTCGGTGGCAGGATCGTCAGCAGCAGTGCCGCCGGCAATATGTACCAGGGGATCTTCGGGAATGCAGTCCAGACGGGAAAAGCCTGCCTGCAGTGCATTGGGGTCTGCCTTTGTGCCGCTGCCGCCGCAGGCACACAGACCGAAAACAAGGATCAAAGAAAGTAAAACACAGATAATCTTTTTCATAAGTCAGTCTCCTTTCGCTTTTTGCATTACTATTATATTAGAATTTTACGAATATGGCAAGAAAATTTTTTCAATAGCGCTCGGTAACGATATATTCTGCCGTTACCGAGCAAAAAATGTTACGAAAACAAACGCGCTATGCACGGGGAGCCCGCGGGCGCTTGCCCGCCAAATTCGTATTTATCGCTCCGTACAATCCTCCGTGTCATTCCGAGCCAGTGCACACACTGGCGTGGGAATCCGTTCCAAATACTTACTTTACAGATTGCCACACCAGTGACATAGGTCACTGGTTCGCAATGACAACGGGGGTGACAGTCATTGCCGAAGGCAATGGTGATTTGCGTTGCAAATCACGCGGGCGATTGAAAATCGCCCCTACAATGTCATTCGATAGACTGAACGATAAATGCGAAGGCAGTTGCTTTTTTCTGTTTATCTGCTATAATGCACATTCGAGGTGTATTTATGGAAAAGAAAAAATCCCCCCTTGTGGGAGAAAACAAGATGC
>JAZNZZ010000030.1:0-2503 GCA_045595205.1 Faecousia sp.
TTCTGGCAGTGAAGTATTTTGAAGCCAAGGGCGAATGGCGTATGCTGGGTGTGCCGGAAAGCGAGCTTGCCAACGAGGGCGTTTATCCGGCAATGCTTGCCCAGCTGCATACACACAGCTACGGTACGGAATATGCCTATAATGTCAGCGGTCACTGGCATTTCTGCCACTGCGGCGCAGCCACCGAGCCGGAAAATCACAGCTATGTACTCGATGAGGAGTTAGGCTATGAGGTCTGTGTCTGCGGCGCTGATCTAAAGCCCCACGAATGTAAGAGTGAGGATGAAAAATGGTATGCTGCCGGAGCGCAGCACTACCAGCTTTGCGCGATCTGCGGTAAGGAGATCAACTACACGGACCATACCTACGGCGAATGGGTATTTGATACCGAAAACGGCACGCAGAGCCAATCCTGTACAGAATGTGACCATACGCAAACCCTGTGGGGAACCGGCATATATAAGATCATCCCTGTAGATGCACCGGTGCTGGGCGAGAGCTATTATCTGGCAGCCAATGTGGCAGGCACTATCCATTTCTTCCGCCACGGACAGGTTACCGATACGACACCCTGCTCTTTGGTGGTAACGGAGGACTTTAACCACAGCTGGGTATTCCCTGTAACATTGGAAGCGCCGGTGGATGGCGATACCGGCTTCCAGATGCAGTACACCAATCCCTCCAATTCCACGGGCATTCGGATCTATTGCTATGATTCTGTAGGCTCTGACGGGATTATGGATACGGGTACTAACGCAACCTGCGAGTATGCCAAACATACATTCTTCCCAGACGAGGTAAACGGTGTCAAGGTGCTGCGTAAGGCAGGCAACAATCACATTCTGGTCGTCAAGTACAACCAGAGCAAAAACGCCTACCGTATGCTGGGTGTGCCGGAAGCGGAGCTTGCCGATGAGGGCGTATATCCCGTTACACTGGCAGCGGTTCACCAGCACAGCTACAGTGACAGCACCTATCAGAGCGATGAGCAGGGTCACTGGTATGCCTGTCAGTGCGGCGGCAAGAGCGATTATGCCGACCATACGGTCATCAACTGGGAGTATACCACCGTCCCCACCCAGACGACCTCCGGCAGCAAGACCGGCATTTGCACCATCTGCGGTGCGGAAGCGGTGGTGGACATTCCCCCTGTTGTGGCGGAGGGTTATTATTACCTGACCGGCACCGTAGACGGGGTCAAGTACTACTTCCGAGATAAGACCGGCACGGAATCGGTAGAGCATACCGTTCCGTTCTCCCTGCTGACCACAGATCAGCAGAAGAAAGCTATGCAGGTCAATGTGCTTTGGAATGAAAAGGCGAATACTTACACGATCTCCTATTTCACCACCCGTGAGCTGAGAATTTATATGGGTGATGTAAACGGCAGCACCGTTCAAAAGGACGGTGAGGTTGACCTGTCCAGCAGCGCTACAACCTCTGAGGACCTGATTACCTTCTATTGGGATCCGGAGAGCAGGATGTTCTACCAGATCGAGGATGGCATCCGGTATGTGATCGCGTTCCGGCGGATGACCCTGATCGATGAAACGCAGGCGGTTCGTATGCTGGCAGTACCCCAGAGCGAGCTGGGCGAGGATACGGTGGCGATGGAGCTGCAGGTCGTCCACGAACACAGCTATGCCGCCAAGTGGAGCTTTGATGCCATCAACCACTGGCAGGAATGCAGCTGCGGCACTCGGAAAAACGAGGGCGCCCATCAGATCACCCAGTGGACGGTAACCAAGGAAGCTACCAGCTATGCCGCCGGTCAGAAAAACGGCGTATGCGCCCAGTGCGGTGAGAAGATCGTTCAGGCGATCCCGATGCTCACCGATAAGGTGAAAGCACCGGCAAACGGCAGCCAGTACTATCTGGTTGGCGTGTTAAACGGCAGCCGCTATTACTTCTGCCACGCGGCGTCCGGAATGTCGGTTACCGATACCACCCCCTATGGCCTTGTAACCGTGACGCAGGGCAAGGCAAACCTTTTGACGGTTAAGGCTGCAGACGGAAAGTATAACCTGATCTACGGCAGCAGCAACTATCACATCTATATGAACGGAAACGGTGTAGGCGTTACTTCCAATGCCTCCAGAACCGATCTGGTGGAGTTCCTCTGGGATGAGGAAAACAAACTGCTGTATCAGGTGGAAGACGGCGTTAAGTGCGTACTGGTGTTCCGTATGATGCGCAATCATAAGACCGGCGGCAAAGAGGTGCGTATCACCTATATGCCTATGGAGCAGGCGCTGATCGACCCGACGGTAGCCATTGCTCGGTTCAGCACCACCGCGCCTCCGGAAGAACCCAAGGAAAAGAAAGAGCCTGTGACCTTTACACTGCCGGAGGGCGCAACACCGCTGCAAGAGTATGTTGCGGAGGATGTGCCGGCAGAGGTAGTACCTCAGGACGATGCGATTTCCCCCAGAAACCTGAAAAAAGCAACCCAAAACGATGGCGCAAAGGGTATTTTGCCTGCTGTTTTGCTGAGCCTTGCCAT
>JAZNZZ010000031.1:0-5966 GCA_045595205.1 Faecousia sp.
AGCTCCGGCGAGGTAAGTGTCCGGGGAATGTACGGCTATGTGTAAATTTCTATTGCATTTTCCGCCGCAATTGGTTATACTTGTTATAGAAACTATTGACTGGAGGTAATTTATATGAAAACATTTACCACGATCCTGAAGGTTCTTGCTGCTCTGGCTGCCGTTGCCGGTATCATTTATGTAGTTGCTACCTTCGGTGACCGGATCGTTGCCTGGGCAAAGAAGCTTCTCAACAAGCTGGGCTGGTTTGGCCGCAAGAAGAAGGATGAATTTGAGGATTTTGAGGATCTGGACGAGGAGCTGGATGCCGACGACACCGATTTCGAAGGCTAAGTAAAATTTTAAAGGACCTGTCTTAAAAAGGCAGGTCCTTTTTCTATGGAAATTTCAATTTAGCGTGCTGTCTATCTTCTTAGTATTTCAAGAAGCTCTGTCCGCAGGCGAAGAAGCTCCGTGATGTGGTAATTGGTCACCACATCCGCCCGGGAAAGTGGCTCATTTTCCGGTACTTGGGCAACAAAGATCCCGCAATCCTGCAGCAGCCTTCCCGTCTGCGGGTCAACGCGCCCAAGCTCCTTCATTTCACAGAGCACCACCATATGGGAGATCAACTGCTGCGCCTTCTCCTCACACCGTTCAAACCGCGCCAGCTCTCCGTAATTTCCCTGGAGCTTCATCGGCACCTTTTGTCCCTTGAATATCTTCAGCTGTGCCTCCAGCTCCCGGATCTTCCGGTGCATATTGTCCGCATTGGGAAATACCCCGTCATTGTCCAGAAGCTCCTCCAGGAAGGACAGCAGCTCCTGCTCCAGACTGCGGGCGGTTTTCCGGATGCGTCTTCTGTTGTCATAGGGGCACACCAGCAGATTGATCAAAAGACCCACAGCAAGACCGATGGCAGTATCCCAGATCCGCTCCGTGGCATAGGAAAAGGGTGTGACACCCTCCGAAGTGCACAGGGTCAGCACGATCATACAGGGCAGGTTGGCGGAAAATCGGATGTTCAGAGCATTATACAGGGTGATCACCAGCACGATCCCGATGGCAACGATCGCCAGCATTGGAATGGGCAGCCGCATCAGCAACAGTCCCACCATTGCGCCAAACAGAACACCCACGATCTGGGTAAGGCAGGACTCCACGGAGTCCCGGATGGTAGGCTGCATTGCCGCCATTGCGCCCAGCATTGCAAAGGTCAGCTTGGAGGTCCCTGTTCCGTAAACATCCACCAGTGCCATAGCAATGACCACCGCCACAACAGATTTAATTGTCCGCAGTCCAATGCGAATTGGCCGTTTTCGCAGGCTCATCTCTTTCTCCTCCTGTTTACAGTATCTCTTCCAGCTGCCGGCGCAAGCCTTTGCCGATCAAATAACCGTCAAACTTTCCCATTACAGCTTACTCCCATAGTTCCAGGCAAGAAGATGCCAGCTGCTGCCGTCATATTCTATGGCGTGGACTGCACAGTTTTCAGAAAACAGTGCACCCCTTCTGACATTGCTTCCCAAAATGACACGCATCACACTGCCGATGACACCGTTGTGGACAAAGGCGATGGCACGGTCACAGGGATCTTTCTCTAAAATTTCCAGAAAGCTGCGGACCCGGACATCCAGATCCCCATAGCTTTCGCCTCCGACTCTGACATACGGATCGGGGTCATTTTTGGAGCTCCAGCCCTCCGGTGCATCCGGCACCTGTCCCCAGGGGCAGCCCATAGCTCTTCCCACATCGACCTCCCGCAGGAGCGGTGTCCGCTCTCCCTCCACACCGGGGAGAGCAAGTCGCTGGGTATCCATAGCGCGGCTCAGGTCACTGCTGAAAACGCGGTCAAATTTCATATCTGCAAACAGTGGCTGCAGGGCAATTGCCTGCTGTCTCCCCGCCTCTGTCAGCGGCACATCACTCTGTCCCGAATAGATCTTGCTGATATTGGCAGTGGTCTGCCCGTGGCGCACAAGAAACAGTATCATAATTCTTTCCTCTTTTCAAATTTTTACCCCGAACACCGGTTCGGGGTAAAGAATGCTATTATTGAATATCCTTTTTCCGGTAGGTCAGCTTCTTTAATACGCCGAATACCAGATTCACACCGGTCTGGAACAGCGCTCTGACCGCGCACATTCCCTCGCTCTCCCGGTACATAATGTAGTAATACTTAATGATCCGCATTACACCGGCCTTACGGTTGGTGACAGAGCCGGAGGAGCGCACACGGTACTCCGCCAGCAGCTCCGGCAGCAGGTAGCAGGGACACTTTTTTACCACCTTCAGCCACATTGCATAGTCATTTCTCCGCTTCAGATTGGGGATCTGGATCAGACCCACGAACTCGCGCTCATACATAACCGTCAGACAGCCAATGTAGTCATAAGCAAAGAGCATCAGCTTGGTGACCTTTTTAGGGCCGGTGCAGAGGACACCGGTGGGAACACCGTCATCGTCCATCTCCCGGTACTGGGTATAGCTGAAGTGGTAGCCGTTATTTGCCATAAAGGGAACCTGCTTTGCCAGTTTTTCCGGCAGCCACAGGTCATCACTGTCCAAAAATGCGATCCACCTTCCGGTTGCCTCCCGCAGCGCGTAGTTCCGGGACTCCGCAGCACCGGTATTAACAGGATTCTGCAAAAGGCGGATCCGGGCATCCTTTTTGGCATATTCTTCAACAATGGCATAGGAGCTATCTGTAGATACATCATCCACCACCAGCAGCTCCCAGTAAGGATAAGTCTGTGCAAGTACAGATTCGATAGACTGTGCCACAAATCCCGCACAGTTATACATAGGCATTACGATCGATACAACACCGAGATTTTCCATATTGCGCTTCCTCTTACTTCTTCTTTTTGCCGCCTTCCACAACGCCGCTGCCGGCAAAGACCTTGGGGATGGTAGAAAGCAGGATCTTCATATCCATAGCAAAGCCGTAGCCGGCAACATACTGCCAGTCATAGCGTACCTTGTCCGCAGGCTGCACCGTATCTCTGCCGTTGATCTGGGCAAGACCGGTGACACCGGGACGCGCCGTATATACACCGAAGCGGCTGCGCATATTGTGGATCTGCTCCTCACTGGGGATCAGGGGACGGGGTCCCACAAGGCTCATATCGCCCTTCAGCACATTCACAAGCTGAGGGATCTCGTCCAGAGAAAGCTTACGAAGAATGCGGCCAACACGGGTTATGTATTTATTGGGATCCACCACATCACTGGTTGCCATATACTTGGGGGTATCCAGCTTCATTGTGCGGAACTTATACAGGCGGAACTGCTTGCCGTTCAGTCCCACGCGGCGCTGAGAAAAGATCACCTTTCCGGGATCGTCGATATAAATGATCAGTGCCAGAATGCCAATGGGCAGCAAAAGCACCGTCAACCCGCAAAATGCCAAAATCGCGTCGATAACACGCTTGACCTTTCTGTAGGGACGCCTGGAAACATCCACAGGCGTAAGATCTGCAACCTCCTGTTCCGTGATCACATAGCTTTCCGCCGTTGGTGCTGCAGGGTTCTTTTCCAAAACAGGCATAACGGTACTTCCTTTCCAGACGCATTTCAAATGCGATCGCATCCTCATTCCGCGCAACATTACAGCATAGATTATACGCTATTTCCTAAGTTCTGTCAAGCAAAGTCCGGGGATATTCCCCACTTTTCTGTTGTTCTACAGATGTTTTTTGTCATTTTTTAACAAAAGCTCCCGACGGTAAGGAATCCCTGTTGCGGCATACCTGCGGGTGACAGAAAGACCTGCTGCCGCCATTGCCGTGGGAAGGGCGCTTGCAAGATCTTCCCCCCCTGCAAGGCAGGCTGCCAGCACACCGTTAAAGGTGTCCCCTGCCCCGGTGGTATCCACAACGCTGGGCTGCTTAACTGCAGGAATCTTTTGTCCGGTCGCCCGCACAAGGCAGCCTTCGCCCCCCAGCGTCACAACAACATTTTTTGCATTATGCAAGCCTTCTGTCTCGTGCTCGTTGGGAGTAAACAGATCTGTCTGCTCGATCAGTGCTTCCGGAAGCTTTACGGAGGGTGCGGGATTCCAGATCACGAATGTACCGCTTTCTTTGGCAATGTGCAGTGCCTTTTCATTCACTTCAAGGGGCACTTCGTTATTCAGAAGCAGAACATCCGCCTCCCGGATGCAGCTTTCAAACTGCACCACATCCTCTACCGTAAGCCGGGGTCCCTGATATACCGTCACCCGGTTTGCCCCCTGTGCATCTGTAAGGATGGCTGCATAGGCCGTAGGCTCATTTTTCATCGCAAGCACACTCTTGATGCCGTCCTTCAAAAGGAACGCTTCGATCTCCTCACGGCACTGCGTACCCACAGCACCGAGAAAGGCAGTCTGCGCCCCGAAGCGGGCAGCGGCTACTGCCTGATTAAACCCCTTTCCGCCGGGCTCAAAGTGGATGCCCGTGGCCGCCACCGTCTCTCCTGCTGTATGAAACCGTTCCACAGAAAGGAAGGCAGAGTTACCCACCATTCCGATCACTGCCACTTTATTCACAAAACCCACTCCCTGATATAGTTTTCAAATCCACCCATAAGCGCCTCCAGATCCTTCTTTTCGTAACAGAAATGCTGGGACTTTTCCAGCACGGTCATATTGATCTGGGGGTATTTTTCCAGCCGCTTTATGGAACGGGGTGATACCATTTCATCCCGTCGGGACTGATAGACGACGGTATTGGAGCCAAGCTGGGGCAAAAGCTTTCTTGTCCTGTGGATCTTGTGAAAAAGCTCCAGATAACGGGGGACCCAGCCGATATAGTCAAAGGGATTCTTCCCGGGGGTGATGCTGCTGGCTGCCCGGGTGGCAACTGCCATTGTATCCTCCGGGTGCACCTTATCAAGGTACACCTTCATCGCGCTTTCAATATGCCTTTTCCGCAGAAGCACATCTACAGGGATCGCCATTAGAAAAAGGCTGGTGACCTTGGGGTTTTTTATCACCTGTTCAATGGCAAAAAGCGTACCCATAGAGTGAGCGACGATATGCACCCTTTCGCAGGTAGCTGCCAGCTCCTCTACCGCTGCTTCCACCTGCGCCTCCCACTTCTTCATTGAGGTGCGGGAAAAGTCACGCACCCCCTTGCCGTGACCGTCCAGAAGCAGTGTCCAGACAGAGACCCCCTCCGGGATCAAGGGAATAAACCTATCAAACTGATCCGGCGTTCCAACGATCCCGTGAACAAGAAGGATCGCCGTTTCCGCGCCGGGGACAAGTCTTTTATACTCCTTGTGCTCCATACCGTCACCACCTTTATTTTAGTATAGCACAGGTGGCAAAAAATGCAAACAAAAGCTGCATAAATTTCTCTGCTGTCAAAGAAAAAATGTCATTCCGGGGAAGCCGGCGAACCGAAGGATCTCCACCGTAACTGGAGGGGATTCTTCGTCGCGTTGTTCCTCAGAATGACACTTTAATCGTTCACAGAATTACTTCTTTTCTTTTTTGGCGAAATACTCGTCCATACGCTGATTGACTCTTCCCCGGAATTCGTCAATGCGGATGGTGTCGGCAGTGACCCGGGAGAGCTCCATCTTCATACCGTCACGGAAGGACATCAGCTCCTCCTGCTTCATACCGGTGACACGGAGGATCTTGGAATTGTCCGTGATCCGGTCAAACATTCTGGCATATTCCAGCTGATAACGGATAAAGGGAGAAATGTTCACAGGATCCTTGGACATGATCTGCAGGTAGACCTCCTTATCCACCCACTCATACTGAAGCCCGATCAGCTCCCGGTAGATCTCTGCGATCTCGCCCCAGGTGTTATACTCGGAGGTGGAGGCAATGAATTTTTCCCCCAGAGCCTCCTCCTTGCCTGCAAGACGGGCGATCATCACGCCCACATCTCCTGCCCAGGACATTGTGGCAGGCTTGTCCTTCGCCTGGATGGGGATCACCACCGGCTTTCCGGTCAGCGCCCGGTAAACGAATGTACCGGCCTCCAGGG
>JAZNZZ010000032.1:0-9784 GCA_045595205.1 Faecousia sp.
AGAGTGCAAACAGGTTCGCCAACCGTCTACAAACTAGTACAAAGGGAGGTTATCCAAATGGACAGGGTGATTATAGCACAATCTCCGTTCGATAGACAAGAAGCTATTTTAATAGCGGCGGAGCATTTCGTGCAAAAGGAAAATATTCGGTGCACCTTAAGGTGCGGCTGGTAATAGGCCCTTATAGGGCCTGTGCAAGCCACCGGCTAAGCCGGTGGTCTTGACTCTGGGACTTTATTTACAGCCCCTTTTTTAGCCGTAATAGCTGCCGGAGAGCTCCTCCACCAAAGTTTTGTTCCGATTGGTGGTAAAGGCAAGGAGCCAGTCGTAATTCTTTTCGTCGGTGTAGACGGCATCCCAGCAATTGTGAAACAGCTCCGGGAACAGGATCAGCTCTGCGTGACCGCCACTACAGTTTACAGCCTTTGCCATTTGCAGACTTTCAATGGGATCTACGGTTTTGTCCCGCAGACCGTGGAAGGCACGGATGGGCACATCCACCAGATTTTTTGCAAAGCCGCCAATGCCGCCGCCGCACACGGGCATCGCCGATGCCACCCAATCCGGGCGCAGACTGGCGAATTCCCAGGTGCCGTAGCCGCCCATGCTGTTGCCGGTGACATGCAGACGGGTCTCGTCCACATAGGGCAGTGCCCGAATTTCGCCCACCAGCTGCAAAAGGGGTGTCATCCAGGCGAACCAGTCCCCGTTTTGGCAAAGGGGCGCAAGGAGAATAAAGCCTCTGGCATCCTGCCGCTTTTTGATGTTCAAAAGGCTGGCATTATTTCGCAGGATCTCTGTGGTTTCGCTGCGGGTCCCTGCTCCGTGCAAAAATAGGATCAGGGGATATTTCCCGTCCTCCCGAAAGCCCTCCGGGTAGGAGATCAGATACTTCAGTCCTTCAAAAATCTTTTCTTCCATAAAAAACTCCTTTGACAGCTTATAAAATCATTCTTGGTATATGGTGCTTGCAGTACGCATAGATCCCCACGGATAAGATATGACGGGCTTCTTTACCAAAACCATTTTGTGGACACGAACACAGTCAATAAAACAAAAGCAATGGAGATTGCGAAGGAAATCAGGTTTATGGCCAAAAGCTTCTTTTCTGCGGTATTGCAAAAATAGATCGCAAGGAATTGTGAAATGACAGGGACAGGAATGTAAAACATAAATCCGAAGCCGACAAGCTGCCAAGCTGTCCAATGCCCCAGAACATTAAAAAGCAGAGTAAGGATTCCCAACAGCCAAAGAACGGCGGAAAGCACATAGTTTATAACAGTAAAGGCCTTTGCTTTTGTCATAGGAATATGCCTCCTTTCTTTTTGCGCTTGATCTGACAATACCTTCCTAAAACAAACTCCTTTTCTTCATCATATCACGGCAAAAGCAAAAAGTAAATCTGCCGGCATAAAAAACAGAAAGCGGGATTTGCAAAATGATGGTAGGGAACGGATTCATCCGTTCCGGGGAATACATAAATGATAACCTCCAGGAAAAGAAGAAATTTTTGAAAAAAGTTATTGCATTTTCGTAGTATATGTACTATAATGATGACAACGATTATAAGAGTAACGAATACTCTGGATCTATAAAACGGCAGGAGGTAGGATGCGCGTGATACGGGTAGACAGAAAAGAGCTTACACGCAGCGAGATCGTCCGGGTGGCAGCGAACTGTTTTTTAAATGACGGTTATACAAAAACAACGGTTCACGCTATGTGTAAGAAATTGAATATGAGTCCCGGCAATATGACCTTTCATTTTCCCACAAAGGAGCATATGCTGGCAGAGCTGGTGGGGATGCTTTGTAAGTACCAGTGGAAGCTGATGGAGGAAGAGGCACAGGAGGGCTACAGCTCTGTAATGGCCTTTTGTCTGGAGCTGGTGACCATTGCCTCCGCCTGTGAACAGGATGAGGTGGCAAAGGATTTCTTCCTGTCCACCTATCGAAGTGAGCTGTGTATGGATTTGATCCGCAAGAACGATAAGGAACGGGCCAAAGAGGTATTTCAACAATACTGCACTGACTGGCCGGAGGAATATTTTTCGGAAGCGGAATCACTGGTATCCGGCATTGAATATGCCGTGTTGTTCACCACTTCCGACTCTGCACCGCTGGAGATCCGGGTGGGTGGTGCACTGAAAACGATCCTTTCGATCTACAATGTTCCCAAGGAGCTTCGGGATGAAAAGATCAGGAAGGTGCTTTCGATGAATTATCAAAAGCTTGGTCTTGATACCTTAAAGAAATTCAGAGAGTATGTAGACCAAACCACTGAGCAGGCACTGTTTGACCTGCTGAAACGAAAAAATGCAGCGCAATAGGAAAAGAAAATCAAAACAAACTGCGTGAACCCCAGATGGAGGAAAGAAAATGAAAAACAATAGATTAAGAAATCGGATCGTCAGCATTCTGGTGAGCTTGTGTGTGATGCTGGTCTGTCTGCAGGGAATGGCGCTGACAGCGTTTGCGGCAGAGGTTTCTCAGGATGGTCTGGAGGTAACTCTGACCACGGACAAGAGCACCTATGATCAAAGTGAAACGATGGTGGCAACACTGACAGTGAAGAATACCAACAGCTTTGCTGTAAATAATGTGTCACTGGAAGGCTTGATCCCGGAGGGATATACCCTTGCGACCGGCGAGCAGTCGGTTAAGAAGGTGGACACCTTAGGTGAGGGTGAAGCTGTGACATTGACGCTGCGGCTCGTCCCGGGTCAGTCCGGCGGTGAGGGGTCTGGGACACCTCCGAAAACAGGAGACGATTCCCATTTGGTTCTGTGGGTGGTCCTGCTGACCCTGTCCGGGATCGGTATGGTGGTTCTGGTGGTGAAATACAAGCTGTGGAAGCGGACCCTGTCTTTGGTGACGGTCCTTGCAATGCTGGCAACTATGCTTCCCGCAATTCCCCTGCAGGCAGAGGCGGCAGAGGGGGAACTCGAAACCATCCATATTTCCACAACGGTCCAGGCTGCAGGCGAGCCTGTGGAGATCAAGGCAACTGTTACATATGAATTACCGGCACAGGGAATGCATACGGTGCAATTTGTGCTGAATTATGAGGGCGCACCGGAGCTTGATGCACAGCAGGTAGCCGACGGCGCCTGCGCTGTCCAGCCGGAGGGCGTTTCCCGGGAGGGCTATACCCTTGCTTACTGGTTCAGGCAGGAATTTGAAGGTCCTAAGATGTTTGATCTGTCTCAGCCCATCACGGAGGATGTGACGCTCTATGCCCACTGGATCGAGGAGGGTGCAGCGCCTGATGTGAAGTTCTCCACCTTCTATAAGGTCAGCTTTGGGTATCCTGACAGTATGACCGAAGAGGAGCAGAAGGCGGTCTATCTGCCGGAGGAGCAGCTGGTTTATGAGAACGCGCTGGTCTATTCTCTGGATGTGCCGATTATGGATGGCTATGTGTTCGCTGCCTGGTACTATGACAGCGCTATGACACGGATGGCCGGTGCTGAGGATGTGATCACAAAGGACACGGTGCTGTATCCGTTGATGCTGAAGGACACCGCCGGTACGGAGGGTATGCCCACCAACAATTATGTGGCAGCACTGGATGTAACGGATATGCAGTATGGGGTGACCGTCAAGGCACCCAGTGCCCAGGCGGTAAAGGACGGTTTGATCTGGCTGGATGTTGCCAGAGGCGGACAGCTTATGGACATTGCTGTGTCGGACAACGGCAACGGCACCTACACCGTCCGGTCCGTAAAGCCCCTGGAGCCCGGAAAGACCTATCAGCTTCGGGTGCAGGACCGGGAGAAGCTGCCTGCCACCGGTATGCTGGTCAACGCACTGGACAGCTACATCCGCTTTTTCCATAACGGAGAGCTGCAGTCCATCGATGTGGAGTATTATAATATCTTCACCGCGGCACAGGAGATAAATAACCTCAAGCTGAGTAACGGACTTGTGCTGATCCCCATTGATCAGGTCACCGGTATGGATCTGGAGGAGGCGGTCAGCCTGATCTCCCTGGAGACGGATGAAAACGGCGAAATGGGTCTGACCGAGAATGCCCAGACAGGCACTTTCCAATACACCGGCAGCAAGACCCTGCAGCCCGGTGATGTGGTATTCATTTACGAAGGTGATCCTGCGGCGGTAGAGGCAGAGTATGCTGCCAGCGGTACAGTCAGTGCCGCTACCAACTCTACATTTGTGAAAATTGCAGCCGTGGAGGGCAATACCTGCTACTATGGCACACCGGAGCTGAAGGAAGTTCTGTTTATGCCGGATGTGCTTCCCATCCACCGGGCAGAGGATACGGACGGAAACCCGGAGGACAACACAGTTACCGTTGCGGACAGCTGTCTGGATTTCGGTATGCTTCCTGTGGAAAGCGCTGCACTGAGCAAAGATACCGTGGCAGAGCCCGGAGACTTCATTGCCTTCTACAGTGGCGTTTTGGATAACCCCAGCGATATAAGCTACGCAAAGATCCTTACGGTGGAACGAAATGACGGCTTCACCACCATTACCTTTGAGGATGCAACCATGGAGGATATTCAGACCTCGATCGACAGCTATGTCCATACCTATGTGAATACAGAGCTGACCGAGCAGGAGCAGGTGAGACTGCAAAACAAGGTGATCCGGCAGGCAATGGACAGCGGCTTTGCGGAAAGGGCAGCCGCGCTGGCAGTGCAGGACAGGCTGGGCTTGGAGGAAGATGTTGTTTGGGGTCAGCAATACCCTATGACCCGCCGGATGGCCCAGAACTTCTCTGCTGAATTCGGTCCTGAGGTGGATGTGGATGATTTTGAGATCGATGCCGGTGTTTTCCTGATCCAGCTTCAGCTGGACCCGCCGGATGTGAATGCGGATATTACCAGCAGGCTGCGGCGGATCACCACCATCAACGGCGGTGAGGGCCTGCGGGTGGCATTCGGTGTGTATATCCCCGTGGGCATCGAGATCGTCAATGCGTTTACGCAGGAGGTCGACGAGAGCCTCAAAATGGACCTGTATGTGACCATGGAGCAGGAGTTTGCCTTTGATATCACAATGAGAGCAGATTACGGCATTGATCTGGAGTGGCTCATTTGGGAGTCTGATGCCTGGCTGGATCTGGATGTCAGCTTTGAAATTGGCACCTACACCGGCGTGGGCACAGTGATCATGGTCGATACAGAGAAAAATTACGAGAAGAGCTACATCTGGGATGAGCTGGTAAAAAATGACGGCAGCAGTGGCGCGTTCACCGCTGCGGAGAGCCTGGCTGACCAGCTGAATGCTGCCTTCTCTAAGGGTGACACCGGCTTATTCTCTCAGTATACCGGCGATGACGGCGATAATTCCCTGATCAACGAATATCGGAAGATGCTGCAAAAAGATGCGGACTATCTGGATATTCTTGCGATCCCGCTGGTCAAGTATAAGGGTAAGATCATTCCCTCCACCCCCGTCGGTGATTACAAGCTCTCCCTGGAGCTGGTCTTTGCGGCCAAGGTCAATGTGTCCCTGGGCACTTCTTTTGAGACGATGAGCGTTAAGCGCTATGGCTTCAGCATTCGTGCCTCCCTGCAGGACGGTCTGGATGCCTGGGCCAACCCCACGGTGGATAAGCAAACACCCTACCACAGCCTCAACCTGATGATCATGGGCAATCTCGGTCTGCGGGCCGGTATCCGGTTCACGGGACAGATCGGCCTTTTGGATGTGCGGATCGCCAATGTGGGTATGATGGTGGAGGTAGGCGCCTATGTGGATCTGTACGGCTTCGGTTACTTCCACTATGGCTGGTCGGCGGACGGCGGTACAAATGTCCAGAAAGCAGGCGCAATGTATGTGGATATCGGTATGTATATGGATATCGACCTTTCCATCAATGCGCTGATGGATATGCTCACAGCCACCTTCCACGTGCTGGAAATGGAGGTCTCCTTCTTCCGCTTTGGAACCCGGGAATATCTGGTGGATGTGACACCCTACGACAGTACCCTTACCGTGTCGCGGAGAAACCGGTTTGACACCAGGGCATTTGATCTCGGAAGAGATGCCTACCGCATTATGTATGTGGATATTGTAGACGGTGACATTTCCTACCGTACCGGTCATCCCGCCAACTTTATTTTCCAGATCCCTGCGGCATATCAGGATAAGCTGATGTTCCGGAAATATGACTTTTTCGGCAATCTGAAAAATGAGTTCTATGTCAGCAGCGATGTGGACGAAATGGTGCTGGAGATCCCTGTTCGTATTGTGTTCAAGGATTCTATGAATCAGGCAGGTGTCAGCTCACTGGACAGCATCTACGACCTGATCGGAGAGGCTGCCGGTATTAAGACGGTTAAGTGGAGCCGCGGTAAGACCACCTTCGCTCTCCGGTACAACCGGGCGATCCCGAACCAGTATTTCGACGAAAACGGAAATATCTGTGGCTCGGACTATGTGACGATCACAAGGCTGAAGGAAATGGACCCGATCCCGGTGACGCATATCAATCATCTGGCGCCCAAGGTGCCCGGTATGGATTTTGCCGGCTGGGAGGTAAACTCCTATGATGATGAGGAGACCTGGGATCGTCTGGTCATTCAGGATTTCTCGGATCTGGCAGGCGTACCGATGGTTGTCGGCGATGTTTATCTGACACCGCTCTATACGCCCCGGGACGATACCAAGTATACCGTACGGCATCTGGTCTCCACCCTGGAAGACCCGGATGACTACGAGGTGTATCTGGAGGAAACCTTTACCGGAAGAACGCACGGCGGCGTGGAAGCATTGGATTATTACCGGTATGACATTCCCGGTATTTCCGTGGATCACAGCAGACTGCCCATCGCCTCCACCTTCGAATTCGAACACCAGGGCGAGGAGTATCTGTTTATCAACTTTACCCACACCATCCGCAACGACGGCAGAACTGTCGTTGACCTGTACTACAAGCGGGATGCATGCCGGGTGACGGTGTTTGCCAACAATCCCGTTTACCACTACTACGGCGCGACCTCCTCCGGTGTGACTACACAAGTCAAATTTGGTGACTCGGTGACCGATCCCGGTTATGCCCACAGCGTCCCCGGTTATACCTTCCTGGGTTGGTCCACCACCGCTGACGGCTCTGCCGGCATTCTGGATTCCCTGCCAGACAGTCTGGAATTTACTGCCGAGCAGGAAAGAACAGGCATTGCCTATTATGCCATCTGGAAGCCGGAGAAGGTGGACTGCACAGTATCCTACTATCTCCAGGATCCCTTTGGCGAATATCAGTTCCTGGGTACTGAGCAGCAGAAGCTCGAATGCGGCACACGGCTGCGCGGCTATGCCCTGAAGCCGGAAAGCATCGAACTGCCTGACATTACCTTTGACGGTCAGGTGGAGGCCTATACGGATGTGCCCTATACTCTTGAGCGCATCACCTATGATCCTGCAGGCTATACCATCCGCGTTTACTATGACCAGTCCTACTACAAGGTGGTCCTTGACAAACTGGAGCAGTACTACCTCTGGGGCGAGGAGATGACCTTCCCCAAGGGTATGGAGAAGGCGGGTTATGTGTTCCGGGGCTGGCAGTCCTGGGATGCATCGGACACCAACCTCTACCGACACGGTGAAAGCTTTAAGGTAACCACCACACCCCATTACTTCTATCCTGTCTATACCGAGGCAAATGATGTAAAGTACACCGTTAAGCATTATCTGCAGCTGGCAGACGGCACCTACGCTCAGGAGCCTGACGAGACGGAAGAATTCTTTGACGGCACTACGAACAGCTTCGTAAGACCTGCGGTCAAGAGCTATCCCGGCTTCGAGTCCCCGCTGCAGAAATCGGAGCAGGTGCAGGCCGACGGCAGCACCGTGGTCACATACTACTACGAAAGAAAGTCTTATGATGTCCGTGTGGAGTTTGCCGTTCCGGGCGAGAATCTGATCCTGCGGGGTGAGTACACCTCCAGCTACAGGTACGGCGTACCCTTCTCCTTTATGGATGCATATGATTCTCCGCTGTATATCGCAAGACCCGGCTACCGGATCGCAGGCTGGTATCTGGCGGATGAAGCGCTGAACCCCGATCAGACACTGCTGGACAGTGAATACTATCGGGTGGAAGGCGATGCACTGTTCTCCGAGCAGGAGCTGGTGTTCAAGCCTATGTGGGAAAAAGTGCCCATTGAATATCAGGTGGAGCATTATGTGGAGCAGCTGGACGGCACTTATGCCCTCCAAAGGACGGATAAGCTGACGGCTTACATTCAGGACGAGGTGACTGCTCAGGCTGCCCAGTTTGTGGGCTTTGCCTACGATGCAGCCAACAGTGGCAATGTGCTCTCCGGCACAATTGCTGTGGACAGCTCTCTGGTGCTGAAGCTGCACTATACCCGTAATTCCTATGATGCCAAGTGGTACGACTACGATGGCACGACACTGCTGACCACCACCCGGTTCAAGTTCGGTCAGACCGTTACTGCGCCGGATGCTTCCGCAAACCGTGAAGGCTATACCTTCAGCGGCTGGAATGCAGGTACTGCCACGATGCCCATCGGCGGTATGTCCTTTAACGCCAAGGAGCACGGCACCTGGACTGCCAATACCTACAAGGTGCGCTTTAATGCCAACGGCGGCAACGGCACCATGGCAGAGCAAAGTCTGACCTATGACCGGCTTCAGAGCCTGAAGGCAAATGCATTTGCCCGGGCAGGCTACACCTTTGCCGGTTGGAGTCTGACAGCTGACGGTGCGGTAAAGTATGCAGACCAGGCGCAGGTCATGAATCTGGCAGCCTCCGGCACTGTGACCCTGTATGCCCGGTGGGAGGCAGGCTCTGCCACCGCCTACAAGGTCGTATACTACGGAGAAAATCTGGATGGAAACGGCTATGAGGCGATCAAGACAGAGAATCACACGGGCGTTACCGGCTCCAATGCAGCTGCCACCGCAATTGAGATCCCGGGCTTTACTTATGATGCAGCCAACGGCGGCAATGTGCCCTCCGGTGAGATCGCGGCAGACGGCAGCCTGGTTTTGAAGCTGTATTACACAAGAAACAGCTACACCCTGACCATGGACTTCAACGGCGAGAGTATGAAACGCGCAGCCTTCAGCTGGGACATATTGGCTACAGAGCTCCTTGCTTTCGAGGTGGCGGATCAGACCTTCACATACCGGTACGGACAGCCCATCCGTCAGCAGGATCTGGATGCGGTCACCGTGACAGTACTCACCGGCAACCAGGTTTATGACGAAAGCACAGATTCCTGGGTGGATGAAACGAAGGAAGTACCCTTCCGGGATGCCTTTGCCGGATACAGCTTCGCACAGTGGGACAGCATCTGTGATACGATGCCCGCAGAGGATCTGATTTTGACGGCACAGTGGACAGCAATGGATGTGACCGTCAAGCTGCTTCCCGGTATCAACTACAGCAGCGGTCAGCAGGTTGCCGGAGATCCCATTGTGATCACAGCAAAATACGGCGATGTGATCGATCTGACACCTTACGGATTTACCGATGAAGGATTCTTTATGTCCGGCTGGAATTACAATCCCGATTTGACCGCAGGCACAGAGGTCGTTGGGGAGCTGGTCCTGGTGGACGGATATTACGACTATTCCGGAAACTACTCCGTCAGCGGCGGGATCGAAGCCTACAATGTTCCTGCCGGTGAGGTGCACATCTATGGTTCCTGGGTGCGGGATTCCTACAAGTGTACCATCACCTTCGACCCCAACTGCAGCGACTCCACCGGTATGATGACGGCTCAGCTTGTGGGTACAGACAGCAAATGGACGGCACTGAAACGGAATCGATTCCTCCGGGAGGGATAC
>JAZNZZ010000033.1:0-3472 GCA_045595205.1 Faecousia sp.
AACCAGAACAGAAATCAGCAGAACAACCAGAACCAGAACCAGAACAACCAGAACCAGAACAACCGCTGACTTATTTTGGGCGCTCTTTTATAAAGAGCGCCCAAAGCTTTATAGCCAGACAAAACGGTTTAGCCGAAAGAAATAGAGTGCTTTAGAAATAACCGGTTTTTCAAATATCCTGCTAAGTGCATCTGCATAGGTCCTAACCTGTATCGCATAACGGCTGATGACCTGTTCTAAATTCTCACAAGTTACATAATCGGTCTTAAAATCCACAACAGTAATGCCGTCTTCCTCAATAAGCGCACAGTCCACTACGCCCTGCAAAAGGACCTTTTCAGCTTCTAGCCCTTCCCCATATTCTGCGGCATCCTCCAAAATAGAGAATTTGAATTCCCGAAGGACATTCGCGCTTTGTCGCAGCCTGCATCCTAGAGGAGAAGCAAAAAATGCCGCGATCTTTTCCGCATCAGCCAAAGCTGCCTGTTCTTCTGTAAGGAAGCCTTGACTGCGCAGCAATTCGATCTGGTTGTGCACAGAAACAGTATCCGTACAAGCCTCATAAGAAATATACTGCATGACCGCGTGCATGGCATTTCCAAAGGCAGTTCCTTCTCTTGCTTCATTCGCAAACGAGGCTTTTCGCCAGACCCTTGTAAAAGACTCCGGGTCCTGCGCGTGCTCTAATGCCTCCTGATCCTTTATGCGGCCTTTTTTCTGCGTCGCCGTCTGTTTGGAGGGCGTAACAATCGCTGCACTATGGTCATACTGAAAACGCAGCATTTCTTCTATTTCTACAAAAGAATGCTGTCTGCTTTCCGTATTATCCCCGCGAGACGGCTGTATAAGGCCATGCACAGATTGCGGTGCCTGCACAACGCAGATCCTCCAGGGTGCAGAACGGACTTCACTGCACTCCGGTTTGCCGCCTAATTGGTGCAGCTGTCCAGCCTCCGTGCGGCGCAGGGCGCTGTAGAGGATCCATTCACCAGGACAAGACACATTTGCAGTCATTAAATAACGATCGGAAAGTTTCATTCTGCTGGCAATTTCCGATACATTCTTTTCCAAATTTTGGGATGCATAAGTCATGATCAGCCGATCCTTCGGTCGGGTCAATGCCACATAGAGGATCCGCATCTCTTCTGAGATCGCTTCCGCTTCCATTTTTGCGGCAATGGCATTTTTAGAGATCGTCGGATACCGCACACGGTTTACCGTATCGATGCATGACAAACCGAGGCCTAGCTCTTTATGGCAGAGAACCTGTGCCCGGAGACTTTCCTGATTAAACCGCTTGGACAATGCGCACAGAAACACCACCGGAAATTCCAAACCCTTGGATTTATGAATGCTCATGATCGTAACGCAGTCAGATGGCGAACTCTCTTTGGCTGCCAAAAGGCCTTTCTCGGAAAGTGTGTCAAGATGCCTAAGGAATTGGTCCAGAGTACCAATGCCGCCACTGCTGTAGTCGACAGCCAATTGATAAAAGGCCTCCAAGTTCTCTTTACGCAGCTGTCCGGATCCCATAGCTGCATAGATCGTGTCAAACCGGGTCAGATTATAAATCTTCTCCAGTAGCTGTGCAAGATCTCCCATGGCGGCAAAACGCCGAAGCTGATCCAGTACAGATACAAAAGTTATAGCCTTCTGCATATCCGACTTTCGAAGCGCGTCATAAAAGGGACACTTTTTATGATCTGCCCGAATCTGTGCCAGATCCTGCGCCGTAAACCCAAATACAGGGCTTGCCAGCACAGCTATGAGCGGAATATCCTGCATAGGATTGCTGATGATCTGCAGAAGTGAATGTAAGGTACCCACTTCTTCTGTAAGCAGCAGATCACTTCCTCCACTACTTGCACAGCGTATTCCTCTTTGCTCCAGGGCATCTTGAAAATCCATCCCAACTGAACCGGGCGAACGAAGCAGGATCACAATATCCTCTGGCTGAATGGGCCGCAGAGATTCTCCGTCTCTGACATAATGTTTACCGTCCAGCAGCTCCACGATCCGCTCCGCCACAAAGGCGGCTTCCTCCGCATAGGTGTCCTCCTGAACATCAATGCAGTGAAGTTCGATCTCCGGCTCATCCAATGGAATATGGGGCACGCCCTCCCGAAGTGATTCCTCTTCGCCATAAGTTAGACCGCCAACATCCTCGGACATGCAATCGAAGAACACATCATTTACTGCATGGATCACGCCGGTCCCGGATCGGAAATTGCTCGAAAGCATGATCTTTCTTCCCTGTAGCGGCTGCGCCTGCTCCGCCGGCACATAGGAGGCATATTTTTCCAGGAAGATTCCAGGGTCCGCAAGTCGGAACTGGTAGATCGATTGCTTGACATCTCCGACCATAAACAGGTTTTGTTTTTTTCGGGTCAGTGCGTCAAAAATCGCATCCTGGACCCGGTTGGAGTCCTGATATTCGTCTACCATGATCTCCCGGAAACGGCTGGCAATCTCGTCTGCCGCTGCGGTTGGCCCGCTTCGGCGCTTGCCCAGCAGCAGATCCAGCGTAATATGCTCCAGATCGCTGAAGTCCAGGATCCTGCGTCTTCTTTTCTTCTGTGTATAACTGTCCGAAAACGCCCAAACCAGCCTTATCAAGCCCCTTGCCGCGGCAGAAGACTGCTCCATGTCTGTAAGGATCTGTCGGCTGTCATCTGAAAATAGCCGCAGTTTTTTCTCAAGGCCCTCTTTACAGGCTTTTCGCACGGCTTTCACAGGTTCCGTAACGGAGGGATCATCATATTTCTTCGGGAACGTCAATCTACCAAAGTCGATCAGTCTGCGTGAAACCACATCATCCCAGCATTCACTGCTTCTAAGATGCTGCATTTGGAATGCTGTATCTCGCAGCAATGCAGCAGGTTTCTCCATGCCCTCCATCGCCGTAACCGCATCGGCGCACCAGTTCATTGCCGCGATTTGATGGTCCAGATAAGTGAACAAGTCATCCATCAGAAAACGGCCCCAAATCGTCTGCTCCGGGCTTTCAAAACGGTCTGCATCCGCGTTATGGATACAGGAATCGCACCATCTGCGGGGATCTAAATGGCATTTTGCACTGTCATATACCTGTTCAATGATCTGCGGTACCAGCGCATCACTTCTTCCCAGACCCTGCGTATCTGCAAAGGCCTGAAAGTCCTCATCCTCTGCT
Organism: Faecousia sp.; assembly: GCA_045595205.1. Lineage (GTDB taxonomy): Bacteria > Bacillota > Clostridia > Oscillospirales > Oscillospiraceae > Faecousia. Next base: position 3,173 of record JAZNZZ010000033.1, read on the forward strand.
GCGTGTGCATAGGCGTATTCCAGTATCTCATCCATGGCCGCTTGGCGCAGCTGAATACATTCATTCTCATCGCCCACACGAAAATCCGCGCTTATATCCAGAAGATAGGCATATTCCCGGAGTATATCCGCGCAAAAAGCATGGACTGTAGAGATCTTAGTCAGATATAGTCTCTGGATCTGCCGCTGCAAATGCCGGTTTTCGGCAGATGCAGCAATATGCTCGGATAGCTTATTGGCGATCTTACTGCGCAGCTCTGCAGCTGCTGCTTTCGTGTATGTAATGATCAGAAAGTCATCC
>JAZNZZ010000034.1:0-8844 GCA_045595205.1 Faecousia sp.
TGTCATTCGATAGACTGAACGATAAACAGGAATTTGGCGGGCAAGCGCCCTTGCGCTTCTTATTTCCGTCTTCGGTAGGCTGTGGGGGAACAGCCTTCCTGCTGCACAAACAGCCGGTTGAAGCTGCGAAGCGACCCGAACCCCAGCTGCATACAGATGCTGCTGACAGGAAGGTCTGTGTCCTTCAGCAGGGACTTGGCATCGTTCAGCCGCAGGGAGTTTACATAATCCATAAGTGTGGTGCTGAAATTTTCCGAAAAGGCGTGGGAAATGTAGCTTTCGTTGTAGCCTACACCTTCGGCAATGTCCTTCCGGGTGATCGGCTCCCGGTAATGCTCACTGATGTAAAGAAGCAGCGTACGCAGCATATCCCGCCCCTCCGCCGGCTGTTCCGTCAAGGGAAGAAGGGGCAGCAGCGTTCCGGCGATGACCATAGCATAGCCCTGCAGCACCGGCTGGGAGAGGGTCCTGCGGTCCCGGCGCAAAAGCGCCAGAAGGGCAGGAATGCTGGTGTTTTCCCATTGCGTCCGGGAGAGCACCGGAAATATGGGAAGCTTCTGGGTGAGTATGCTTCTCCAGGGGGAGAGGAAGGGCTGCAGGGGGACAATCAGCACATCGCTGAGAATGCTCTTGCTGTCCTCGTAGCCGTGGGGCTGATTGGGAAAGGAAATGAACACATCCCCCGGCTTTAAGGCATAGCGGGTGCTGCCGCAGATGGCGGTGGCACTGCCCTCCCGGATCAATGCCACCTCCAGCACATTGTGCAAATGCAGGGGAAAATCCAGATTGTTGCGCTCCTGAAACCGGATGTTGGGGCTCTGCTGTCGGAGAATGGGCATTTTAAAAACCACCTTTCGCACAAAATGGCTAATTTAAATCACGATATGTCTTGTATTGTAGCACAAAATGACTTATAATGCAAGAAGAATCGGCATTGCAGCCAGAGTAGGGACCGGCACGGTCCTGATTGACAGCGGGGGATTGGTAATCGCCCCTGCAATGTTATTTGAAGGACAGTGCGACAAAACGAAATTTAATGATAATTCTTAAATTAAAATGTGGAGGTACATATTATGAAGCTTTCCCGTCACGCAAGATTCCTGTATCAGCCCTGTGCCCCTCTGGGCAGGAACGGCAAAATGGTGACCAACTCTCCCGCCCATTGGCGTCTTGCCAAGGAGGCTGCCATTGAGGGTACGGTCCTTCTGAAAAATGACGGCGCTCTGCCTCTGAGAAAGGGCAGCAAGGTTTGTATTTTCGGCACAGGTGTGGGGGAATACCTTACCGGTGGCGGCGGCAGCGGCAAGGTTTTTGCTGACCGGGATGTGTCTTTGGCAGACGGTCTTTTGGCTGCTGCGAAGCGCGGTGACATCGAGTTTTTCTATGACAATGTGCCTTACTGTCAGGCAGGGGTAAAGGAGATCCTGGATCAGAAGCACAGGGAGTTTCCTGTTGCTGCCCGTTTCAACGAGTGGCGCAGAGGCTTCCATATGCCCCTGATCGAGCTCCCCGAGGAGATGTATCAGAGGGCTGTTGCCTTTGGTGATACCGCCATTTTCTGCGTGGCTCGTTATTCCTCTGAGGGCGACTCTGAGGGCGACCGCCCCGGCAACAAGGGCGATTTCTACCTGTGGGATGAGGAGCAGGCATTGCTGGACCGCCTGTATAAGGATTTTGAGCAGGTCATCGTGGTGCTCAATTCCTGCGGTCCTGTGTCCACCCGGGAGTATGAGAAAGCCAATGCTGTGCTCTACCCCCTGTACGGCGGCGGTCTGGCAGGCGAGGCTCTGACCGACATTCTCCTGGGCAAGGCTTACCCCTCCGGTCACCTGCAGCATACCCTGGCTTACGATATGGAGGACTACCCCAGCACTAAGGGCTTCCACGATGAAAAATATTATGTAAACTACACTGAGGATATTTTTGTAGGCTACCGCTACTTTGAGACCTTCGCTCCGGAAAAGGCGGCATATCCCTTCGGCTTTGGTCTTGGCTACGCCACCTTCGATGTAAAGACCGTCTCTGCGGCACTGGAAAAGAATACCGTGAAGCTGACCGTGCGTGTCACCAACACCGGCGTGTTCCCCGGCAAGGAGGTTGTGCAGGCATATCTGACTGCACCCCAGGGGGTTCTGGGCAAGGCAAAGAAGGTGCTCACCGCCTTCGCCAAGACCCGTGAGCTGCAGCCGGAGGAAGCGGTGGATGTAAAGCTTCATTTTGACATCCGGGAGTTCGGCTCCTTTGACGATTTGGGCAAGCTCCTGGAGAGCGCCTTCATTCTGGAAAAGGGCAGCTATACCGTGTGGGTGGGCACCAATGTCCGGGATGTGGAAAAAGCGCTGGAATTTGATCTGGATGCAGACATCATCTGCAAGAAGTGCCACGCATATATGGCTCCCAAGGATCTGCCTGAGCGCCTGTGTGCTGACGGCACTTATGAAAAGCTGCCCAAGCCCAGAGAAATTCCCCATCCCATCCGCCGTTCCAGAGTGAAGGCTGCAAAGCCTGATGCGGATTTCTCCCTTGCCAAGGCACTGGAGGAGGACCGTATGGAGGAGTTCATCGCCTCCCTCACTGACGAGGATCTGGGCGAGTTCCTGTACGGACATCCGATGATGAATGCCTCCAACACCTTTGGTATCGGCATTATGCCCCGGTATGAGCGCCGTGACGAAAAGGTGATGCCCCTGCTTCCCACCGCCGACGGACCTATGGGTCTGCGCATCCGTACCGGCCGCGGCATCAGTCCCACCTTCTTCCCCTGTGAGAGCGTGATCTCCCAGAGCTGGAACCTGCCCCTTGCAAAGAAGGTGGGTGCCACCATTGCTCTGGAAGCCAAGGAATGCAACATTGGCATCTGGCTGGCACCTGCCCTGAACATCCACCGCAATCCCATGTGCGGCAGAAACTTTGAGTATTACTCCGAGGATCCTCTGACCTCCGGTCTCTTTGCCGCTTCTGTGGTCACCGGTGTCCAGTCCCAGCGCATCTGCGCCACCATCAAGCACTTCTGCGCCAATAACCGGGAGAATCACCGCCGTCTGGTGGACAGCCGCGTGTCCCAGAGAGCGCTCCGTGAGATCTACCTCCGTGGCTTTGAGATCGCCATTAAGAAGGGTAAGCCCTGGGCGCTGATGACCTCCTATAACCCGGTCAACGGTCAGCAGAGCAGTAAAAACTGGGAAGCCATCAACGGTGTGCTCCGTACAGACTGGGGCTATGACGGCGTGGTTATGACCGACTGGCGTGTGCTTTCCAACATCGAGGAAGAGATCCACGCCGGCGGCGATGTGAAGATGCCCGAGAGTGTTACCTCCTTCTATGAGCACGCGCCGGAATCCTGCGACCCCACAGAGCTGATGCGGGAGGGCAAGCTGGACAAGGGTGCTGTGCTGCTCAGCGTAAGAAGAATTTTGAAGCTGATGAGCAATCTGGAGTAAGGAGAAAAACGATGAATAGAAAATTTGATCTGATCGTTGTGGGCGGCGGCTTTGCAGGTACTTGTGCTGCAATGGAGGCTGCCCGCCACGGCAAGAAAGTGCTTCTTGTGGATAAGTATAACTGCCTGGGCGGTACTGCCCAGGGCGGTCTGGTGCTGCCCTTTATGCCCTATTCCACCCGGGAGGAGGGCAACGACCGCCCCCTTACCGGCGATCTGTTTTTGGAGATCATTGACGGATTGGATCAGCTGGGGGGTCTGGGCGCAAACCGCAAGTGCTTTGACGAAGAAATTCTGAAGATCGTCCTGCAGAGAATGTGCCTGAAGTACGGTGTGGAGCTTCTGTTCAATACCACTGTTATTGGAGTAGAGGTAAAGGACGGAAGGGTGATCTCCCTGTCTGCCTGGGGCAAGTCCAGGGCACTGACCCTGACGGCGGATAATTACATCGATGCCACCGGCGATGCAGAGCTTTCTGTACTGGCAGGTGCATCCTACCAGCTGGGTCGCGAGGAGGACAATCTGTGCCAGCCTATGACCCTGAGCTTCCGTGTGGGCGGTGTGGACATTCCCACAGCAAGAGAGCACCGCCAAATGCTGAACGAGCGGTATCTCCAGTGGCAGGCAGAGGGTAAAATCACCAACCCCCGGGAAAATGTGCTTTTGTTTGCCACCTGCCACGATACGGTGTATCACTTCAACACCACCCGTGTGGTAAAGCTGGATCCCACGGATCCTGTGGAGGTCACCAAGGCAGAGATCATTGCCCGGGAGCAGGTCTTTGAGATGATGGAGCTGCTGAAGACCATCCCCGGCTACGAAAATGCATTTTTGCAGTCCACCGCACTGCAGATCGGCATCCGGGAGAGCCGTATGGTGGAGGGTCTTTACAAGCTGACCGTGGAGGATCTGAAGGGTCTTGCCCGATTCCCCGATGCCATTGCCGTTGCCAATTATGACATCGACATCCACAATCCCGAGGGCAGCGGCACCAGCCACTACTACTTTAAGCCCGGCGACTGGTATGAAATTCCTTACCGCTGCCTTGTGCCCAAGGGCTTTACCAATATGCTGGTGGCAGGGCGCTGCATTTCCTCTACCCACGAGGCACAGGCATCCTACCGCATTATGCCCTACTGTGCAGAGCTGGGTCAGGCGGCCGGTGCAGCCGTGGCTGTGGCAATGGAAAACGGCACAGACCTTCCCAATGTGGACATCAAAAAGCTCCAGACCATCCTCAGAAGCGAAAAATATATGATCTGATATTCCGATTTATCGCTAAGCTTTCAGTTACATTGGAGGTTCTTATGCTTTATCATAATTTAAACGATTATCAGCTTGCGGTAAACCGTGTTGTGCCTGTGCCTAAGCAGGCAAAGCAGCTGGAGGGCAAGGGCTTTTCTCTGGAGGGAAGAGCGGCAATTACTGCCCCTACCGCCGAATTTGGCCCTGTTATGACCGCCGGCAAGCGGATTTCTGCCCTGTTCCCGGAAACCGGCGATAAAAAGATCACCCTGACCATGGAAAAAGCACCCTTTGAGGCCCGCTGTGCAGAGGAAGGCTACTGTCTGACGGTCACTGAAAATGCCATCGACATTGTAGGCTACGGCGAAAGGGGACTCCTCTACGGTGTGATCACTTTGGAGCAGCTTTGTAAGGGTGTCAAGGAAATTCCGGCGCTGACCATTACGGACTGGCCTGACAATCCCATTCGTGGCTTTAAGGAGGAATCCCGTTTCGGCTCTGACCAGATGGAGCTGGAGGACTGGCTGGCACTTATTGAGGACATCGCGACCCGTAAGCTCAACACCTTTGCTATCTCCCTTTACGGCTGCTGGGGTGTCCAGTATGACGGACGGTGCAGTGAATATCTGTTCCTGCCGCTCAAAAATCACCCGGAGCTCTCCACCCCCAAGCTGGTAAAATACTACTCTCCCACGGAGGGGCGCTGGATCGAAAGTGAGGATCTGCCGCCTATTTTCCGGGACAATTTCCTGGAGGACATTTTCCGCGCCTGCCGGGACTGGGGCATCGAGGTAGTGCCCCTGTGGAACTCCTTCGGTCACAACACCCTGATCCCCCGGCTGATCCCGGAAATTGCGCCCGTGGATGAGGACGGCATTGGTCAGAAATTCGGCTTCTGCACCTCCAAGCAGGAGACCTACGATTTCCTGTTTTCTGCCTTTGACCAGATCATTGACGATTATATGATCCCCTACGGTATGACCTCCTTCAATATCGGTCTGGACGAGGTATCCGGCGGTATCAACAAGGACCCGGAGGATGTGTTCCGCCGTGTGGATCCCTGGTGTAAGTGTCCTGCCTGCCGGGATCGGGAAAAGGGTGATATTTTCATCGGTTTTGCGGTGAAGCTCATTTCCCACCTGAAGGAAAAGGGTATGAAGCAGGTGTTTCTTGCCTGCGATATGCTGGATCCCAAGCGCACCGGCGGCAAGCAGCTGGGCGATGTGAACGACAAGCTGCTTCGCGCCGTTAAGGAAGCAGGTATCGAGGACACACTGGTGATCAGCTGGTGGGCGTACCACAACATCCCCGAAAAAATGCAGGTGCGAAACCTGTATCCCGAGCGGGGTCTTCGTAACATCGTTGCCCCCTGGAACGGCTATCAGATGTGGTGCGTGGCACTGCAGCCTTTGGGCAATATCCAGCTCATCGGCGCCACCAATCACCGGGACGGCGGCGAGGGTATGGTGTCCTATTCCATCTGGGACAAGAGCCAGGACCGTATCCACGATGCTCTGGCAGAGTACAGCTGGGGCTATGAGGATGCAGGCACACCCAACGATGTAACCAAACGCTATGTCCTGCGCCATTTCCCCACAGCCACAAAGGAAGCCTACCGCGCCTATAGGCTGATGGACTACGCCGTGGAGCAGAGAAACAGTACCAAGTGGTCCTTCCCGGATGCAGAGCACGTTTCTATGCTGGATCTTTTGTTCTACCGGCTCAACCACTACATTTATGCCTACCCCAAGGCAGATGCACCTTATCCCAGAGTGTTTCTGGACGAGGCATTGGAGTGGGCACTGACTATGCGCGCGGATCTGGAGCGAGCCCTTTATAACGGCTCTGCGGTGGCAAGGGAGGCAAAGAGCATCTTCCTTTCTCTGGCAGAAAAGCCTGGCTGTGACCGGTTCCAGGCGCTGCGCCAGGCTTACGAGGCGGATAACTACCTGACACTGATGGAGGACTGGCTGGCGATCTTTGAAATGCACGACCTGTGTACTGCCGGTGACAACCTGACCGTAGCTGCCATTGCCAGAAGCCGCGCTGTGGCGCGGATCGCACTGATGCAGCGCTGCGAGGACACTAAGGAGCAGTTCGTTGTGAAGGCTATGACTATGCGCCAGCACAGCATTTTCCTGCAGCTGTATCTGGACATTGCCGACTGGTGCGAAAAGAATCCCGGTGAAACGCTGGATCTTCTCAATATGCGCCACGTGCTCAGTGACCGCAGCTGGTGGCTGCGCTGACGAATTTATCGTTCAGTACAATCCTCCGTGTCATTCCGAGCCAGTGCACACACTGGCGTGGGAATCCGTTCCGCGTGATTTGCGTAGCAAATCACCATTGCCTGCGGCAATGCGGAATGCATATATGCATTCCCTACAGCCCGCTAAATACGAATTTATCTCCTTCTGTTTCCATTCCTCCGATGTTCACAAAAATTCTATTGCTATTTTTGGGAAATTCTATTATAATAGACTAAAACACCGAAAGGGGAATTGTTTTATGAAAAAAATCGTATGTCTTTTCATTGCGGTTGTATTGCTGCTGGGTCTGTGTGCCTGCGGTGACAGCGGAGAGTCCGGCGGCAAGGATTACAAGGGCCTGCAGGTGGGCTTTGGCCGTACCTCTATCGTGCCGGATGTTTTGGGCGTAGAGATCGCCGGCGGCGATGCTTCTGCCCGTATTTCCACCGGCTACCGTGACGAGGTCTCTGCTACCTGTATTGCCATCAAGGAGGGTGACGAGACCATCCTGCTTTACACGCTGGACTTTATCGTTGTTGACCAGCATGTTTATGCTGCACAGCCGGAGATCGCAGAGGCTACCGGCATTCCTGTGGAGAACATTCTTCTGAACTGTACCCACACCCATTCCGGTGTGTCGATCCGGTCCAATTGGGATAACGGTCAGCACGATGCGTATCGCGCCAAGTACCGCGCAGCTGCTGTTGAAGCTGCCCAGATCGCCCTTGCGGATCTGAGTCCTGCTGAGATGTACTACGGCAGCACTATGACTGAGAGCCTGGTCTTCGTCCGTCACTACCTGATGAACAACGGCACTACCTACGGCAACGGTCACGGCTCTACTGAATCCGGCTATAAGGAGCATCTGTACCCCTCTGACGGTGAGCTGCAGGTCATCAAGTTTGCCCGCCCTGCTGAGGACAAGAAGGATGTTGTCCTGATGAACCTGGGCGCTCACGCAACTATGATGAACGCCATCGATGCCAATATGATCTCCGCTGACTGGCCCTACAATGCCCGTTCCTATGTGGAATATGTGGTGGGCGAGGACGGCCTGCCCGACACCGAGCAGCCCAGAGACTACCTGTGCGCTGTCTTTGAAGCTGCCGCCGGTGACCAGATCCCCAACTCCAATATTAAAGCCATTGCCCCCTACGGCAACAAGTATCCCGAGTTTGGCAACAAGGTCGGCGAATACTGTATGAGCGTGCTGGAGGGTGAAATGACCAAGGCACCCGGCAGCGGCATCTCTCTGAAGGTCCATAACTACACCGCACCTTCTATGAAGGAAGGCCTGGATGATCCGGAGCGCTTAGCCCAGGCACAGGAGGTTGCTTCCATCTCTGCAGCAAAGGGCTCTTCCCATATGGATACCAAAGCTGCTGTTGCCAAGTACGGCTTCCCCTCTGTGTACGAGGCAACGGGTCTTGTGAGCCGTTCCAAGTATCCGGAGACCTACTCTATGGAGCTGCACTATATGGACATCGACGGTGTCTCCTTTATCTTCGCTCCCTTTGAGATGTTTGGTGTTACCGGCCGTGAGATCAAGGACAACTCTCCCTACGATATGACCTTCGTCATCACCTGCTCTGAAAACAAGGGTGGCTACCATATGGGCTACCTGCCCCACGAGTATGGCTGTGAAGAAAATTTCTATGAGTACGATGTGACCAAGTTTGCCCGCGGCACTGCTGAGGACCTGGCAAAGACCTATGTAAACCTTCTGACGGAACTGAAGGGCGCAGAATAAATCCCCAAAGCCCAAAGCCTCGGAGCTTTTTGCTCCGTGGCTTTTTAAATTCCAAAGAAAGCCTTCCCCTGGGGGAAGGTGCCCCCCCGGCATTCCGAATATCGTAGGGACCGGCCTCCCGGACGGTCCTAATGAAGGAAGGACTGCTTGTAAGGACCGTC
>JAZNZZ010000035.1:0-5028 GCA_045595205.1 Faecousia sp.
ACGATTGTGGCTTTTTTGACACTCTGACACGGCTGTCCGTTGGTCAGCCGTGTAAATTCTATTCTTCGGTGGTCTCCTCAGTTACTGCAGGAGCGTTTACAAAGGACATCAGCTCATCACCTGTGATGGTCTCCTTCACCAGCAGGTATTCGGAGATCTCATCCAGAAGTGCCCGGTTTTCTGAGAGGATCCGCATTGCATCCTTGTGGCATTCCTCCAGGATCCGCTTTACCTCCCGGTCAACGGTGGCAGCGGTCTCCTGCGAGCAGTCCATATAGGAATTGCCTTCCAGATACTGATGCTGCACAGAGGCAGGTGCCATCATACCCAAAGCATCGCTCATACCGTAAAGGGTCACCATCTTCTTGGCAAGATCGGTTGCCCGCTGAATGTCATTGGAAGCACCGGTGGTCTGCACATTGAACACCACCTGCTCGGCGGCACGGCCGCCCAGAATAGTACGCAGCTCCACCAAAAGCTCGTCCTTGGTGGACAGGAACTTTTCCTCCTCAGGGGTGTACATGGTGTAGCCCAGTGCGCCGGAGGTGTGGGGGACAATGGTGATCTTTGTGACCGGCTCCTTGCGCTTTTCCAGTGCGGACACCAGAGCGTGACCCACCTCGTGGTAAGCTACCAGCCGCTTTTCTGTGTCCGTCAGCACGGTGTTTTTCTTTTCCGTACCGGCAATCACGGTTTCAAAGGAAACAAGGAGATCCTCCTGGGTGACCGCTTTTCTGCCGTGACGGACGGCACGGAGCGCTGCTTCGTTTACAAGGTTGGCAAGGTCTGCACCCACAGCGCCGGCGGTAGCCTGTGCGATCCGCTTCAGATTTACATCCTCACCCAGCTTAATTTTCCGGGTGTGCACCTTCAGAGTGTCCAGTCTGCCCTGATAGTTGGGCCTGTCTACAATGATCCGGCGGTCAAAGCGGCCTGCACGCAGCAGAGCCTTGTCCAGGATCTCGGGACGGTTGGTGGCAGCAAGACAAACGATGCCCTTGGAGGAATCAAAGCCGTCGATCTCACCAAGAAGCTGATTCAGGGTCTGCTCGTGCACATTGCTGCTGCCGAATTTGGAATCACGGGAACGACCTACAGCATCGATCTCGTCAATGAAGATAATACAGGGAGCTACCTTTGCCGCCTGCTTATACAGGTCACGGACACGGCTTGCACCCACGCCCACAAACATCTCCTCAAAATCAGAGCCGGAGATGGAGAAGAAGGGGACATTGGCTTCGCCTGCCACAGCCTTGGCAAGGTGGGTCTTACCCGTGCCGGGAGAGCCTACCAGCAGGGCACCCTTGGGCAGCTTAGCACCGATCTCTGTATACTTCTGGGGGTTGTGCAGAAAGTCGATGATCTCCTGTAAGGATTCCTTTGCCTCGTCCTGACCTGCCACATCGTTAAATGTGATCCCGGTCTTCTTTTCCATATAGACCTTGGCCTTGCTGGCACCGATGGAGCCCATCATTCCGTCACCGCTCATTTTGCGTGAAATAAGGGTCATTCCGCCAAATGCCAGAGCAAACATGATCACATAACCCAGGATCAGTGTGATCATAGAGTTGTCCTCTACGATTTCCCGGTTCACCTTGACACCCATAGTGTCAAGCTCTACGGCAAGGGCGTAGGTGTCACTGCCGGTGGGAAGACCGGTGTAAAAGACCTTTTGCTGAGAGCCGGATTTTGCAGCCTCCTCCTTTGTCAGATAGAGGATCCGGTCAAGCTGCAGCTCTACCTCTGCCAGATTGCCTGCTTCCTTCGATTCAAGAAAATGGGAGAAGGTGCTCTGGGTAAGTCCCATCGTCTTGTAAGCATTGAAGATCCAACCAATGAGCAGTACCACTACAACAGAGATCAGCAGTGTTACGAACATACTAGGTCGTTTTTTGTTGTTTTTGTCGTTGCGGCCGTCGTTATTATTGCGATTTTGGTCCACTGTACGATCGCCTCCTGAATTCATTTTACCCATAATAGCATATTTTCTTCTTGCCTGCAATGAAAGAAAGGTGTAAATACAGTAAAATTTCTGTTAATTTACCGTACCGATGAAAAAAAGCAGTTGTAGACGGCTGGATTTTTTGATACAATAGCTGTAAAGTACGGAATTATGTCTTGAAGAACAGGAGCTGGAATCAATGAAAGAGAATTACCGTCGCAGAGAAGGACAAAAGTCCCGCAGAGAAGCACCCCAGCCGGTGGAAGAGAATGAGGGTCAGCTGGAGGGGCGCAATGCCTTGACAGAGGCGCTTCGCAGCGGAAGGACTATCGATAAGGTTTTCATCGCTTCGGGAGAAACGGACCGGGGACTGCAGCGGCTGGCGGCACAGGCAAAGGAAGCAGGTGCTGTGATCGTGCCGGTGGACAGAAGAAAGCTGGATATGATGAGCACCACCCACTCCCATCAGGGCGTGATCGCTCTGGCAGCTGCCCGGGAATATTTTACCATCGACGATATTTTGGAAACCGCAGCCGAAAGGGGAGAGACACCTCTGATCGTGATCTGCGATGAGCTTTCCGATCCCCATAATCTGGGGGCAATCATCCGCAGCGCCGAATGTGCCGGCGCCCACGGTGTGATCATTCCCAAGCGCAGAAGCGTGGGCCTTACCGCTACGGTGGCAAAGGCATCTGCGGGTGCTGTGGAGTATATGAAGGTGGCAAGGGTGACCAATATCAATGCCGCTATGGAGGAGCTGAAAAGTAAGGGTGTCTGGATCTTCGGCACTGCCGCGGAGGGATCTATCCCAATGTACAAGGCAGATCTCACCGGTCCGGCTGCCATCGTGATCGGCTCTGAGGGTGACGGAATGAGCCGTCTTGTGCGGCAGAACTGTGATGTGACAGTCCATATCCCGATGAAGGGAAATATTACTTCCTTAAATGCATCTGCTGCAGCATCCATTCTTTTGTATGAGGCAGTGCGGCAGAGAATAGAGGTGAGCGTATGAGTGAAAATGAAAATCAGGAATTTAGCTTAGAGGATATTATCAAAGAATTCAGTGACCACGAGCAGGAGATCCCGGAGAGAACACCGGAGGAGATCCTGGAGGCAGTGGAAGGCGCGGTGCTGGGAAAGCACGGGGAGCAGCCGGAGGAAGAACCGCAGACCCCTGCGGCAGATACCGGTGATACCATCCGCTTTGAAAAGATCACGACACCTCAGGCAGAGGTCCGCAATGCAATGCGGATCGAGGACGAGGAAGAGGAGCTTCCTCAGCCGGAGCCCGGAGCAGAACCTTATTCCGAGGAATGGGAGCCTGAGTATGAGCAGCCCATTGCAGAGTATGAGCCTGCAAAGCTGATCCAGTTCCGTCCCCGTTCCCGTCTTCGTGAGCTGAAGAAAAAACTGGTGGAGGGTCCCGAGCGCCTGTACTATAACCTGTCTGAGAAGGGCCTTGGTAAAATTCAGGTGGCCATCGCACTGTGTCTGCTTGTGGTGCTGATCTCTGCGGTGGCAACAGCACTGCAGGCATTTGGCGTGGTTCCTGAGTCCCGTCTGCGCTTTATGGTGTTCTGGCAGTTTTTGGCAATGCTGATCTCTGCACTTCTGGGCTGTTATCAGCTTATTGAGGGTGTTGCGGATGTGTTCAAAAAACGCTTCTCCCTGAACTCCCTTCTGGTGTTTACATTTGTTCTGTGCTGCGTGGACGGTGTGATCTGCTTCCGTCAGCAGCGGATCCCTTGCTGTGCAGCCTTTGGTCTTCAGGTGGCTATGTCCCTCTGGAAGTCCTATGAGGAGCGGAACACCCGACTGGGTCAGCTGGACACTATGCGCAAAGCGACCCGCCTGGACAGCATTACCGCAGTGGAGGATTATTACGAGGGAACAAAGGGACTTCTCCGTGGAGAGGGTCAGGTGGAGGATTTTATGGACACCCTGGACTCCCGTTGTAAGCTGGAGAAGACCCAGTCTGTCTATGCTCTGATCGCATTGGGACTCAGTGTTGTTTCCGGTGTCCTTTCCGGTATCCTTCACGGTGTGGAGACAGGCATTCAGGTGGCAACGGTAACAAGTCTGGCTTCTGTGCCTGCATCTATGTTCATTGCCATCTCCCGTCCTATGGCGGTGCTGGAGCGCCGTCATCACAAGCTGGGCACAGTGCTGTGCGGCTGGCAGGGTGTGGAGGCACTTTCCGGCAAAGCAGCCTTCCCTGTAAGCCACGAGGACCTGTTCCCTGTGGGCACGGTGAAGATGAACGGTGTGAAATTCTACGGAAGCCGTGAACCGGATGAGATCGTGTCCTATACCACGGCAGTGATCAATGCAGACGGAGGCTCTCTGACAATTCTTTTCAATCACCTTTTGGACAGCCGTAACGGAAGACACTATACGGCAGAAAACTTTAAATCCTATGAAGAGGGCGGCATCGGCGCAGAGGTCTGCGGCGAGGCGGTCCTGGCAGGCAGCATCGAGTTTTTGAAGGCAATGGGTGTGGAGGTTCCTGAGGGGATCCGGGTGAATCAGGCGGTCTGCGTGGCAGTGGACGGCGAGCTTTGCGGTCTGTTTGCCATTACTTATGAAAAGGACAGAGCCGGTGCGGCGGGTCTTGCCACCCTTTCCGGCTACCGTGGTCTGCATACGGTGATCACCACCGATGACTTTATGCTCACGGAGGAGTTTATCCGCAGCTATTTTGATGTTAAGACAAAGCGCATTCGTTTCCCGGAATATGAGGAGCGCAGTGTCCTTCGGGAGAAAAAACCGGAGGAGGGTGCTCAGGCCCACGCTCTGATCACCGGTGAAGGTCTGGCAGCCTTTGCCTATGCGGTGACCGGTGCCCGTGCCCTGAAGAGTGCAGCCGGAGCCGGTACGATCTTCCATATGATCGGCGGCGGTATGGGCATCGCAATGATGCTGGTGCTGGGCTTCCTGGGTGCAACAGAGCTTCTGACACCTGCAGCTATGTTCCTGTATGAGCTCGTACTGATGGTGCCGGGTCTTTTGATCACAGAGTGGACCCGATCCCTTTAAAGATAGCCTTTAAGTCGGATCGTAGCCATGTCGTTCTGTGAGCCAAGGAG
>JAZNZZ010000036.1:0-11416 GCA_045595205.1 Faecousia sp.
GATGACGTTCTTCTGGATCTACTTGTCGATCTTCATGTTTTGAAGGAGGTTCCTGAAGATGGCCATTAAGTGCTGCAAAGGTTGCGTTGCGCCGAAGCGGCACACTGCCTGCTGGGATCACTGCCCGGAATATGCTGCGGAGAAAGCAGAATATGAAAGGTGCAAAAAGCAGGACGATGACAGGAGGCGGCGCAATAACGCGGTCTATAGCCAGCGGTGCACAAGTGTCACCAAAGCTTTGAAAAAACACGGGAGGTAAGAAATGGCAAATGAAACGCGGCTGATTGATGCCACTGCTACAAATGCAGACAGCTTGAAACCACCGAAAATGAAAACGCATTTTGCGAAAATTTTCGTTGGCGGAACTGCCGAGAAACCTTGCTACAACATCATATATTTTGACCCTACGGACAGGGAATATCATATCGGATTCAGTTCGTTTACCCTTGCATTTGTCTTCAAATGGCTTGCGGAAGAATTTGAAATCGTTGACGAACAGCCCACCGTGGATGCCGTGGAAGTGGTGCGGTGCAAGGATTGCAAGCACTGGCATGAAGAAACAGGCTGGTGCAATGAGCATTCGCATTTCATAGGGGCAGAAGGTGAAGCATGTCACCCTTGGGAAAGCAATGATTGGAAGATGCTGAACGCAGACGATTTCTGTTCCTACGGAGAAAGGAGCAACGATGTATCAATCACCGATAAAGATCATTGAGCAGATCCAACACGATCTGCTCCAACAGAAGGAGGACGGCATTTACAGGGCTGTTGTCAAGGTGGGTGTCGATGTGGACAAGGAAGAACTGATCAGGGCGCTGCAATATGACCGTGGGCAGTATGAGCAGGGATTCCGGGACGGTGTTGCTTCCGCAAATCAGTGGATCCCGGTGGCGGAGAGACCGCCAGACCTAACACTGGATACATGGATAGACGAAGACGGAAGTGTATACGACTATGAAATATCCGCTTGGGTATGGGGCATT
The DNA here is from genome assembly GCA_045595205.1 of Faecousia sp. Lineage (GTDB taxonomy): Bacteria > Bacillota > Clostridia > Oscillospirales > Oscillospiraceae > Faecousia. The sequence goes on from JAZNZZ010000036.1 coordinate 984, forward strand.
GATATGAACGGAATGCAGGACAGAGTCCGCTATGAAACGGGCCCGGTCTTTCAAGGCTGGTACAACGATCGGGGTACAACCTATGCAATTACCCACTGGATGCCCTTGCCGGAGCCGCCGAAGGAGGAATAGACATGAAACCTATCTACATACCCAAGGGAAAGGCCAAGGAATATGGCGATTACGCCATCAACATCTACACCGGATGTCCCCACGAGTGCTACTACTGCTTCGCACCGTCAGTTCTTCGCAGAGATCGGCAGGCATTCCACGAAAAGGTCATGCCGCGGGAGGGAATCGCAGAGGCTGTGAGAAAGCAGATCTCGCGGGAGAAGATCACCGGCAAGCTGGTACATCTTTGCTTTACCTGCGACCCCTACCCTACCGGCTATGACACCACGCCTACAAGGGAGGTTATTCAGGCGCTGAAGGAAAGCGGCAACCATGTACAGATTCTGACCAAAGGCAGCGGAGACAGAGACCTGGATCTGCTGGACGAAAATGATTGGTACGGCATCAGTTTTTCCTGCGACGCGGCAATGGCGATGCGGACAGAACCCTTTTCACTGACACCGCTGGTGCGGCTCAACACACTTGCAATGGCCAAAAGTCTCGGGATCAAGACCTGGGTATCTTTCGAACCGGTAGTAGATGCGGAAGCTGTGCTGACATGCATCCGGCTGTATCACCACCTGTTCGATAAGGTCAAGATTGGAAAGCTCAATTACCACCCATCTGATATCGACTGGCATGACTTCGGCCTTAAGGCAGAGGCCCTATGCAAGGATCTGGGCATTGATTACTACATCAAAGATAGCCTTAGAAAGGAAATGGAGACCAGCGATGGATGATCTGATTCTCTTCATTACAGAGGTCGTCGGGGTGATGATGGCAGTGCTGGCGCTGATTGGCGTGATCGCCTTGCTGGGGACTATGGGCGTTATTCTTTACTTGGAATTCAAGGACTTGAACGACGTAGAAGAGCCGGAGGTGGAATAAAGCATGCCACAAGTAAAAGGATCGATTAACATTGGACGCCGGGCGTGGTTGGAGGTAATCCGCATTTTGCCGGACAAAAAGAACCGGGAAGTCATGGTAATCCTCGGTTGTGGAAAATGCACAGTGGATATGTGGCGAAACGGGGTATGCCCCTCTGCGAGGCATCTGGCACGGTTGTATGAGATCGGCGCGGATGTGGTATGGATCCTGACCGGGAAGCGGTCAATAAAAGGTAATCGTTCCGAAAGGAATGGTAATACGAAAAACAAAAAGGAGGAACAGTAATGACAAACGATGTAAAAAGCAGCCTTTTGCAGATGGCAAAGGGCGCGATCCAGGAGCGTGTCGATTATGAGGTGACAAAGGTGATCGACAACATTCTGGATGTAAACACCGATCCGCTGGCGAAGCGTAAGGTAACTCTGGTGGTGGAGCTGAAACCGGACGAGGACAGGCAGGTGGTTAAGATCACCGCTTCTGCCACCAGCAAACTGGCACCTACCAATCCGGTCGGCACATCTCTGGTGATCACGGCTGACCATAACGGCGAAATGATGCTGGCGGAGATCGTTCCCCAGGTGCCCGGGCAGATAAGTATGAATGGCGATGAACAGGAAGCACCGAAGATCCTGAAGATCGCTGCAGAAAAATAAGGAGGAAATGTTATGCTGAAAGAATTTGCAAAATATCTTGTGGAGCAGGCTGCTCCCACCGTCCACGAAGTGGATGGTACCGTGTATTCCAGCAAGAAGCTGGAGCTTGTTCAGGATCGGAAGCCGATGCCCAAGTGCATTGAACTGACCGGTCTTGACAGTATCTGTAAGCTGGTTCGCAATGAGGCTGAGCACATCGGTCTGAAGATCTTCATTCAGGTCAAGGACTACAAGAGTGTGTCTGTATTCACGGAGCTGGATACGGATGAGGACCGGCTGTATCTGTACAAGTGCTGCGCCGACACCCCGGAGGTCACAATGGGGTACTTTATGGACTACGAAAAGGCAGTCATTGAGCTTCGCAGCCTGTACATCCCCAACGACGGCACCAAGTATCTGCTGCAGCTGCTGGGCAGTATCAGCAACGAAAGCAAGGTGACCACCACTGACAACGGTGTGACCCAGAAGGTAGAGGCAAAGTCCGGCATTGCGCTGAGCTCTATGGTAGCAATTGAGCCCAGAGTGAAGCTGCAGCCCTTCCGCACCTTTGTGGAGGTGGCACAGCCGGAGAGTGAGTTCCTGCTGCGCATCAATGACCGTGGTCAGATCGGAATGTTCCCGGCTGACGGCGGTGTGTGGAAGCTGGAGGCTACCCGGAATGTGGCTGCCTACTTTGAGGACAAGCTGAGGGATCTGGTCGAGAGCGGCGCTGTGGTCGTGATTCGTTGATCCGTGACAGATTGTCACAGAATATACTTAGGAGGAAATCAATATGGAAAACAAGAAATTTAGAAAGGTCATCGTAAAGGATGATAACGGTAACGATGTAACGAGATTCGTGCCGATGGAGGTTCCGGAATGTCATGTGTATGGCGGCTACCTGAAGGTCAAAGAAGCAGAGATCCCGGAGACAAAGGAAGTTCTTCTGGATCAGATGCTCGACACGATCAGAGAAATTGCCAAGGATGATAAGTTCTGGATCGTGAAGAAAACCGAGGATGGTCAGTATATTGTCGGATGGAAGATCGAGTTTCCGCAGATGTATACCCAGAAGCCGGTGGAGGCGCCGGAGCCGGTGGTGGTGCCGGTTAAAAAGAAAAGCATTATTTGTGCAACTTGTGATGATAACAGAATGGAAATCATCAAAAGGGCAAAGGATGCTATGATCAGTGGGACAAACATCCAGAGCAGTCCTGATGAGATGGCTGTTTTGGATAACATCCTGTTCCGGGCGTGGCAAATGGGGTGGCTCAACCAATATGAACCGGACTACAAGCAGCGTATGAAGAACGAATACTGGCAGCTGAAGGAGCGGCACGAGAAGCTCAGTAAGATGTGTGTCTACTATGAAGCAGGCACTTTGGACTTTGAGCCCACCTGCAGTCTGGAGCTGCTGAAGGAGCATCTGGAGGCTATGGGTAAGTATCTGCACTGCCTGGAGACCCGGGCGCAGATCGAGGGGGTAGCACTGTAATTCAATCAATTAAGGGGAGGCATTTGCCTCCCCATTTTACTTTTTATTCAGTTCACGCAGGATCAGATTCTCAATGTAGTTGCTGACAGTTCGGTTTTCAGCAGCAGCAAGCTGCTGGAGTTGTTCCTTTAGCTCCGGTGTGATCCTGAGACGGACTACTTCGGTTTTGGTCATTTGTGAGTCCTCCATTTTATCGGATATCGGCATCAACCAGGTTGAAGTTGCCGTCTCCCTCTTCGTCGTATATGGGGTATACCCGGATGCCGTCATCGGCATCAAAGTATTCACCGTTCCAAGCCGACATATCGTTATGCTCGAACCATTCGTAGAGAGCAAGGCGATCTTCCTTGGTTGCGGTAGGTGCGAGTGCAGCGGCTCTGAGTTCTTCGTAATTATACATTGTGGTTTCTCCTTCTTTGTTTTAATGTAGCTTTATGTTACCACGATGTAGCTACAATGTCAAGTGCTTTTTACATAAAATGTGAAAAAATGGCAGCAACGGCTCTGGGATAGAGAAACGGGGGCGTGATTTGGTAGGATAGGCGCAGGAAAGGAAGTGAGCTTATGATAGACTGGTCGGCTATAAAGACTGAGTACATTACAGATCCAACGGTCAGCTACCGTAAGCTGGCTCAGAAATATGGTGTGAGTTATCAGGCAATCTGCCACCGTTCCAAGGATGAGGGGTGGATTGCCCTGCGTGAACAGCACGCGAACAGGACCGTAACAAAAGCGGTAAATAGAATCGGCAACAAAAAAGTTGATCGGATGGCTCGAATTGATGCACTGGCAGACAGGCTTTTGGAGAAACTGGAGCAGGCAATTACAGAGCTTGACCTGCAACTGCTTAAGCACACGGACAAGACCAAGGTTATTGAGTATAACAATGAGCGCAGGCCGGACAAGCCTACCAAGGAGACAATCCACGAGGAGGAAAAACTGGTGGAGGTTCGGAGCATTGTTGACCGGCAGGGGTTGAAGCAACTCGCAGCAGCACTCAAAGACCTTAAAGATGCCCAGTGCGTGAGGTCTGAGCTGGACGAGAAGGAGCAGAAGGCGCGGATCGCCAATTTGGAGCAGCAGGCCAACAAGGGCGCGGAGACGAAAGATGTCCGTGTGGAATTTGAGGGGGATTTGAATGAATTCAGCGGTTAAAACACTTCGGATCGAGGCACCGTCCGAGAAGCAGAAGCTGTTTCTCCGGGCGAAAACCAAGCACATTGGCTTCGGCGGTGCCCGTGGCGGCGGCAAAAGCTGGTCTGTGCGTACAAAGGCAAAGCTGCTTGCCCTGCGGTATGGGGGCATTCGTATTCTGATCGTCCGGCGCACCTACCCGGAGCTGATCAACAACCACATCCGCATTCTGAAGCGGGAGCTGCTGGAGTTTGCCCGGTACAACGATAAGGAGAAGATCCTGAGCTTCGCAAACGGCAGCATTATCCAGTTTTCCTACTGCGACCGGGATTCGGATCTGGACCGGCTGCAGGGTGTGGAATACGATGTGATCTTTCTAGACGAGGCCACACAGCTGTCGGAGTACCAGATGAAAACCATCACAGCCTGCCTTCGCGGTGTCAACAATTTTCCCAAGCGGATCTACTACACCTGTAACCCCGGGGGTCAGGGTCACCACTACATCAAGCGGATATTCATTGACAGAAAGTATATCGGCGGTGAGGATCCTGAGGATTACACCTTCATCCAGAGCCTTGTAACGGACAACAAGAAGCTGCTGGAGAGCCAGCCGGACTACATAAAGCAACTGGAGGCACTGCCACCCAAGCTGAAGGAAGCCTGGCTGTATGGCCGCTGGGACATCTTTGAGGGGCAGTTCTTTGAGGAGTTCCGCACTGAGCCGGATGAGGAGAAGTGTTTTAAAGCCGGGATCACGGTGGAGGAGGCGCGGCAGCAGGGGCGCTGGACCCACATCATCAAGCCCTTCGATCTCAATGCCGGAGAGCGCCGGAGCTGGACGATCTACCGCAGCTATGACTTTGGCTATGCAAAGCCTTTTTCCTGTGCCTGGTGGGCAGTGGACTTTGACGGCACTATTTACCGCATTATGGAGCTATACGGCTGCACCCAGACTGCCAACGAGGGTGTGAAGTGGGTACCGGAGCGGCAGTTTTCCGAGATCGCCCGGATCGAGCGGGAGCATCCCTGGCTAAGAGGCAAGCAGATCCACGGTGTGGCTGACCCTGCCATCTGGGATGCCTCACGAGGCGAGAGCATTGCAGAGACGGCGATGCGCTACGGGGTATACTTCACCCCCGGAGATCATCAGCGCATCCCAGGGTGGATGCAGTGTCACTACCGGCTGCAATTTGACGAAAACGGCTATGCCCGGTGCTACATCTTTGACAACTGCGCCGGCTTTATCCGCACGATCCCCCAGCTGCAGTATGACGAGCACAGCCCGGAGGATCTGGACACAGACGGCGAGGATCACATTGCTGACGAATGGCGCTATCTGTGTATGGCAAGACCCATTCAACCCATTGTTGAGGTGGTCCAGAAGTCGATTCTCAGTGACCCCCTGAACCAATTCACCGATAAGAAACGCCAAAAAGGCTATATTTAACAGGAGGAAAAGAAAATGGAAGGTATTAAAACAAAGGAAGTCGCTGCGCCGGAGGCTATGAGTGCTGTCGGTGTGCAGCCCATCGGCACAGAGCAGCTGAAGAAGTTCACCCAGGTGCTGCATAAGTACAAGGCGGGGAAGGCCCGGACGGAAAGCCGCATCCTCTCTTCTGAGCAGTGGTGGAAACTTCGCAACACCCAGGAGGAGCAGAAGGTTTCCGGTATTGGCAGTGACGGTGGTTTCACCTCGGTGTCCGGGTGGCTGCACAATGTGATCGTCAGCAAGCACGCGGATGCAATGGAGGCGTACCCGGAGCCCAACATTCTCCCCCGGGAAGCGGCAGACAAAGGAGAGGCACGGATGCTCACCGCCATCATTCCCTGTGTGCTGGAGCAGAATCAATTCGAGACCACCTATTCAGATGCAATGTGGCAGAAGCTGAAGACCGGCACTGGGGTGTACAAGGTGGTATGGGATCAGGGCAAACTGCACGGTCTGGGTGACATCAGCGTGGAGCGTGTGAATCTGCTGAATATCTACTGGGAGCCGGGTGTTACTGACATTCAAAGAAGCCGGTACATCTTCCACACGGAGCTTTGCGACAAGGATGTGCTGGAGCAGCAGTTCCCCCAACTGGCGGACAATCTGAAGGGCAAGGACTTTGTGAGCACCAAGTTCCTGTATGATGACACGGTTGACACCCAGAACAAATACACGGTGATCGAGGTCTACTACCACAAGTTCGTTGAGGGCAAAAGGACCTTGCAATACTGCAAGTTCGTGGGGGATCAGGTGCTGTATGCCACAGAAAATGACACCCAGCCGGTGATGGACCAGTTAACAGGGCAGCAGAAGCCTCCTCTGGCGGTGACAGGTCTTTACGATCACGGAAGGTACCCGTATGTATTTGATGCGCTGTATCCTGTGGAGGGCAGTCCCTGCGGCTACGGCTATGTGGACATTTGCCGGAATCCCCAGACGGTGATCGACCTGCTGAACACCAGCTTCGTGAAGAATGCTATGGTGGGCGCTGTGCCCCGGTATTTTTCCCGGGTGGACGGCAATGTGAACGAGGAGCAGTTCCTGGATCTGAACAATCCCCTCGTAAAGGTCAGCGGCAATGTGGACGAGGCATCCCTTCGGAGGATCGAGCACAACAATCTGGACGGCAACTATATCGCGGTGCTGGACCGGGTCATCAACGAATTGCGGGAGACCAGCGGCAACACGGAGACCAGCACCGGCTCCACCTCCTCCGGTGTAACAGCTGCTTCTGCTATCGCGGCACTGCAGGAGGCATCCGGCAAGGGCAGCAAGGACAGCACCAGGAGCGCCTACAGAGCCTTCTCCCAGATCGTGGACCTGTGCATTGAGCTGATCCGTCAGTTTTACGATATGCCCCGGCAGTTCCGCATTGTGGGACAGTACGGTATGCAGGAGTATCTCAGTTACACAAACCGGGGCATCCAGCAGCAGCACCAGGGAAATGACTTTGGGCAGGATATGGGCTTCCGGCTGCCTGTGTTTGACATCAAAATATCCGCCCAGAAAAAGAATGTCTACACCAAGGTGACCCAGAATGAGCTGGCGATCCAGTTCTTTAAAATGGGTTTCTTTAACCCCCAGATGACTGATCAGGCGCTGATGTGTCTGGAGCTGATGGACTTTGACGGCAAGGACACCATTATGCAGAAGGTGGCGCAGAACGGCACGATGCACCAAAAGTTGATGCAATATATGCAGATCGCACTCACCCTGGCACAGGCTGCAGACCCGGAGGCTGCGGAGATGATCAGCCAGGACATTATGCAGACCCTGGGCGGTGGCGCTGCTCCTGTGGCGGTCGGAGGCACAAAAATGGTGGAAAGTGACAACATTGCCGGGATCGGCAAAAAGGAGCACGGCATTGTGACAAATGCAAGGAGCCGGTCCAACGCTGCTTCCCAGCCGGACAGCGGCGGAGTTGTGGCGAAGGAGGATAAAAAATGATTAAAGTCACCTATTATCGCAGTTATCACCGGGTAAAGATCACCGGTCACGCAGGTAGTGCTGATACCGGCAAGGATCTGGTATGTGCCTCCGCCTCCATACTTGCCTACACCCTGGCTGCCAATGTGGCGAATATGGCAGATGCGGGTCAGGTAAGAGCGCCGGTTCTCCATATGAACGAGGGCGACACGGAGATCAGCTGCAATCCCCGCCACAATCTGAAGGCATCCGTCACCCTGGTATTTGACAGCATCTGCGCCGGATTTGAGCTTTTGGCTCACGATTATCCCGTGTTTTTAAATTATGAAATTATGCCTTAGGTCAGGGATAGAGAAACGGTATCCAAATGATTTATAGTGTAGACGGTCACATTCTTTCCCTCCTCTTTTAGTGCCCTGCCGGTGGGCGGACAGTTCACCGGCAAATCCGCTTCCGTAGCTCAACGGTAGAGCACCTGCCTTTTAAGCAGGGGGTTGTCAGTTCAAGTCTGGCCGGGGGCACCATAGTGGACTCGCCGCCCCTATAGCGGCAGATCATATCGGAGGATTTACTCAATGACAAATGAAAAATGGCTTAAACTTCAGCTGTTTGCCGGTGAAGGTGCCGGTGAGGGCGGTGGAGAAGGAGCCGCAACGGGCGCAGAAAGTGCCGACGCCGGGCACCAGAGGCTTCGGGAATTGGGTGTTCCTGAATCCAAGATCAGAAAAAACAGGGCGTATAAGCTGGACACTCCCAAACAGACACCTGCGGCAGCTGCGCAGAGTGAAGGTCAGGAGCAACAGCCGGAGCAGGTCCCCACTGCTGAAAACCCCACGGAAGAACCCACCGAAACCCCCAGCCGTATGAGCTGGAAGGAGATTATGGCAGATCCCGAGTATAACGGGGAAATGCAGAAAATCATTCAGTCCCGCCTGAAAACTGCCAAAAACGCAGAAGAGGCGCTGGGTAAGCTTGCCCCTGCCCTGGAAGTGCTGGCACGAAAGCACGGTCAGGATCCGGCGAACATCGATTACGAGGCGCTGGCACAGGCCATCAACAATGACGATTCTTTCTATGAGAAAAAGGCTCTTGAAATGGGTCTGTCTGTGGAAACCGTCAAGACGATGGATCAGCAGAAGCGAGATGCCGAGCGACAGCAGCGCTCTCTGGAGCAGCAGAAATTCCAGCAGCACATTGATAATCTGGAAACCCAGGCAACGGAGCTGAAGAAGGTATTTCCCAAGTTTGACCTCCGGGCAGAGCTTCAGAATCCTGTCTTTGCCCGCCTCACTGCCCCTGATATGCCTTTCAGCGTTGAGGATGCGTATTATGCCGTTCACCGGAAAGAGCTTCAGGCCGCCGCAATGCAGGTGACAGCGCAGACGGTAGCCAAAAAGATCTCCAACGACATCCAGTCCGGCAATCGCAGACCCAGCGAAAACGGCACCACCGGTCAGGCCCCTTCCGTGACTACATTCGATTACAGGAGCGCAAGCAAAGATCAGCGTGAAGCGCTGAAGAAGCGGATCCGCTCCGGGGAGAGAATCGTTCCCGGTCAGGAATAAGCCGGCACATTTTCTCCCTCTGAACCATTACTATTTGGAAGGAGAAAACCTATGAAAAAGATTATTTATAACCTGTTGGCTATCGCTATGAACCTGCAGCTGTTTGCGGATGCGGGCAGCGTTGTCAACACAACCGCCGGTTATGTCAGTGCCTATGATGGCCAGGGCGAAAACACCGGCGCAATGTCCAGCACCCTGAAGTCCTTCTACGATACCGAGCTTCTGGAGAACGCCCGTGTGGAGATGTTCTATGCCCAGTTCGCCAAGAAGCAGCACCTGCCTGCAGGCAAGGGCACTACCGTGGAATGGCGCAAATGGAACACCTTCGCCAAGGCTACCCAGCTGCAGGAGGGTGTCATTCCCGACGGTCAGAAGTTCGGCCAGAGCTCCAAGACCGGCACCATCAACCAGTACGGTACCTATGCTGCCATCTCCGATAAGCTGGAGCTCCACGCCTACGATGACACCATTCTGGGTGCCACCGAGGAAATGGGCGCTTCTGCTGCCGAGACTCAGGAGACCCTGATCCGGGATGCGCTGCTGACCAACACCAATGTGCTGTACTGCGACAACATCACCCTGGCTACCGGCGCCGTTGCCGGTACCCCCACCTCTTGCGCGCTTATGGAGGCTTCCGGTACTGTGATGTCTGCCCTGACTCCCGATATGGTCGCAAGAGCTGTGACCATTATGAAGAAGAATCGCGTTCCTACCATCAACGGTAAGTATTACGCGGTGATCCATCCTTCTGTTGCCTACGATCTGCGTAAGTCCAAAGAGTGGATCGAGGCTCACAAGTACGGTGCCCCCGGTGAGATCTTCAACGGTGAGATCGGTGAGCTCCACGGCTGCCGCTTCATCGAGAATGTCTTTGCCCCCGTGCTGGGCGGTGAGACCTACCAGAACAAGGCAGGCGGCGTGACCTATGCAACCTACTTCTTCGGTAAGGATGCCTTCGGCATTATCGATCCCGAGGGCGGCGCTCTGGAGATGATCGTCAAGGACAAGGGTCAGATCGGCGGTCCTCTGAACCAGTTCTCCACCATCGGCTACAAGTTCGAGACCAACGGTGCCACAGTTCTGTATACCGAGCGTGTTCTGCGTGTGATGAGCTGCTCCAGCTTCAGCGCCACCGATGAGGCTAACTAAGCTGTAACTCGCAGGGAAAATTACCGGAACGGATAAATCCGTTC
>JAZNZZ010000037.1:0-8934 GCA_045595205.1 Faecousia sp.
AGGAAACCGTCAAAGTAGGGACCGGCGTCCCCGACGGTCCTTTTGTAAGATTCGTATAGGACCGTCGAGGACGCCCGTCCCTACATAAGGGTGCCAACTGTTTAGGACCGTCCGGGAGGCCGGTCCCTACATAAGGGTGTCAACCTTTAGGACCGCTTTCAGAAAATCAGGAAGAACAGCAGCACCAGAGTGCCGAGGACGATGCGGTAGATGCCGAAGGGGGCGAAGCTGTGCTTGCGGACAAAAGCCACCAGACCGTTGATCACCAGCACGCTGACGATGAAGCTGACCACCGTGCCCACCAGCAGAATTGCGATCTCTGTGCCCGTGGCAGAGACCCCGGAGAGGATGAACTTCAGAAGCTTCAGGGCACTGGCGCCCAGCATAGTGGGAATGGCAAGGAAGAAGGAGAACTCCGCGCCGGCTGGGCGGGAGACACCCAAAATGATAGCGCCCAGAATGGTAGCGCCGGAACGGGAGGTACCGGGGATCAGACTCAGGCACTGGAAAGCACCGATGAGCAGGGCGGTGCGGTAGTCGATGGCAAAGACATTTTCGATCTTGAAGGCGCGTTTCTTGTTGATGCGCTCCATAAAGATAAATGCAACGCCGTACACCACCAGGGCAAGGGCAACCACCCAGTAGATGTAAAGGTGGTCATCCATCCAGTCATCCAGCAGCAGTCCCAGCACCGCCGAGGGCAGCACCGCCACCACCACCTTGAACCACAGCTGCCAGGTGTTTTTCTTCTGCTCCCGGTCCTTTTTGGGGGAGAAGGGGTTCAGCTTGTGGAAGAAAAGCAGGATCACCGCCAGGATCGCACCCAGCTGGATCACCACCTGGAACATTTCGTAAAACTCCGGGGATACCTTCAGCTGTATGAATTTATCCAGCAGGATCATATGTCCTGTGGAGGAGACGGGCAGCCATTCGGTAATGCCCTCCACGATGCCGAACAAAATGGCCTTTAAAATTTCAAGAAAGGTCGTCATAGAAATACCTCCGGGATAGAATCAGAGTTGAGAGTTGAGAGTTGAGAGTTAAGAGTTGAGAGTTAAGAGTTGAGAGTTGAGAGGGCAAATTCCAGTTTATCGATCCGTTGGCTCGATAAACAGTTGAGAGTTCAGAGTTAATGTGTGTCGCAAAGCGACTATTTTAATCATTTTCCGCAGGAAAATACCACAATTCTCAACTCTCAATTCTCAATTCTCAACTCAGCAACAGCCCGCTAAATTGAAATATAATTATCCATTATCCATTTTCCATTATCCATTGTCTACTGTCCATTATACCACCCGGTGGGGGGAATGGCAAGAATTTTCGGTCGTTAACATTTTGGGGTGGAAGTCTTTACAAATTATTCACGCAAATGGTGAAATATCGGTTATAATGAGGAAAAGACTAACATAGGGGGATTCTGCTATGGCAATTTCTGTTTTGATCGTGGAGGATGACAAGAACATCGCTGAGCTTTTGCAGCTGTATCTGGAAAAGGAGGGCTATGCCGTCACTGTGGCACTGGACGGCGGCAAGGGTCTGGAGAAGTTCCGTGCCATCAAGCCGGACCTGGTGCTTTTGGATGTGATGATGCCGGTGATGGACGGCTGGACGGTATGCAAGGCCATCCGGGGCGAGAGCGCAGTGCCGATCATTATGCTCACTGCAAAGTCCGAGCTGGATGACAAGGTGACAGGACTGAAAAGCGGTGCAGACGATTACATCACCAAGCCCTTTGAGATGAAGGAGGTCCTTGCCCGGATCGAGGCGGTGCTCCGCCGCACAGACCGTGGCGTTCCGGAAACGCCCTCCAAGCGGCTGGTGTTTGACCGGCTGGTTATCGATATGGATGCCTTTGAGCTGACCGTGGCAGGGAAAAAGGTGGAAGCACCCCCCAAGGAGATGGAACTGCTTTACTACCTTGCCTCCTCTCCCAACCGGGTGTACACCCGGAATCAGCTGCTGGACGAGGTGTGGGGCTTTGATTATTTCGGCGACTCCCGCACGGTGGATGTCCATGTGAAGCGGCTGCGTGAAAAGCTGGAGGGCACTTCCGACCAGTGGTGTCTGAAGACTGTATGGGGCGTTGGGTATAAATTTGAGGTAGTATAAGAATGAAAACGACCTTTGGCCGCAACTTTGCCACCCACGCAGTGATCCTTTTGGCGGCACTGCTGCTGGTGGGTGTCACCTTCCAGTGGCTGGTGCGGGATTACCTGACGGATCAGGTGGTGGAGGAGCTGAAAATTGACAGCGCCACGGTCTCAGAGCTGGCGGCGGCCTATTATTCCGACGGAGGTCTTTCCAGCAGAGAATTTCTCACCAATCTGTCGGTGGCATCCAGAGTTTCCAGTGCGGATGCGGTGATCTGTGACAGCACAGGCACTATTGTGCTGTGCTCCGACTCCCCCCTGGGCTGCCATCATCAGGGACTGACGGTGAGCAGCACTGCCTATCTGAACCGGGTGCTCTCCCGGGATTACACGGTGACCACCGGCATCGTGGAGGGGCTTTATGCTGAGACCCGTTATGTGGTCGCTACACCCATCCGGGGTGCCGGAGGGGCGACCCTTGGCTTTGTGCTGGTGTCTACCCCGGTGGCGGATACGGTGTCTGTGCTGGAACGGCTGCGGGATACCTACATTCTTATCTCGGTGCTGGTGGTGCTGGCGGCGGTGATCGTTATGACCTTCTATGCCAGAAGGACCGCCACGCCTTTGCGGGATATGGCAAAAACCGCTGCCGCCTTCGGTCACGGTGACCTGCAGGCACGGGCGCAGGTACCTGCCAATGCCCCGGAGGAGATCCGGGATCTTGCCCTTGCCTTTAACAATATGGCGGTATCTCTGGAGAAAAGTGAGTACCAGCGGAAGGAATTCGTTGCCAATGTGTCCCACGAGCTGAAGACCCCTATGACCACCATCGGCGGCTATGTGGACGGCGTGCTGGACGGTACGATCCCGGAGTCCCAGCAGAAAAAGTATTTGCAGATCGTCTCCGACGAAACAAAGCGCCTCAGCCGTCTGGTACGCAGTATGCTGGACATTTCCCGGCTTCAGGACCAGGGGATCCCTGAGGAACGGAAGCTGCGGTTCGACCTGTGCGAATGCGCGGGTCAGGTGCTCATCACCTTTGAAAAGAAGATCAATGACAAGGGGCTTTCTGTGGAGGTGGATATGCCGGAATTTTCCGTGTACACCCTGGCAGACCCCGATGCCATTACCCAGGTCATTTACAATCTGATGGACAACGGGGTGAAATTCTGCCCCCCGGGCGGCACCCTGGGACTTTCTGTGAAGCAGCAGGGCGCAAAGCACCATATTACGGTGTCCAACACAGGACCTACGATCCCGCCGGAGGAGCTGCCTCTGGTGTTTGACCGGTTCCACAAGCTGGACAAGTCCAGAACGGAGAACCGGGAGGGCTGGGGACTGGGTCTTTACATCGTCAAGACCCTGGTGTGCAGCCACGGGGAGAATATCTCCGTGTCCAGCAAGGACGGAAAAACGGAATTTATCTTCACTTTGCCCAAAGTGAATTAAGCGAGGTTTCTTATGGGAAGAAAGAACAGAGAACCCTGGGATCAGAGCGTTTACCAGACCGGCATCACCGAGCCACCCAAAAAGGGCGGGGGCTGTGTGATCATCCTTTTGGTCCTGGTGATCCTGCTGGGGGGCGCTGCCACCCTGATGGGTCTTTTGAATATCCGGCTGTTTCAGGCGGTGACCTCCGGGGAGGAGGCACCGGCGGTGGGCTTTTTGCCGGAAAACAGCACAGAGCCTGCGGAGGTAACAGAGCCGACGGCGGCGAATCCCGAGGGTCTTTCCCTGGAGCTGGAGGACACCCCGCAGGCGCTGGAGAATATCCCCCAGGAGGGGGGACTCTCCCTGCAGGAGATCTATGAAAAAGCAAGCGCATCCGTGGTGTCGGTCTCTGCCGGGGGAGAACACTGCTCCGGTGTGGTGCTGTCCCGGGACGGCTATATCGTTGTCTCCCACACCGCTGTCGCAGGGGCGTCGCTTCCGGATGTGACCTTAACGGACGGGCGCACCCTGCCGGCGACACTCATCGGCGCAGACGAGGCTTCCGATCTGGCGCTGCTGCGGGTGGCGGCAAAGGACCTTGTGCCGGCGCAGTTCGGTGACTCGGAGGCTGTCCGGGTGGGAGATCTTGCGGTGTCTATGGGTGACCCTATGGGCGCAGAGCTCCGGGGCACGATGACCGACGGCATCGTCTCCGCCATCAACCGGGATGTGCCCCTTGGGGACAGGACGATAACATTATTTCAGACCACCGCAGTGCCCCACAGTGGCGGACCGCTGCTGAACTGCTACGGTCAGGTGGTGGGCATCCACGCTGCTCCCAAGGTGGGTAATGCTGTGGAGGGACTGAGCCTTGCCATCCCCAGTGCCGCAGTAAAGGAGCTGGTGGATCAGCTGGCTGCCCACGGACGGGTGATGGGAAGACCCAGACTTGGTCTGGAGGTGCAGTCGATCTCCCCCTTTGACCGGCTTTACTACCGGCTGCCCCAGGGCCTTTACATTACCGATGTGGAGGACGGCACCGATGCGGCAAGGCAGGACATTCAGGCAGGTGACATTTTGCTGAAGCTGAACGGCAAGCAGGCCTACGATGCGGAAAGCCTGCGGGAGCTGCTGTTTACCCTCCACCCCGGGGATACGGTGGAGCTGACCCTTTACCGAAGCGGCAGCCAGTTTCAGGTAAATGTGATTTTGATGGAAGAACAGTAGAATCAAAGAGAGAGGAACACTTATGGAGCCCATTTTTCGGAAAGAATTTACGGTAACACCGGCGCAGACAGACTGCTTCGGGCGGCTGAGACCTGCGGGCATTTTGTATTTTGCTCAGGAGGCTGCCGGCGGGCATTGCCGGCTTTTGGGTGTGGACTGGGATACCCTGATGCAGCGACGGCTGTTCTGGGCGGTGCTGCGCTACCGGGTGGAGGTGAGCCGCCTGCCCCGGTCCGGGGAGAAAATCACCGTGGAGACCTGGCCGATGCCCACCACCCGTACCGCCTTCCCCCGTTCCACCGTGGCTTATGACGAGGCGGGAAACGAGGTGTTCCGTGCCATCGGTCTTTGGGTGCTGATGGACGGTGAGCACAGAAGAATGGTGCTGCCGGGAAAAAGCGGCGTTGCCCTGGAGGGCACCTGCCGGGGCAACGAGCTGTCTGTACCCGGCTCTCTGATGCCCTTTGAGGGCAGCAATCAGTACAGCCGTCAGGTGATGTATTCCGAGCTGGACCGGAATGCCCATATGAACAATACCCGGTATATGGACTGGGTGGATGACCTGCTTCCTGCGGCATTTCACAGGGAGCGCCCCATCCGCGGCTTTACGGTGTGCTATCTGGATGAAGCCACCGAGGGAGAGGTGGTGGACCTGTCCTGGCAGCTGCTGGACGGCCCTGTTTTGCAGGTGGATGCCCACCGGCAGACCGCCGCTGTGCCCCGTGAGAAGACAAGGGTCTTCACCGCGAGAGTGGAATTTTAAGCGGTGTTCTGTAAACCAAATGGCAATTTGCCGGAAACCGTCGAAATACCGCTTTTTAACAGAGAAAACCCTGCCCGCCTAGAGCCGAGCAGGGTTTTTTGTATGTTTGCCTGTGGAAAAACCTGTGGATAATGTGGAAAACTCCGTCGGAAAAAAGCACCAAAAAACGATCTTAAAATGCATTTATGTAAACTATCTGTTATTTCCCGCCATTCTCCGATTTCTGCAAGTTTTTGAGATTTGATTTGCATATAGCTTTTAGCGGGCTGTCCCATTAAGATGTCGTAGGGGCGAACTGTGTTCGCCCGTCGTTATGTACCAATGTGTTTTAGAGCGGGCGAACACAGTTCCCCCCTACAATGTCATTCGATAGACTGAACGATAAATTGGAATTTAATTATGCATTATGCATTCTGCATTAAAAATAAAGCTCCGTGGCCAGGTTGCCGTGGACATACAGGCACACGGCCTTTTTGATGAAGCTCTCTGTGACACCGAAGTGCTCCGCCAGCTCCCACAGCTCCGTGCACCCCTCTGCCACCGCATCGTCCAGCCGGTCCACGGGGATCAGCCTGCGTACCGCCCATTTGTCCGCCCGGTTTTCGTGGCGCCTGCGGTGGTCGATGGCGGCGTGGATGTTGTAAAAGCTGCCGGTGATACAGTGCCCCAGCTCGTGGGCAAGGTGCACCCGTTCCCGCACAGCTCCGTCCCGGACGGACTCGTCCATACCGATGTAGCAGCTGCCCTCCGGTGTCATCACGGACATAGAGCCGTTTTTGGGCACAGGGAAGGGAAGCACCTCTATATTCTCTTGTTGTGCCAGATCATAGAGGGACTGGAGTTTCATTGGCTTTCCTTTCGTTTCTTCTCCTCTTCCCGGCGCTTGATGTAGGCGGCAAAGCTCCGCACCTCCTGATACATCTCATCGGTGATCTCACCGTCGCCGCCGAAGAGGGCAAACTTAATATCCTCTTCCGTAACCTCCCGACTGCCGCCGGCAGCGGGGGGATTTTCATTTCCCAAAAGGGAGTCCACCGTCACACCGAAGTGGGCAGCCAGCTTGCTCAGGGTCTCTGCGGACAGGCTCTGCTTCCTCCCTGCCTTCAGGTCGGAAAGGGAGGCGCGGCTGCAGCCTGCAAGACGGCACAGGGTGGTGACGGAAATGCTTCTTTCTTTACACAGGGTTTCAATGCGATTGTACAAATCTGACATATTTGACGGCCCTTTCTTGTGCGCTTTTCACAAATTACGCGAAAGCGTAAAATATACCCTTGACAATTACGCGAAAGCGTAATAGAATAGAGCCAACGGTACGCGAAAGCGTAATATTTGGTGTGGTTACCAAGATTATATTACACCTACGCGTAAATGTCAATCATTTTTGCCGTGATTATCCTAGCGGATAAACAGTCCTATAATTCGGACTGTTTATCCGCAAGGGCAGGCGCAAGGGCAGGGACAGTTGAGAGTTGAGAGTTGAGAATTCAAATTCAGCTTTATCGTGCACACATCGTAGGGAACGGATTTATCCGTTCCGCGTGATTTGCAACGCAAATCACCATTGCCTTCGGCAATGACGGGCGGATAATATCCGCCCCTACGACATCATTCAATTCTGCATTATTTGAAAAATGAAAGGAGAGATGCTTATGGAGCCTTGGGAGGAGGAAGCGCAGCGGCAGTGGCGGGTAGAACGGGAACAGGCGAAGCTGCCCCGGTGTCAATGCTGCGGCGAGCCCATCGTATCGGAGCAGTATCTGGATCTGGAGCCCTTTGGGGTGGATGCCTATGCCTGCGAGAGCTGTGTGGAGGACAACCTTCATTCCAACGGATTTGGTGACGATGGCGGGATCTGAAAAAAGGCGCTGGCGGGAGGACTACGATGTGCAGTGTCCCTTTTACCGGCAGGAGGACAGCAAGACCGTTTCCTGCGAGGGGATCACCCCGGAGACGGGCCTGCACCTGTGCTTTCCCAGGGAGGAACGGAAGCAGGCGTACAAATTGCGCTTCTGCCGGAGGCATTGGAAGCGATGCCTGATCACAAAAATGCTGAACCGGATGTACGATTATGAACCCTAGAGAATGCAGCTCGAATTCCAATTTGTCGTTCAGCACAATCCTCCGTGTCATTCCGAGCCAGTGCACACACTGGCGTGGGAATCCGTTCCAAATACTTACCTTACGGATTGCCACACCAGTGACATAGGTCACTGGTTCGCAATGACAACGGGGGTGACGGTCATTGCCTACGGCAATGCGGAATGCATATATGCATTCCCTACAACGCGATAAATTGGAATTTGCCTATGCATTATGGAGGTGTTATGAAAAAACAGGAAAAAAGACTAAAACGGCTGCAGGCGGTGGCGGATATGGTGGTGGAAAAGCTGGAGATAAAGGTGGCGGCACTGGAGCCCCTGGAAATAAACCCCCAGGCACTTAAGCACATCACCGGCGTGATGAAGGATCTGAAGGACATACAGTCTGCCGGGACAGATACAGAGGACACCGGCAAAATCACTGTGGTATTCACCGGAGAATTGGAGGAATTCAGTGGCTAAGGAGCTTACCGTTGGGATCCCCTCCCCACGGCAGAAGCAATTTCTCACCGCCGGCACACGGCACATCGGCTTCGGCGGCGCAAGAGGGGGCGGCAAAAGCTGGGCAGTGCGTACCAAGGCAAAGCTTCTGGCACTGCGCTATGGGGGCATTCGCATCCTCATCGTCCGGCGCACCTACCCGGAGCTGATCAACAATCATATCCGAATCCTGTGCACGGAGCTCTCCGGCATCGGAGAGTACCACGACCGGGACAAGCTGATCTCCTTTCCCAACGGCAGCATCATCCAGTTTTCCTACTGCGACCGGGATTCGGATCTGGACCGGCTGCAGGGTGTGGAGTACGATGTGATCTTTCTGGACGAGGCGACACAGCTTTCCGAGTACCAGATGAAGACCATTACCGCCTGCCTTCGGGGTGTCAACCGTTTTCCCAAGCGGATCTATTACACCTGTAACCCCGGGGGTCAGGGACACCAGTACATCAAGCGGATCTTCATCGACAAAAAGTACCGGGAGGGGGAGGACCCGGGGGACTACACCTTCATCCAGAGCCTGGTCACCGACAATCAGGCACTGATGCGTACCCAGCCGGACTACATCAAGCAGCTGGAGGCGCTGCCCTACAAGCTGAAGCAGGCCTGGCTCTACGGGCGGTGGGACATATTCGAGGGGCAGTTTTTTGAGGATTTCCGGGACTCCCCGGATCCCGAGGCCTGCGAAAAAGCGGGGATCACCCCGGAGGAGGCACGGGTACAGGGGCGTTTCACCCATGTGATCGCCCCCTTTGACATCGGAAGCCGCAGCTGCAGCAGCTGGACCTTATACCGCAGCTATGACTTTGGCTATGCAAAGCCTTTTTCC
>JAZNZZ010000038.1:0-2174 GCA_045595205.1 Faecousia sp.
TGCACCATCACCCTGGGACAGGGTGCAAGCTTTAAGAACCTGTACGCCGGCTCCAACGGCAGCGGCAGCATTGCCGGTGCGGTTACTGTGATCTGTGACGGCTTTGACGGCACTTTTACCAATTTCAAGGGCAAGGGCGGCTCTTCCTGTACCGGCACTGTTGGCAGCAGCCGACTGGTGCTGAAAAGCGGCTTGCTGCAAAATGCACCCACAGACTTTGGCACGGTGGATATTGAGATCCCCGAGAATAAGACCTTGACTCTGGGATGCCAGCTGGCCGCCGACACTCTGACCGGCGCAGGCACGCTGAATTTCTCCGGCGCAGCTTCTCTGACGGCAGGTGCTGTTACCGGCGGGGTGAATTGCACCGTTGACGGGGAGGTTTTGGAAAACCATACCTATGTGACCGCCCCTTCCGGCTCGGCGATTTCTTTCCCCGAAGATTCCGGCATTACTGAGCAAAACGGCAAGTGGTGCAAACAGAATCTGGACGGCTTTAAGGGCTTGGTGCTGAAGACTGATCCTGCCAACAAGGTCGTTTTGTACACCGGACTTTACAGAGCCGGTGACACAGATGTGCATAACGAGGTGACACCCTACATTACTGAGACCGTAGACGGTGTGGCTTACTACTACTATCCCAACGCACTGGGGAGTTTTTATGTCCGGGGCACTCGCAGCGGCTACATCGGTGTGTATCAGAACATCTATATGTCTGAAGAAGAGTCCGCCGCCAAGACGGTGGAGACTGTGACCCTCTATGAGAAGGGTACCGGCGGCTATGTGCCTGCAAATGTCTACATTGCCACGGATGAGGTGCTGGAAAATGAGGCTGCCTGGAAAAGCGATGCCTCTATGTACCCGAACTATGCCCAGTATCTGCAAAACCCCGTATTCCGGGAGGGCAGAGATGCCCACCAGATGACCACCGGCGAGGAGCTGGCTGCAGAGCTTGCAATGCTGGATCAGGCGGACGATGATATGTACCGGTTCTCTCTGGGAAAGTCTGCCCATTATGATCTGGACATTCCCCTTGTGATCTTCACGAAAACGGACCTTTCCTCTGCAAAAACACTGGAGGAGGCTGCCGCAGCTCTGGAGGAAAGCCACAAGCTGAAGGTCTATTACCGCGCCCAGATGCACGGCAACGAGCCTGCCGCCACCGAAGGCGCTCTGGCAATGCTTTATATGCTTCAGGACGGCTATGCCGATGCGCTTCTGGATAAGATCGATCTTATCGTGATCCCCCGGATCAATCCCGACGGCTCTTATCTGTACCAGCGGCGGTTGTACAGCAACCTGGATCCCAACCGGGATCAGCTGCGTCTGGAATCCGAAGAAATGCAGGCTGTCCAGAGAGGCTACCTGCTGTTTGACCCGGAGGTCGTTATTGACGGACACGAGCGTATGTGGAGCAATCCCTGGGGTGATATGCAGATCTCCACCGGCTTCACGCCGATGAATTCTGATGAATACTGTGCCACTGCGCTGGCACTGGATCAGGCTGCCTTCGCACAGCTGGAGGCAAACGGCCTGAACGGTTACTATTATGCCGGTACTGTGAACAGCTACGATCCCAATATGGGCAGCACCTACTATCCCCTGTCCGGTTCTATCTATGTGCTGCTGGAGAGCCGGGGCATCCACGAAAGTGACGAGGCGATGGAACGCCGGGTGGTAGGTCATATGGCAGCCGCCCAGGGTGTTCTGGACTATCTCTGTGAAAATGCCTCTGAGGTCAAGGCATTGATCGCTGCAGAGCGGGAGACAGTTGCCCAAAACGGCGCTACCTATAAGGAAGATGACCTGTTTGTGCTGGATACCAACGAGCGTAAGACCACAGATGCCGATGCAGAAGTCTGGGGCAATCTGAACACCAAAGCCCAGACCATCGACTGGGCAACCGGTGAGGTCACCTTCCCGGTGCGTTACCCCTCCGTGGACGACAAGGTGGTGCGTGCCCGTACCGCCCCCACGGCTTATGTACTGCCTGCAGACCTGAATAACATCCAAAGCATTCTGGCGCTGATGGAAATGCACGGCTTTACCTACAGCTATCTGCCCCAGGGCGCGACCCTTCCTCTGCAGCGCTACAGCGGCGATACCGCCGAAGCCTCCCTGGGTGCGGAGACCACCGTGCGTTTTGCTTCCGGCTGCTATGTGTTTACGATGAA
>JAZNZZ010000039.1:0-10247 GCA_045595205.1 Faecousia sp.
CCACCAATAACAATAGCCACCCTTCTAGGGTGGCTATTGTTATTGGTACGGTATTTACGAAGAGGAGATTCGAACGATTAAATGCGGCGCGGATGAGCGCCGCCGGCGACGGCTGGACGGAGCCGAACATTGATTAGGCGAATCTCCTCAAGTCCTCCCTTCTGGGGTGGCTATTGTTATTGGTACGGTAATATGTAAAATCATTGTTATTAAATTTTGATTCCCTTTTTGGAGGAAAGATGATATAATAAGCAAAATGTCTCGGGAGGCTATGTATGGACTTTTTGCCTGTTTCAAAAAAGGATATGGAAAAGCGGGGCTGGGATTGCTGCGACTTTGTGTATGTGATCGGTGATGCCTATGTAGATCACCCCTCCTTCGGTCACGCCATTATCAGCCGTGTGCTGGAAAATGCAGGCTACACCGTTGGCATTATTTCACAGCCTGACTGGAAGGACCCCAAGTCCATCACCGTTTTGGGTCGTCCCCGTCTTGGTTTTTTGGTTTCCGGCGGCAATATGGATTCTATGGTCAATCACTATTCCGTCACAAAGCACCGCCGCAAGACAGATGCATTCACCCCCGGCGGCGTGATGGGCAAGCGCCCGGATTATGCGACAGTCGTTTACTGCAATCTGATCCGCCAGAGCTACAAGGATGTGCCCATTCTTATTGGCGGCATTGAAGCCAGTCTCCGCCGTCTCGGTCACTACGATTACTGGTCGGAATCGATGAAGCGGTCCATTCTTATGGATTCTCAGGCAGACATTCTGATGTACGGTATGGGAGAGAAAAGCATCGTAGAGCTGGCAGATGCTTTAAATTCCGGTATGGATGTAAAAGACATTACTTACATCGACGGCACAGCTTACCGTACCGCACAGCCGGATGACAGTCTTCCCACGATCGTACTGCCCTCCTTTGAGGAGATCAAAAAGAACAAGCGTGCCTATGCCGAAAGCTTCAAGATTCAGTACGGAAACTGCGATCCTTTTACCGCCAAGCGGTTGGCTGAGCCCTACGGCAAGGAGTTTGTGGTCCAGAATCCGCCTCAGAAGCCCCTGACCACAGAGGAAATGGATGCGGTTTACGCACTCCCCTACTGCCGGACCTGGCATCCCTCCTACGCAAAAGCCGGCGGCGTACCTGCCATCGAAGAAGTCAGGTTCAGTCTTGTGAGCAACCGTGGCTGTTTTGGTGCCTGCTCCTTCTGCGCGCTGACCTTCCACCAGGGGCGGATCATCCAAACAAGAAGTCACGAATCCATTCTGGCGGAAGCTGAGCTTATGGTAAAGGACAAGGACTTTAAAGGCTACATCCACGATGTTGGCGGCCCTACGGCAAATTTCCGCCACCCTGCCTGTGACAAGCAGCTGACGAAGGGCGCGTGTCCCCACCGCCAATGCCTTTACCCCACCCCCTGCAAAAATATGAAGGCAGACCATTCGGATTACATTTCCCTTCTGCGAAAGCTGCGGAAGATGCCCGGTGTTAAAAAGGTATTCGTGCGAAGCGGTATCCGGTTCGACTATCTTCTTGCGGACAAAAAGGACACCTTTTTCAAGGAGCTGGTGCAGCATCATATTTCCGGTCAACTGAAGGTAGCACCGGAGCATGTTGCTGACCCCGTTCTGGACAGAATGGGAAAACCAAGAAATGCCGTCTACAACCGGTTTGTGGACAAGTATTTCAGCCTTAACAGGCAATACGGAATGAATCAGTTCCTTGTTCCCTATCTTATGTCCAGTCACCCCGGCTCTACGCTGAAGGAAGCGATCCAGCTGGCAGAGTACATTCGGGAAATGGGCTATAACCCAGAGCAGGTGCAGGATTTTTATCCCACCCCCTCTACTCTGTCCACGGTTATGTATTACACAGGTCTCGATCCCCGGACTATGGACAAGGTCTATGTTCCTACAGACCCCCACGAAAAGGCAATGCAGCGTGCCCTGATCCAGTACCGGAATCCCAAGAATTACTACCTTGTGAAGGAAGCGCTGCTCAAGGCACACCGGGAGGATCTGATCGGCTCCGGACCAAAATGTCTGATCCGGGCAGTACCGCCCCGGCAGGGCAAGGCTGTACCGCCGCCCAAAGCGCCGGGCAAAAAGCCGCCTGCAAGGACCGGCAAAAAGCCAGCCGCAGGTTCACTTAAGAAACCCAATGCCAAAAGCAGACCGAAAGGACGATAACTATGTCTTGCAAAGAAGTTTTTGATACCATTCACTCCCTGAACGAAGAATATACACAGATCTGGGAGGATATTGCCAATATTGAGAGTCCCACCAGCTGCAAGGAGGGTGTGGATGCCGTTGGCAGATACATCATTGCCCTTGCAGAAAAGAAGGGCTGGGCGGTAAAGGTTTGTCCCCAGGAGGTTTCCGGTGATGCGGTGTGCATTACAATGAATGCCGGCGCAAAGGAAGCCCCTGTCTCCCTTTCCGGACATATGGACACCGTACATCCCATTGGTTTTTTCGGCACACCTCCTGTACACAAGGACCGCGAAAAGATCTACGGTCCCGGTGTTCACGACTGCAAGGGCGGTGTGGTGGTTGCCCTCCTTGCAATGGATGCTTTAGCCCGTTGCGGCTACAATAAACGCCCGGTCCAGCTTCTGCTGCAATCCGATGAGGAGACCGGCAGTAAGGGCAGCAACAAGGAAACCATTCGCTGGATCTGTGAGCAGGCTGCAAGCAGCGTTGCATTCTTAAATCTGGAGGGCGGCAGTCCCGGAAAAACCACCATTGAGCGAAAAGGAATTGCGCGATACCAGATCACCACCTACGGCAAGCAGGCCCATTCCGGCAAATGTGACGAAGGCGCAAGCGCCATCGCACAGGCTGCCCATATGATTCTGGAGCTGGAGAGATTCAAGGATCAGAAGACCCTGACCTGCAACTGCGGAACGATCACCGGCGGTTCGACTCCCAACACAGTCCCCGGCAGCTGCACCTTTATTGCTGATTTCCGTTATTCCACACAGAATGATAAAGAGACTGCAGAAAATGCCGTGAAAAAGGTTTGTGAAACTGCCTATATAAACGGCTGCACCGCTGCGTATTCTCTTATGAGCTACCGTGTTTCTATGCCCATCCGGCAAAAGAATCTGGAACTTCTGGAGAAGGCCAACAAGATCCTCGCACAGGAAGGAATCGAGCCTCTTGTGAACAGTAAGAAAACCGGCGGCTCTGATGCTTCTGATGTTTCTGCCGCAGGCATCCCCGTTCTGGACAGCTTGGGCATTCACGGTGGAAAATCCCACTCAGAAAATGAATTTGCATACCTCAACGCTCTGGAATACAGTGCAAACCGTATTGCAGCTATTATATACAACATTTGAGGAGACAATATGATCGACACCATTATCGAAGCAAAGATACCGGAATACAGAAAGATCTGGGAAGAGATCTGCAACATTGAAAGTCCCACCGCCTGCAAGGAGGGCGTAGATGCTGTGGGTCAGTACATCACCAATTGGGCAAGGAGCAAGGGATTCCAGGTTGACTCCCTCCCCCAGACCGTTTCCGGTGATCCCCTGTGCGTTACCATCAACGGAGATGTGGATGCCCCTGCCGTATCTATGGGCGCCCATATGGACACGGTTCACCCCGTGGGAACCTTTGGCTCTCCTGCGGTGCGGGTAGAGGGTGACACGATCTACGGCCCGGGTGTCTGCGACTGCAAGGGCTGCGTGGTTATGGGAATGCTGGTGCTGGATGTGCTTGCAGAAATCGGCTACCGCGCCCGCCCTGTAAAGCTTCTCATTGACAGTGATGAAGAAACCGGAAGTATGGGCAGTAAAAAGGCAACCATCGGCTGGATGTGTGAGCAGGCAAAGAGCTCTGTGGCATATCTGAACCTGGAGGCCAATGCACCCGGAAAAGTGGTTCTGGTAAGAAAGGGCATCTCCCGTTTCCGCATAACGGCACAGGAAAAAAGGCTCATTCCGGCTGCTGCTATGACGGTGCAAATGCCATTGCACAGGCTGCACATATGATCATCGAGCTGGAAAAATTCAAGGACCCCAAGGGACTGACCTGCAACTGCGGTATGATCAGCGGCGGCACGACCCCCAACACTGTCCCGGGTGAGTGCACCTTCATTGCTGATTTCCGCTATGCAACGGATGACGAGCGTGCCATTGCTGAGGCCGCTGTGGAAAAAGTCTGCTCCACAGAATATGTATCCGGCTGTACCTGCGGCTGGGAGCAAATGAGCTACCGCGTGGCAATGCCCCTTGTTGACCGGAATCTCCAGCTGCTTGATAAAATCAACAGCATTCTTTCCAATGCCGGAATGTATCCCCTGTCCTGGATCTCCCAACAGGGTGGCTCTGATGCCAACGATGCCACAGCCGCCGGCATTCCCGCCATCGACAATCTGGGAATTTGGGGCGGCGGTGGTCACACCAATGATGAGTTCGCAAAACTGGATTCCCTTGCCCCCTGTGCAAAGCAGGTAGTCACCATTATTATCGGTCTGTAACATAAAAGTCGTGCTGTCTATGGTGGGCAGCACGACTTTTCAGTTCTCTTTCCATAGAAGACACATAGAATGTTCTATACATCTGTATTCGAGGTGGTACTATGGAACATTCAACAAACAGCATTACGCTCCGCGGCACACTGCAGACCCTCCCCCAGTTCTCCCATGAAAACCACGGAAGGCAATTTTACAGATTTCTTCTGGAAGTGCCCCGACTGTCCGGCGCAGTAGACCTGCTTCCGGTGATCGCAGAAAAAACGGTTATCGATGACCTGGACCCAACCGCCGGTGAAATGATCACAGTGTGCGGCCAGATACGATCCCATAATCACCGGACAGACGGCGCGCGTCATCTACTCATTTTTGTATTTGCCGCCACTGTTACTGTGGAAGATGGGGAGCCTGTCAACGAAGTAATTCTGGAGGGACCTCTGTGCCGGGAGCCGAATTTCCGCCGCACCCCGTTGGGACGGGAGATCTGCGATGTAATGCTGGCTGTCCCCAGGGCTTTCCGCAGGGCAGACTATCTGCCCTGTATTCTTTGGGGACGCACTGCTCAGGAGGTCTCCGCCTGTCACACCCGTGACCGGATCCGCATTTGTGGCAGACTTCAAAGCCGCATCTACACGAAGCTCACAGAAGAAGGGGCGCAGGAGCGCACAGCATACGAAATATCTGCCTTGACCGCAGACATTTTAGAGGATCAGATTTAACAGCATACATACTATGCATCCGACAGTGGTTGGCACGAAAAATGCCGCCACTGTTATTTTTATGGAACGGGTCTCCCGCCATACTGTCATCAAAGTGGTGGAACAGGGCCAGTGAAAGAGTGTGAAAACCATTGCACAAAGCGCCATTTCCCAGGACAGCACTGTTGTTAAAATCCCATTATATCCGACAGCATATAAGCTGCCTGCACTTGTTACTGTCATAAGCAGCACAGGGATCAAAAGCTCATTTGCAGGAAAAGAAAAAACAAACGCCACCAGCAATGCGCCATTCATTCCCAGAAGAATTCCCACAGGGTCAAGAAACACTGACAGCTTCTGAAGCAATCCTGTATTGGCTGCGATCCAGAGGAGCGCACCGGCAGGTGCGGATACCTTCAACGCCCTTCCCGTAATAGCAAGGCTTCGTTCCAGAAGTGATCTCACCAGGATCTGCCCAAGCCGGGGACGGCGGAAGGGCGGCAGTTCCATAACAAAGGTGCTGTTCCGACAACGGAATACAGCCTTCTTCAATGTACCGGATACCGCCAGTGCTCCCACCGCCCCCAAAGCCACGCAGGCAGCCACCACCAGCGCTGCACCAGCATCCGGAAAGAAAAGCGATCCAAGCAAAATAAGTGCAGGAAACCTTCCGTTGCACGGTACAAAGCTATTGGTGAGGATGGCGCACATACGCTCACGGGGAGAATCTATGATCCTGCAGCCGGTTACGCCCACTGCGTTGCATCCAAGTCCCATACACAGGGTCAGTGCCTGCTTCCCGCAGCCACCGCAGCGTGCCATTCCCGGGTCAAGGAGAAATGCCATTCTGGGAAAGTAACCCACATCCTCAAGGAGGGTAAACAAAGGGAAAAAGATCGCCAGCGGCGGCAGCATCACGGAGATGACACGGGAACAGGTCCCATAGACACCGTCCAACAGTATACCCTTCAACCAAGAGGGCAACCACTCCAGCAAGCTATCAAAAAGCTGATAGCCAAATCCAAAGAACCGTTCCAGAAGCATTCCGGGATAGTTCGCGCCCCACACAGTGATCCATATGATCAGGAAAAGGACAAGGATCAGAAACGGGATCCCGAACCTCCTGCTTACCAGTAGTCTGTCTACCTTTCTTCGGAAGGCTTCCTCCTCCGTTGCACAATATTCGGAGCAGCTTCCGGCGATCCTGTCAGCCGCATCCACCGCATCCTCCCAAAGGGAGGACGCTGCAGAGTGCTTTTCTTCTGAAGCTTTGATCGCGGTCTGCACCAATTTCTCAATGCTCTTCTGATCATCCGCACTGGTCAGCACCACCGGGACACCCAACTGCTTTGAAAGCTTCTTGCCGTCCACCCGGATCCCCCGCCGCTTTGCCTCATCCATAAGATTTACGCAGACCACTGCATTTCCCGTAATGGCAAGGATCTCCAGCGCCAGGATCAGGCTTCTGGAAAGACAGCTTCCGTCACACACGATCACCGTACAGTCTGCCTCTTTATTGCGGATATATTCCCCTGCGATCCTTTCATCCTCCGTTTTTCCCTGAAGTGAATAGGTTCCCGGCAGATCCACAAGTCTGCATCGGTACTCCCCTCTCTGAAACTCCCCTTCCGCCCGCCCTACTGTTTTACCGGGCCAATTGCCGGTATGCTGATGCATTCCCGTCAGCGTGTTAAAAAGCGTGCTTTTCCCCACATTGGGATTTCCTGCCAGTGCCAGTTTTAACAGCTTCACAATCCGCACCCCCGTATGTGATGCAGATCCTTCGCCCGCAGTGCCACAATGCTGCCCCGGAATTCCAGTGCCACGGTGCTTCCGTCCGGACTTTTATAACGGCAGCGAACAATGGTGCCCGGCACAAGTCCAAAATCCCGAAAACGCCGTTTCAGGACCTGCCCAGCGCCAATATGCGTGACCACCGCCATTTTATCCGTACGCAGCTGATCCAGCGTGATCTCCATACGATCCCTCCAATACTGAACCATCCTATACAGGAAAGCTTATCCCCGTGCAAAAATTTACTGCTTTTCTTTTTGGATAAAATATGATAAACTTCCCTTGGAGGAAGCTGCTATGAAAGAAAAAGCCCTGTCTGTAATTGAAATTTTAAAGGTGCAATACCCGGATGCCCTGTGTGCGCTGCAATACAAAAAGGATTACGAGCTGATGATCGCCGTCCGTCTGTCTGCCCAGTGCACAGATGCAAGGGTCAATCTTGTGACACCTGCCCTGTTTAAAGCCTATCCCACACTGGATGCAATGGCCGGTGCGGATATTCCCGATGTGGAGAAGTACATCCATTCCTGCGGTTTTTACCGTCAGAAGGCAAAGGACATTGTCCTTGCCTGTCAAATGCTGATCCGGGATTATGACCGAAAAGTGCCGGATAATATGGAAGCACTTTTAAAGCTTCCCGGGGTTGGAAGAAAGACGGCTAACCTTCTGCTTGGGGACATTTATGCCGTTCCCGGCAGCATTGTTTGCGACACCCACTGCATCCGCATTTGCGGCAAGCTGGGTTTGTCCGAGGGAAAAGACCCCGAGAAAGTAGAACGACAGCTTCGAAAGATCCTGCCCCCCGAGGAAAGCTCAGATTTTTGTCACCGCATCGTTCTGTTTGGAAGAGACATCTGCACCGCCAGAAATCCCCGCTGCGGGGAATGCCCCCTGGCACATTTGTGCAAAAGCTTTTCCGGTCAATAACGCATATACACCTCCTTGTCCGCATAGATTGTGGACAAGGAGGTGCTTTTTTGCCCAGAAAACTTCCCATTTTTTATAATGCCATACTCCTGACCGGGGTGAATCTGCTGCTTCGGTTTGTTTCCACCTCTTTTCAGGTATTTCTGTCCCGTCGGATCGGTCCTGCCGGTATCGGACTTCTGCAGCTTGTACTGTCCGTCGGCGGCTTATGTACTACAGCAGGAATGGCGGGCATCCGAACTGCAACCATGTATCTGACCGCAGGTGAGCTTGGTCGGAAGCACCCGGAAAACATCCACTGGGTCCTGTCGGCCTGCTGCCTGTTCAGTATCCTTTGCAGCGGTGCAGTTTCCACCCTTCTTTATTCCTTCGCCCCCCAGATCGCCAAATATTGGATCGGTAATGAAAGCACCACAGAAGCGATCCGCCTTTACGCCTGCATCATTCCTGTTATATGTCTGTGCGGTGTTATGACCGGATATTTCACCGCTGCAAACAGGATTGGCACACTGGCCGCTGTGGAGGTGGCAGAGCAGCTTTTATGTCTGGTGTCCACAATGCTTATCCTCAGCTTCTGGGCGGGCAGTGATCCGGCAAGAGCCTGTCAGAGCGTGATTATCGGCAGCGGAGCAGGTGCTTGTCTGACACTGGTCTGTCTTACTTTTTTGCGTCTTCGAGGGCGTACTCCGGCAGGTCCAAGAATACCGGTCCGAAAGAGACTTTTGGACACCGCCGTCCCGCTTGCTCTGGCAGACGATCTGAAGGCAGGTATTTCCACCACAGAGAATCTTATGGTTCCCAAACGACTGGGATTGTACGCTGTCGGGGAGGATCCCCTTTCCGCCTTTGGTACAGTTTGCGGAATGGTCTTTCCGGTGCTGATGTTTCCGGCAGCGATCCTTTTCAGCCTTGCAGAGCTGATCATACCGGAGCTGGCGCGGTGCAATGCTGCAGGAAGCACAAGAAGGATACGGTATCTTGTAAAACGGGGTCTGAAGGTGGCACTTCTCTACGGCTGTTTCTTTTGCGGCTTGGAGCTGCTGCTTGCTGAGGAATTATGCATAGCGCTTTACGGAAGCAGTGATGCCGGAAAGCAGCTGCAGCTTTATGCTCTCCTGATCCCAATGCTGTACTGCGATGCCCTGATCGATGCAATGACGAAAGGTCTGGGGCAGCAGAAGGCCTGCGTCCGTTACAATATCGTTACCTCCTCTATGGATGTTGCCCTTCTGTACATATTACTGCCAAAATACGGAATGGCAGGCTATTACTTCAGTTTTCTCGTGACCCATCTTCTGAATTTTCTGCTGAGCCTGGGTCGGCTAACCAAAATATCCGGCTGCAGCATTTCCGTACCGGTGGTTTGCTACACCCTGACTGCAACCGCCATTGCTGTTGCTGCATCTTCCCTTCTGACCGAACCTGTTTTAAAGGTTCCTTCCTTTTTGCTGATTGCTGCGGCTCTGATGTTCCTAATGAAAGTGATCAAAAAAGAGGATCTTCTCTGGCTGAAGGGCTTAATTCAAACCTCCAAAAGCAAAAACGCTGCCTTATAACGGCAATGTCACTTAGTTAAGCGTGTCATCCTGAGCGCAGCGAAGGATCTCCATCATTTTTGAAGGGGATTCTTCGTCCCCTTCGACTATGCTCATGGTCCTCAGAATGACACGCTTTTTCTTATCTTAATGACATTGCCTTATAACGGCAGCATTTTTATTATAAGTTTTTCAGAATTTCAAGGACAAAATTCCAGGTGCGTTCCACCGAGGCGATACTGAGGCGCTCACGGCTGGTGTGAATATCGTGCATCTCAGGACCGATGGAAACACAATCAAGCCCCGGAAGCTTCTCACTCAAAAGACCGCATTCAAGACCCGCGTGGATGGCAATGACCTGAGGCTCATTTTGGAACATTTTTTGATAAACAGAGATCATTGTATCCCGCAGGCGGGAATCCTTCTTATACTCCCAGGCGGGATAGTCACCCATTTGACGATACTCGGCACCGTTGAATTCCGCGAGAGCTTTCAGCTTTTCCAGCAGCTCCTGCTTCTCCGTATTCACGCTGCTGCGGACTGCAAAGGTAAGCACCAGATCCTCGTCCAGCTCTGCAATGCCCAGATTCAGACTGGTCTGCACCAATCCCGCAATATCCTTACTCCAGGACTGGACACCGTCGGGCGCAGCATTGAGCAGTGCGATCACCTTGGCGGTACACTCCGTTGTCAGCGCGTTTCCGCCAAGGGCATCCACATCGTCACCGCGAATCACCGCATCCGGCTCGTCATAGTTTTCCCGAATTTCTTTCTGCAGCTGCGCTGCCACATCGTTGATCCGCTCGATATA
>JAZNZZ010000040.1:0-3699 GCA_045595205.1 Faecousia sp.
GGGCCGTAGGGCTCACGGTTGATGGTAACGCCCATTTCCTCGTACAGACCGGTGAGACGGTCAACATACTGCCAGTCACGGATGGTGCGCTCCATAGGAACATTCTTACAGTAGGGCAGGTTGTAGGAGATGCCGCCGCCCTCGTAGGAGGTGAAGCCGCCGGCGAAGGTGATCTCAGTCAGCAGTCTTGCATCGGGTGTGCCGTGGCGGACCTGCACAGGCACTTTCACGCTCTCGATGACCTGACGGCACTTTGCAACGCCGTGGTTGACTGCGGGGAAGCCGTTCATCATAGCACGGCCCAGACGGATAGACTCGGCAATGCCGTTCTCGCCTTCCTCGTAACGGTTCTGGCGGGTGTAAGAGTCAATGGTGGAGGGCAGCAGGTCAGCCTCGCCGTACTTTTCCAGGTACTGCAGCAGCTTAATGTGCTCTTCCACAACAGGCACGCCTGCACGGGGCTGGATCAGGGTTCTGTGATCCTTCTTTGCATCGCTGAGCTTCTTGGAGAACTTACGGTACTCGGGCATTGCCTTGTGATAAGCAATGGCCTCCTCCAGGTCCACATCCTTACCGGTGGGCCACTGGGTCAGGACTTCTGCACGCTCCTTGTAAAATACATCATCAGAGAGCTTCTTGTTCTGAATTTCCATGGAATTCCAACTCCTTTTTCATAATTCGAAGTGCTGCCTTGGGATAGTGGGTAGAAAGAAGACCCATAGCAGCCATAATATATGTTCTGTCCACCCACACATTTGCCGCCTTGGGCCGCAGAGATGCGGGCTGCGCCGGGGAATACAGGGCATTGGCGGCGATCTCCGCCGTGCGTCTGGTGTGGATCAGGCTGCCGCCTGTGACCACGATCTGCCGTACCTTGGTCAGGTTCTTACCCTCCTGCACAAAGGTCTGCCCCATCATCGTATAGGTTTCTTCAATGGTGCCTGCGTGACGGCGGACTGCCTCTTCGATGGCCATAGAAGCCAGCGCAAAGTCCAGTGCCTCCAGCTCTTCATCATCATCGGGAACGATGTCCGTGTGCTCTGCAAGATAGGAGACAAGCTCCTCCACCCTGCTCTTTGCAAGGCCGGAGACCTTGGCAACACGGTCAACACCCACAGCCTCCAGAATGCCACGGATGCTGTAGCGCATACCAATGTCACCCTCCACCGTACGCTTTGCGAAGGGCTCAGGAAGTCCCTTGAACACCGTGGACATATGCTCAGGCATACCGTCGGCAATGGAGTAGACATCTGTGGTAGCACCGCCCACATCCACCGCCACAAGCTCACCGATACCGGCCTCATCCTCACAGCCCTGTGCCAGCAGCTCCATTGCCTGGAGCACCGCAGAGGGGGTGGGCATCATAATATCGCTGAGCAGCTCTGTGGCCTTACTCAGGCCCTTTGCCTGGACGATACGGTTCAGGAAGATCTCCCGGATCTGCTTCTGGGTCTCCTCGATCTTCAGGACACCAAACTTGGGCATCACATTGGGACACACATAGACCTCACACTCCGCCAGAATGCGCTGACATTCCCGTGCCGCTGTGCGGTTGCCCGCCACGACGATGGGGAAAGAAGGCTTCATAGAAGCCAGCATTCTGGCATTGTGGAGAATGCACTCGGTGTTGCCTCCGTCTGTGCCGCCCACCAGAAGGAAAATATCCGGCTTGGAGGCTTTGATGTCCTCCAGATCATCCTCCGTCAGCTGGAAGGCATACACGCCTACCACCTTTGCGCCTGCCCCAAGGCTTGCCAGCTTGGCTGCCTCACCGGTCAGCTCCGGCACAAGGCCGCTGGTGACCATACGCAGGCCGCCTGCCGCAGAGGAGCAGGCATAGGTCTCGGCAAAGTCCAGCCTGCCGGTCTTCTTTTCCAGAAGGGCAAGGGCATTTGTCAGACCGTCATTGATGTCCGTGAAGATGGTGGTAAAGGACTGGGCAGTACCCAGCACCCTTTCAGCCTCCACATCTACCGCGGTCACCTTGGTATATGTACTGCCAAAATCGATCAGCAGAATAGCCTTCACGATTATTCACCGTCCATATGCAGCAGCTCACGCAGCGCTGCGATGGTGGTTTCGGGAGCAGTTCCGGGAGGGAAGGCTCTGTCGTAGCCCATATCCTTGAAACGCTTTTCGACCTCAGAAAACTCCTGCTTGCCGATGACGATGTTGCCGCCGACCACCAGAGGAATGCCCTTCAGACCGGCTTCGTCACACTTCTCACGCAGACCACGGCAGTCCAGCTCGCCCTGACCGTACAGGGAAGAGACCACAATGGCATCTGCATTGGACTCGATCGCCGCGGCAATGTATTCTTCCTGAGAAACCATGACACCCAGGTTGACTACCTCAAAGCCAGCCTCGGTGAAGGCGTGGTAGAGGATCTTGTTGCCAACGGCATGGACATCAGCGCCAATAACACCGATGACCAAAACCTTCTTTTCTCGGTTTTCCATGATAACACCTCAAATTTTTATTTTTTCGCAGCCCCGCCACGATTGTTATGTATCTATATAGTACAATGTACTAGTCCATTTGTCAATCAGCAACTCGTACAATCTACTGTTTTTTTCTTCTTCGCAGCTGTGCCAGCTTTTCTTCCAGATGGAGGAAAGAGCCGTCATCCAGCTTATAGCCGCAGGAAAGAAGCTTTCCCGCACTCTCCAGCCGCCGAAGCTTTTCTGCCACAGGCGCAGAGCAATACTTTTCATAGTCTTTGGGAACAAGCACCGTCCCCTGCCCTTCCGCAGCTGCCAGAGTCTTCTCTTCCGCGCCAAACAGCACCGGCGCTGCGGTTTTAGCGGTTTTGGCATAGCGGCGGCAGGAATCGTACATCAGGTCACCGAAGCGTTCACTGTAAGAAAGAAGCTTCACCCTTTCACCGGCGTGCAGTCTGACAAGGCCCGAAAGGGTGTCCGTAGACAGGCGCAGTGCCACCCGTGCCAGCTTGTCCGGGTCAGGAAGAACGCTTTCAATAAATGATGCGTGCTCCGCCGTGGTGATCACAAGGTCCATATCCTCGTCCAGCTTGTAGGGATACTCCCGCACGCTGTCCAGAAGATAGGAATACAGCTCAATACCCTTGATAGTACGCAGCTGCTCCGAAAGCTGAGAAAGGGTCTCAGGATTGCACTCCACCACCGCTACCTTCAGAACAGACAGAAGCTCACTGCGCTCCCGCTGCTTCAGATCCAGGTAGATGCCGATCTCCGTTGCGGAGAAGCCCATTCCCTCCAGCTCGTCCAGAAGGCCGTCAATGGCAGCCATTGCCCGTTCCTTCCGGCTGGCAGATTGCTGAGGCTGATCGCAGATAAAGGTGCCTCTTCCCTGCACCTTCTCCAGAATGCCCAGATGCTCCAGCTCGTCGTAGGCGCGCTTAATAGTACCTCTTGCAATGGAGAGCTGCTCCGAAAGCTCCTGCACCGTGGGCAGCTTCTCCCCGGGGGCAAGCTTTCCCATTTTTACCGCCGCGCGGATATGATCCACCAGCTGCTGATAGATCGGTATCTCAAGCTGCGGATTGATTTGAAAAACTGTCTCCAAAGGATTCACCACCACATCATATAACTCCACTCTGTATTGTAAAGAAAAGCCATTATTTTGTCAAGAATTTTAGTGGTATATACAGTCATTTCAGACAGAAATTTATCGTTCAGCACAATCCTCCGTGTCATTCCGAGCCAGTGCACACACTGG
>JAZNZZ010000041.1:0-2928 GCA_045595205.1 Faecousia sp.
GCAAGGCAAGGAAGATAAACAAAAATACAAACGAAAGGACGGTTGTGGGGCTGTCGGTGTTCGACTCCCCACTGCTTATGCATAAAACAACTGAGATCTGGGTGGATGCCCACGAATTTGAGGAAAAGGGCGGCTGGAAGCTGGATACCCAGTTTGTACATCTGATGGGCAGCGGCTATCTGATCGCTGCAGATATTCCCGGCGTTCCGGTGGAGGATGCCACTGTGAAGATCCGCATTCCCCAAAAAGCAATGTATCGGATCTGGGTGCGGGACCGGAACTGGTACCGACCCCACGATCCCGGCACATTTACGGTCCTGGTAGACGGGCAGGGGACAGGGAAGGTGCTGGGCGCAATGCCGTCGGATGCCTGGGTGTGGGAGATCGCCGGTGATTTTTCCCTGGAAGCGGGGGAGCATATCCTCTCCCTTAAGGATCTGACCGGCTATTTCGGACGCTGTGCCTCGGTGCTGATCACAAATGATTTTGATTACACCCCGCCCAGAGAAGTGGAAAGACTGCATACGGACCGTGCCAGGATCAAGGGACTGACAAATGATACAGAAGACGGGGGAGCGTATGATGTGATCGTGGCAGGAGGCGGTCCGGGTGGTGTGCCGGCTGCACTTGCCTGTGCAAGAAAGGGCATCAAGACCCTTTTGCTCCACGACCGTCCTATGCTGGGCGGCAACGGAAGCTCGGAGATCGGCATTACCTTTGACGGCGCGGAGGTGGCACATCCACGGGCAAGAGAGGGTGGCATTGCTGAGGAGATCCGGCGGCTGCGTGACCGCGTGGAGGGAAATCATTGTGACTGGACAGAAGCTATGGAACAGCTGGCAGCCGCAGAAGACTGTCTGACCGTGGTACGCAACAGCCGTGTGTGCAGTGCAGCAGCCAAAAAGGATGTGATCTCTTCCGTCACGGCAATGGATATGTACACCCTGAGCAAAACAAAATATACAGGTAAAATCTTTATCGATTGCACCGGTGACGGCTGGCTGGGCTACTATGCCGGTGCCAAGTACCGCTTCGGCCGTGAGGCTGCCTGGCAGCATCAGGAGGATTTTGCCCCGGAAAAGGCAGACACCCAGACAATGAGCGGCTGTATAAAATCCGGCAATCTGCCCTTTTTCTTCGATGCGGAAGAGGATGTGGAATACCACGCGCCGGATTGGGTGCCGAAGCTGCCGGAGGATGATAAAAAATTCGGACGCGTGATCGATGTGCCCAGAATGTATTGGTGGCTGGAGGCACCCAATACCTATGACGATATGGACGATGGCGAAGCGTCACGGGATGCGCTTCTGATGGTGATTCTGGGTTTTTTGGACCACCTGAAAAACCACTGGTCAGGCAGGGAGAAGTATAAGAAAAAGCTGTTCCGGTTTACCTCCGTCACAAACGGAAGACGAGAATCCCGAAGATTTGTGGGTGACTACATTCTCACGCAGGGGGATTGTACCTCCGGGCGGCGCTTCCCGGATGCAGTTTCCTATTCCGGCTGGGCCATCGATGTGCACCATCCCGAGGGGATCTATTCCGGTGAAAAAGGACCTCTCTACTGTGCAAGAGGTGTGCCTATGCCCACCGTTCCGTATCGCTGTTTGTATTCTGTAAATGTCCGGAATCTTCTCTTTGCCGGAAGAAATATCAGCGTTACCCATATTGCGCTGGGTACGGTCCGGGTGCAAAATACCATTGCGACTCTGGGACAGGCGGCAGGCACGGCGGCTGCTATGTGTGTAAAGCTTGGGGAGACTCCCAGAGGGATCTATGAAAACCATATGAAAGCACTTCAGCAGCAGCTGATCAAGGATGACCAGTACATCCCCGGTCTTCAAAATGAAGATCCCGGCGATGCCTGTCTGCGGGCAAGGGCAGCTGCCTCAAGTGTCAGCACCACAGAGGTTTTTCAGAAAAAGCACGGTGTGCCGGGTCCCTTGCTGCCACTGGAGGTGCCCCGTGGCACCATCTCTGCCTTCAATGCAAAGAAGGGGGATGTGGACGGAATCTATGTAAAGCTCCATTCCTCCCGGGAAGAAGCTGTCCCGATCCAACTACAGGTGCAGACCCTGGGCGATTTGGACACGGTTACGAATTTTGATGAGATCTATACAGCAGCGGCGCAGATACCGCCGCAAACAGAAAGCTGGGTATATTTCCCGGTGAAGATCCCGGTGGAACCGAAGAAATTTGCGGACGGTGCGTACCTGCAGCTTTGGCTGGAGCCCGCAGACGGCATCAGCTGGCGTTCTGTGGATAAGCTTTCCAATTATCGAAGAGCCGGCGTGCGCAGGGAAAATGGCAGCTGGGAATGGACAAAGGGGATCAGCCTTTGCTTTAGCTTGGGTGTACCGAAAGAGATCCTTGCAAACTGCGCGCCGGAAAATGTCATCAACGGATACTCCCGCATTTTGTCAGAAAAAGAGTATGAGTGGGTATCCGATCCTGCACAGCATCTTCCGCAGTGGCTGGAGCTGTCCTTTGAAAAACCGTCTGCCATCAATTCTGTCAGCGTGATTTTTGACACGGACATGAGCAATCCCGGCACCTGCGCACACGCAAAATATCCTACGGTGGCGACTTGCGTAAAAAGCTATCGAATCGATATCTTTGATGGAAAAAGCTGGACGGCAGTGGGTCAGGAAGATGGAAACTTTATGCGAAAGCGGGATCACCGCTTCCAAACGCTCGTGGCGGAAAAGCTGCGTATTACCGTAACAGAAACCTGGGGAGACCCGTCTGCCAGAATTACAGAGATCCGAACAGCACTGGAAGAATAAACATCGCAATAAAATGACTTGCAGGACGATGCTGAAAAGGTGTCGTCCTGCGGTTTTTCCTGCTGTTAAAAAATAATTGAAAAATGTGAAAAAAGTTCTTGACAAAAAAAGGTGGTTCTGTTAATATACTCTAGCGCTTCCG
>JAZNZZ010000042.1:0-5933 GCA_045595205.1 Faecousia sp.
TTGGATGCCGCCGTACCGGCGATGTCCACATAAACACTGGTGCTGATATTGACAGAACCATTTTCATTGCTTTGACGGACCATAAATCAGTACCTCCTAATATAGTTGTTTCGAAAAGCAAGCTTAGATCATACTGTCTTCCCAGCAATCAGGTGCTGTCAGCCCCATCATCTTCACCACTGTGGGTGCCACATTGGCAAGACCGTAGCTGCCGGGCAGGATGTTCCACTGCTTATCCTGATCATAGATAATAAAAGGAACGGGGTTCAGGGAATGGGCAGTCCGGACGGATGTCTTTCCCTTCTTGGTCTCGGTCATCTGGTCGGCATTGCCGTGGTCGGCAGTGATGAGTACCGTGTAGCCGTACTTGTCAGCCGCCTCCAGGATCGCCTTCAGACCGTTATCCACACACTCCATAGCATAGACCACCGCGTCCATGACACCGGTATGTCCCACCA
Source organism: Faecousia sp. (assembly GCA_045595205.1). Taxonomy (GTDB): domain Bacteria; phylum Bacillota; class Clostridia; order Oscillospirales; family Oscillospiraceae; genus Faecousia. The sequence continues at coordinate 459 of JAZNZZ010000042.1, forward strand.
TATCGCCGTTGGGGAAGTTGCAGCGCAGGAACTGGAAGCTGCCGGAGGCCATTCCCTCCACCATCTTCTCGGTGATCTCCTTGGATTTCATCGCCGGTGCCTGCTCGAAGGGGATCACATCCGAGGGGATTTCCTCGTAGACCTCCAGGGCCTCGCTGACCTTGCCGGAACGGTTACCGTTCCAGAAATAGGTCACGTGACCGTACTTCTGGGTCTCAGACAGGGCGTACTCCCGGATGCCAGCCTCGCACAGCACCTCTGTAAGCGTATTGGTGATCACAGGGGGCTTGACGAGATAGTTTTCGGGAATGTTCAGGTCGCCGTCATACTGGAGCATACCGGCAAACTTCACACCGGTGTAATCACCGCGGTCGAACTTGTCAAACTCCTTGCGGTCAAAGGCAAGGGAGATCTCCTGGGCGCGGTCACCACGGAAGTTGAACAGGATCACGCTGTCACCATTGTTGATTTTGGCAACGGGAGCGCCGTTTCTTGCCACCACAAAGGCGGGCAGATCCTGGTCGATGCAGCCGGTCTCTGCACGGTAGGTCTCAATGGCCTCCTTTGCAGAAGCAAACTGACGGCCAATGGCCTGCACATGGGTGCGCCAGCCGGCTTCCACCATACTCCAGTTGGCTTCGTAGCGGTCCATAGTGACCACCATTCTGCCGCCGCCGGAGGCAATGGCATAGTCGCAGCCCTCAGTGTTCAGCTCCTTGAGAACATTCTCCAGCTGCTCCACATATTCAAGGGCAGAGGTGGCAGGTACATCACGGCCATCCAGCAGGATGTGGCAGTATGCCTTCTTCACACCGGCAGCCTTGGCAGCCTTCAAAAGGGCAATGAGGTGAGAGATGTTAGAGTGCACATTGCCGTCGGACAGAAGTCCCAGGAAGTGCATTGCCTTGTCTGCCTTTGCGTTCTCCACCAGCTCCTGCCAGGTGTCGGAAGCAAAGAGAGTACCGTTTTCGATGGATTCGCCCACCAGCTTTGCACCCTGAGAGTAGACCTGACCGCAGCCGAGGGCATTGTGGCCGACCTCAGAGTTGCCCATATCCTCGTCAGAGGGCAGACCGACGGCAGTGCCGTGGGCCTTCAGGTAAGTATTGGGGCAGTTCGCGAGCAGAGCGTCCAGTGTGGGGGTCTTTGCAACTGCAACAGCATCACCGCTGCCGCCGTCACCCTTGCCAACACCGTCCATAACGATCAATACAATGGGTTTTTCCATGTGTAATCCTCCAAGTATAGAAAAATGCATTTTATAAGCCATACTATTTTACATCATTTTCAGCAAACTTACAACCTATTTTTGAAAATTTTCCTTATATAATCGTAAGAAAGCCTTTGAAAAAATTTTTCACTTTCCTGTTGACAAATAAAAAAGGGTATGTTATACTCTAGATGTAAATAAGAATTATTCGCAAATAGAAAACGGAGGTGACCCTATGGAGCCTTGTAAGAAGCACTTCCGCAAACGGGATGCCATCCTGCAGGAGCTGCAGATGACCAAAGCGCATCCTTCGGCAGAGACCTTGTTTCAGATGCTGAAGCCTGCGATCCCGGACCTCTCCATCGGCACGGTGTACCGGAACCTGAATCTTTTCAAAGAGCAGGGTCTGGTGATCAGCGTGGCAACGGTGAAGGGTGTGGAACGGTTTGACGGAAATACAAAACCCCATATTCACTTTATCTGTGATGACTGCGGCGCAGTCATTGATCTGGAGACAATGGAGATCCCTGATTCCTTATCTGCGGCGGCAGGAAAGTGCAGCGGCGGTGAGGTGAGTGGGTGCAACCTGAGCTTCAACGGAAAATGCCGGGCCTGTCTCGGCGCAGGAAACTAAAAAATAAAATTTAAAATTAAAATTTTGGAGGAAATTATTATGAAGAAGTTTGTTTGCAGTGTTTGTGGTTATGTTCACACCGCCGAGGAGCTGGCTGCGGATTTCACCTGCCCTGTGTGCAAGGTGCCCGCTTCCAAGTTTGTGGAGCAGAAGGGCGAGCAGAAGCTGGCAGCTGTCCACGAGTACGGCGTTTATGCTCAGACTGTGAAGAACAACCCCGACATCAGCGAAGAGGATAAGAAGTACATCTTCGACCAGCTGATGGCCAACTTCAACGGTGAGTGCAGCGAGGTGGGTATGTACCTGTGTATGGCCCGTATCGCACACCGCGAGGGCTATCCCGAGATCGGTCTGTACTGGGAGAAGGCAGCCTACGAAGAGGCAGAGCACGCTGCCAAGTTTGCAGAGCTCCTGGGTGAGGATCTGGAGCCCAATATGAAGGCTACCACCAAGAACAACCTGGCCTGGCGTGTGGACTGCGAGTTTGGCGCTACTCAGGGCAAGTTCGATCTGGCAAGCTGCGCCAAGAAGAACGGTCTGGATGCCATCCACGACACCGTTCACGAGATGGCCCGTGACGAGGCCCGCCACGGCGTTGCACTCAAAGGCTTGCTTGAAAGATATTTCAAGTAAGATAATCTGTAAATCCAAGAGGGAGCGGTTCATCCGCTCCCTCATTTTGTTGCTGCAAATTGAAGCGCAAGGGCGCTTCACCCCAACTCGTGCACAGTGCGGAATAAAACGCCCAAAAATGCGCTCGGTATCGTTGCATTTTGCCGTTACCGAGCTGAAAATGCTACGAAAACAAACGCGTTATGCACGAGGAGCCCGCGGGCGCTTGCCCGTCAAATTTCAATTTACCGTACACGCATCGTAGGGAACGGATATATCCGTTCCGTGTGATTTGCGAAGCAAATCACCATTGCCTGCGGCAATGCGGAATGCATATATGCATTCCCTACAGTGTGCTAAATATGAATTTCATTTTGTGTTTTTGTGTTGCATTTTCTGCCTTTCGGTGCTAAGCTTATGGAAGTAAAACAAGGGGGCGTTCCGATGAACACAGATTATTTGGTTTTGGTAAACGGTGACCACCGGCTGCCCGATGGCTATGAAAACACGGTGGAGCTTGTAAGTGTCAAGAACTGTGCAGGCAGCGAGTATCAGGTGGAGAAGAAGACCTACGAGGCGTTTTTGCGCCTGCGGGAGGATCTGCTCCAAAATGACGGTATCCAGACGGAGCTGATCTCCTCCTACCGGACCGTTGCCCAGCAGGTGGCATCCTTTGAGAATTACCTGAATAAATTCGGCTTGGAGTATGCCAATAAATATGTGGCAAAGCCGGGACATTCCGAGCACCACACCGGTCTTGCCATCGATGTGGGCATCGTCCGGGACGGGAAGGTCCTCTATACCATTGAAGACCTGTTAAGCGTGGATCACCTGTTTAAGCTCGTGCAGAAAAAGCTTCCTCAGTACGGCTTTATCCTGCGATACCCGGAGGATAAAAAGGCCATTACCAAAATCGGTTATGAATCCTGGCATTTCCGTTACATTGATTCCCCCCAGATCGCAACGGAGATCACCCAAAAGGGCTTATGCTTCGAGGAATATTGGGAAAACCGATAAAGCGCTTTAAATTCCAATTTAGCGGGCTGTTTGATTTTGCGAAATCTCCCCTAAACGCGTCATTTCGAGCGACCGGAGCTTGTGGAGGGAGTCGAGAAATCTACGCATTATCAATGACTTTATGGGTTTGTTCGTGCGTAGATCCCTCGACTTCGCTCGGGATGACGCATTTTCGGTAGATGTGCAAAGAGCGCGATAAATTGAAATTTAAACTATTTCTGCATTCAGAACAAAGAGTTAAGATCATACGGAGGTGCGTGTATGCGTATTGCAATTGGCGGATTTTGCCACGAGACAAATTTTTTCAGTGATGTGACCGTAAGCGTTGAGGAGATGGCTGCCTCTACCCGTGAGGGTGTTGCGCTGGTCAAGGGCTGTACCGGAGCACATACCTATTTGGGCGGCTTCGTGGATGAAGCACGGGAGCTTGGCGTAGAGGTGGTGGGCACCTATTTTATGGGAAGAAAGCCCTCCGGTCCCTGCGCCCCTGAGGGGGTCGCCTATGCCCATCAAAGGCTTCCCCAGCGGCTGTGGGAGGAGTATCAGAAAGAGCCCTATGATGCCATTGCCCTTTTTATGCACGGCGGCGGCTCTGCAGAAGGCTACCCCGATCCTGAGGGTACGCTTCTGGAGGCGATCCGGGAAAAAATGGGTATGGAGATCCCCATCGGCGTGGTACTGGATCTCCACGGTAATGTGACAGAAAGAATGGTCCGCAACAGCAATATGCTTATGGGCTGCAAGCACTACCCCCATATTGACGAATACGATGAGGGCAGAACCATGTTCCGGCTGCTGGTGGAAAAGCTTCGGGGCGGCTATGAAACCTATCAAAGACTGGTGCAGCTGCCCTGGCTGATGGTGCCTGCAGAGGGTGTTACCACCTCCGGCCCTGCTCACGATGTGCAGCAGCTTTGCATTGCCCGGGAAAAGGAAGACCCCCAGCTTTTGCAGGCAAGCTTTTTCCAGGGCTTCCCCTATGCGGATGTACCGGATTGCTGTGTCAGTATCATTACGGTGGCAAAATCTCAGGAAGTGGCAGACCGCCACGCATTGGAGCTTGCCCGGTACACCTGGAGCCGCCGGGAGGACTTTACAGTTCCCAAGTATTCTGCGGAAAAGGCGGTGGAGCTGGCGCTCTCTATGGGGGAAGGTCCTGTGCTGATTAACGAAAGCTCCGACAACCCCGGCAGCGGTACGCCCGGCGACGGTACTTACCTGCTGCGGGAGCTGCTTTCCCGAAACGAGCCTGCAGCCTTTGGCTTTATTTATGACCCTGAGGTGGCGCAGCAGGCGGCAAAGGCCGGCGTAGGCGCAAGGATCTCCTGCCGCCTGGGCGGTAAGACAGACAAGCTTCACGGCGAACCCATCGAACTGGAAAATGCCCTGGTGCGCTGCATCAGTGACGGCAGTTTTGTCCGTCAGTCTTTGATGGGTCTGGGAGGCCATAACTCTCTGGGTACGACGGTCTGCCTGAAGGTGGGCAATGTGGAAATCGCTGTGGGCTCCTTCCGCACCCAGACCTTTGACGAGGGTCCCTTTGTCACCGCCGGTATCACCTGGCGGAACAAACGGCTGATCGCCCTGAAATCCGCCCAGCACTTCAAAGGCTGGTGGGAGGACAAGGTAAAGGGGATCGTTGCCTGCGACTCTCCCGGTGTGGGCAGTGCCGACCTGACGACCTTTAAATTCAGGCTTGCCAATACCGATTACTATCCACTCAAGGATGCCCAATGGAAGGAATAAGAAAAAACAGGAAAGCTGTCGATCGTGTTCGTAGGGGAGGCTATCAGCCTCCCGCGGGCGGATGATATCCGCCCTTACAACCACAAAAGCAGACAGACACAAAATACAAGGGTGCATTGCAGTTGCAATGCACCCTGCAGTCTGTCAAAAAACTATGTTTTTTGACAGACTGCAGAGGTCAAAGGAGCCGCCAAGACAAGCAACGCGACCCCGAAGTGTATATAGATACATGAGAGGGGAGCGTTGTGCAGTAATG
>JAZNZZ010000043.1:0-6880 GCA_045595205.1 Faecousia sp.
CAATTTATCGCTCTGTTCGATAATCCCAAGTTGTAGGGGAGGGTCTTGACCCTCCCGCCTGAAAATGCTTGCATTTTCAGGATTTACGAAGTAAATACCAATATAATTCCCTTTGGGAATTGTGATTTGCGTAGCAAATCACCGGGAGGGTCAAGACCCTCCCCTACGATAACAGCGCGACAAATATGAATTCCATTATCCATTCTCATATGACAAATTATTACTATTTTTCCATTGCCGGGGTGACCCTTAAGCTGGAAGCAGATGTTTCCCTTTCCGTCAGTGCCCGGTTTACTCCTTTTTTGATTGAACCGAAAAAGGAGGACTACAGCATTATTGTTAAATGTGTGGATTCCCTTCCCCCTGTGCCCAGGGGAGCTATGCCCCGGGGCAGCACGAGAGTCCTTTGGCAGGGTGAGCAGGAGCTGGTGTATTACAAGGACAGAACCGGGAAAAAACCCGGCCTTTTGTGCTGTATTACGGAACAGCAGGCGGTCCTTTCTTATCTTCCCGAGGCTGCCCACACCCTTTCCGGTGTGGGGGCGGTGTTCCACCGGGTCCCTATGGAAAGCTGGCTTTTGCGAAAAGGTGGCCTGATCCTTCACGCGGCACTGGTGGACTACAAGGGAAAGGGCATTCTTCTGTGCGGACGCTCCGGCGTGGGAAAGTCCACCCAGGCTGCCCTTTGGAAGCAGCTGGGGGGCAGGATCCTCAACGGTGACCGCACAGTCGTGCGGGAAGCTGTCCCCTGGGAGGCATACGGCTCTCCCGTTGCCGGCACATCGGGTATTTATCGGAACGAATCCGTCCCCGTCGCAGCCGTTGCCCTGCTTTCTCAGGGCAGCACCCCTGCTGTTAAACAGGTGGACGGGGGAACGGCGATCCTGGGGCTTTACCCCGAAACGGCGATCCACCACTGGGAAAGCCGCTTTGTGTCCCGGGCAATCGACCTTCTTGCCGGTCTTACCTGTAATGCAGGCATTTATGAGCTGACCTGCACCAAAGACATAGAGACCCCGGAGCTTCTGGGAAAGGTGGCGAGGCTATGACAAGCATCCCTGCAGCACCCCGTTTAACAGAATATCTGTACCAAAAGGCGGCAGCTGCCGGTGTGCCCCTGAGCGGCACCTTTGAGCTGACCCCCCTTTGCAATATGGACTGCAAAATGTGCTATGTCCGTATGGACAAAAAGACCCAGCAGTCCATCCGTCCTCTGGCGGCGGCGGAGCAGTGGCTTTCCCTGGGCAGACGCACAAGGGAGCTGGGGATGCTGTATCTGCTGATCACCGGCGGTGAGCCCTTCTCCCATCCCCAGATCCGGGAGATCCTGGAGGGTCTGCACAAAATGGGACTTTTGGTAAGCATCAACACCAACGGCACTTTGATCGACGAGACCACGGTGCAGTGGCTGAAATGCTGTCCCCCGGTGCGGGTGAATGTGAGCCTGTACGGCACAGACGATGCCACTTATGAAAAGCTCTGCGGCGATGCCCGGGGCTTTACCCGGACGGACCGTGCCATCCGGCTGCTCCGGGAGGCGGGGATCTCCGTAAAGCTCAACTGCAGCCTGACCCCGGACAATGCAGAAAGCCTTCCTGCTATGGCGGACTATGCAAAGTCACAAGCTCTGGTGCTGCAGGCAGCCACCTATATGTTCCCTCCTGTGCGTAAGGGGGGCAGCGGCTACCGGCTCTCCCCGGAGGAGGCGGCACGGTACACCGCCCTTTCCGAGTATCTGACCCTGGGAAGAGAACGGTTTCTCGCCCAGAAGGACAAGCTTGTGCTCCCCTCGGAGGAGGATACCTGCGCCGAGCTGGGAAACGGTATGGAATGCCGGGCGGGCAGGTGCAGCTTCTGGGTCACCTGGGAGGGAAAGCTCTCCCCCTGCGGAATGCTCCCGGCAAAGGGGGAATCCGCCTTTGACACGGATTTTCTGCCTTTGTGGGAAGCCCTTAGAAAAGAAACGGCACAGGTGCGCCTGCCTGCAAAATGCGCCGGCTGCAGTCTGAAAAAGACCTGCCACGCCTGCGCCGCTATGGTCTACGGAGAAAGCGGCTGCTTTGACAAGGTGCCGGAGTACCGCTGCCGGATGACCAATGCCTATCCCCAAGCATATCTTGCACTTTTGAAGGAAGTGGAGGAAAGCCAATGAAAAAAACACTTACCTTGCTCCTTGCCATCCTGCTGCTCATATGCGGCGGCTGTAAAAAGGTGGAAACTGCACCGGACACCTCCCTGCAGACCACCCTTCCCACGAAGGAAACGGTGGAAGCAGTACCCACGACCCCCAGCCTTCCGGAGGACCTGCCCCCGGTGGTGGAGCTGCCTGTGGAGACTGACCCTGCCACCGGTGCGGAAAAGCCGCTGTCCTTCCCTGCCACGGTGGAGGGCTACGAGCTGGTGATCGAAAAGCTCGCCCCCTACAACGGTCTGTTCGTGGAGGACGGCAGCAACCGGGAGGTTCAGGGTGTGGCAATGCTGCTTCTGAAAAACAAGGGCAGCTTCCCTGTGGAATACGGGGAGATCACCGTGGAATATGAAAACACCACCCTGACCTTTGCCCTCACGGCACTGCCGGCAGGGGAAAAGGCGGTGGTGCAGGAAAAGCACGGTCTGCCTGTGCCGCAGGGTGCGCCCAAAGGCTGCAGGGCAATGGTGATCCAGCGTGGGGAGCTTTCTCTCACACAGGACAAGCTGGAGATCACCGACAACGGTGACGATTCCTTCACCGTCACCAATCTTACGAAAAAGACCATCCCCGGTGTCCGGGTGTTTTACAAGTATTATATGAAGGACGAGGGGATCTTTGTGGGCGGCATCGCCTTTACGGTGAAGCTGCCGTCCCTTGAACCCAACGCCCCTATGACCGTGCGCCCCGCCCACTACACCTCCGATTCTGTAAAGGTGGTTATGGCGCTGACCTACGAGGAGGGATAAAATGCATCTGAAGGGTGAATTTGTGCTCCGGGAGCTGATGGATCAGATCCTTGCCGTTCCCGTGGGAGAGGCTGCCCGGACCCTGAACGGAATGGTGCTTTTAAACGGTGTCAGCCGGGTGATCTGGGAGCTGCTGGAAAAAGGCACGACAGAGGAAGCCATCGTAGCCGCCATTACCACCCGGTTCGAGGTCACACAGGCGGAGGCGGAACAGGACACCCGGGAATTTCTCTGTAAGCTCCGACAGACGGGACTGCTGGAGGACTGATGCCTGTGCTCCCCCGTATAAATGATTGAAAAAGAGGTATGACGATGAAACGAATTGCTTTTACCGGTGACCTTGGCTTCTCCTCCAAGTATTTCAGAGGTACTTACAATAAGCCTGATGTGCTCCATCCCGAGCTGGTGGACTATCTCAGGGACAGTGACTTCACCGTGGTCAATGTGGAGGGCTGTCTTTATAAGGGCGAGGGCACTGCCGCAAAGCCTATCGTTCACGCCAATCCCCCGGAGTGTGTGGACTTTTTGAGAAAGCTCAACGGCAACATCTGGAATCTTGCCAACAACCACATTATGGACTGCGGCAGAGAGGGTCTGGAGAGCACCCTGAGGATCGCAAAGGAGCAGAATGTCCAAACTCTGGGCGTGGGTATGAACATAGCAGAGGCTGCAAAGCCTGTGATCATCGAAAATGACGGCGCGGACATCGGCATCCTGTCCGTGACCCAGGAGGAGACCCCCGAGGCGACGGATACCACCGAGGGTGTTGTGCAATGGGACGATCTGGAAAAGCTGGGTCAGATGATCAAGGCTGTGAAAAAGACCTGCCGGTGGTGCATCGTGGTGGTCCACGCAGGCCCGGAGTTCTGCCAGCTGATGCCCCCCTCTGTCCGAAATATTTACAAAAGCTATCTGGAGCTGGGGGCAGATGTGGTGGTGGGTCACCATCCCCATGTGCTGCAGAACTATGAGACCTTCGGTGACAAGATCATTTTCTACTCCCTGGGTAACTTCGTCTTTGACACGGACTATCAGCGCCTGCAGCGATACACCGATCAGGGTGTGTTTATCAAGCTGAGCTTTGGAAGCGACAGCTTTACCTGGGATCACCGGGCAATGAAGATCCACCGGGAGGATCAGACCATCCAACCCTGCAAGACCCCTGCCATTTTCAGAAATGTGTCTGCAAAGCAGTATGCCATTTTGTGGACCCTTGCAATGCACGATCTGTATGAAAACGAGCGTGTAAAATTCGGCTACCTGAAGCCGGAGTTAAAGGGCTGCTCCGACGAAGAATGGGAGGCCTTCTACCAAAAGCGCATTCAGAAGAATCCCTACTGGCAGTGCATCCTGGACGGTGAGCGTGCCTACAAGTGGAGGCTGTGGGAGGCAGGCTGCAAGCGTTTGCAGAAGTACATTCTGGACGGTATGGAAAAATAAGGAGGACTTTCTGTGGATTTTTTAGCTGTCATTGACCAAAAGGCAGAGCTTTTGGAAAATATTGCCAACGCTTTGTGGGACGATCCCGAAACTGCCTTTACGGAGTTTCGGTCTGCCGCCCGTCTGTGCGATGTCCTTCGGCAGGAGGGCTTTGCTGTAAAAGAGAATCTTGCCGGGATCAAAACTGCCTTTTCCGGCTCTTACGGCAGCGGCAAGCCGGTGATCGGCATTCTGGGGGAATTTGATGCCCTCAGCGGTCTCAGTCAGAAGGCAGGCTGCACCGAGCAGAAAAGTCTGGGCGGCGAGACCGGTCACGGCTGCGGTCACCATCTGTTTGCCGCCGGTGCGCTGGGCGCTGCCATTGCCGTAAAAAATTGGCTGGAAGCCACGGGAAATCCCGGCACTGTGGTGTTCTTCGGCACACCCGGTGAGGAGGGCGGCTCCGGCAAGAGCTTTATGGCACGGGACGGTGTGTTTGACGGTCTGGATGCCGCCTTTACCTGGCATCCCGGCGCTGCCAACAAGCTGTGGACCGACCGTTCCCTTGCCAACTATCAGATCCTTTACAAGTTCGACGGCACTCCCTCCCACGCCAGCAACCGCCCCGATGTGGGCAGAAGTGCGCTGGATGCGGTGGAGCTGATGAATGTGGGAGTCCAGTTCCTCCGGGAGCATATGCCCAATCACTGCCGGGTGCACTATGCCATCACCGATGCCGGCGGTATGTCTCCCAATGTGGTGCAGCCTCACGCAGAGGTGCTGTATCTGATCCGGGGCGCAGACAATGCCACGGTAAAGGAGCTGTACCGGCGTGTCAATGACATTGCAAAGGGTGCGGCACTGATGACCTCCACAAAGGAGAGCCATATTTTTATTAAAGCCTGCTCCAATCTGGTGCACAACACGGTGCTTCGGAAGCTGCTCCACGAAAAGCTGGTGGAGATCGGACCTCCGGAGATGGACGAAAAGGACATTGCCACCGCAAAGGCATTTTCCGAAAAGGCTTTGGCAGGTGTACCCGGTGCTGACCCGGCCGACCCCATCGGTCAGGATGTCTGGGCCTACACAGAGGCGGAGGCACAGGGCTACTCCTCCACAGATGTGGGTGATGTAAGCTGGGTCTGCCCCACGGCACAGTTCCTCACCGCCACCTTTGCCAAGGGCACACCGCCCCACACCTGGCAGATGGTGGCACAGGGCAAGCTGCCCCAGGCGCATAAAATGACCCGGTATGCCGCCAAGGTCATTGCCGCCGGTGTGGTGGAGCTGATGACCTCCCCGGAGCTCCTTGCCCGGGCACAGGAGGAATTCCGCCAACGGGTAGGCGCAGGCTACGAGCCTCCCATCCCCAAAGAGATCACCCCCAAGCCAATGGATTCCTTTAAGAAATAAATTCAGGTTTATCGCAGTGTCTGTCAATCAACCCCGTAGGGGCGAACTGTGTTCGCCCGACCACCGCACCCCAACCAACCCGTGTCATTGCGAGACCAGCCCGCTTAAGTGGTCGTGGCAGTCCGTGCCCTAAAGCCTCCCTTGTGTAAAGGGAGGTGTCTGCGCATTGCGCAGACGGAGGGATTGAAAACTTAAATACCAAAGTGAGGAGGATTGTTTGTGTGGAGTAAGTCGCAAAAGAAAAACAAAGTAAAGAAACTGAAAGCCAAGCAGATAATCCTATCTGTTTTAATTTGTGTATTGATACAAGCGGCGATGGTGTATGCCTTTTTTGCCTTTCTCCCGGAAAAAGACTCCATTGACCGCAATAATCTACAAAAATTTACGATTACAGTTGAGAATGTGGAAGTGATCGGCGGCCAAAAGCGTACAGCAAGTAAAGTTCTAATATTTGCTGATGGGACTTGCTACCGATTTAGAGATCGTGTCTTTGGAGAACCTGGGCCGAAGGATTTGGTGAAACAAATCCAGCTGGGAGATACGCTGACTGTTTTTTGCACAGAGGACGGCTCAAATTATCTGTTCGGCCAATATACATCTGACTGGTGTATTTACGATGCTTATTCGAATACTGAAGTGTATCGTGATATAGAGAAACTCAACAAAGACCAAGAGAGAATGCGACCCTTCCTGATAATCGTTTTTTCTGTATTTGAGATGGGGTTTTTGTTTCTTGTAGCTGGATATTGCTGGCTGTTTTTTGACATTAGAGGAATTCGACTAAAGAGACAGAGAAGGAAGCAAAAGGAAATAAACAAAGCGAAGAAAAAACTCGGGGAGAAAATGTAGGGGCGGCAATTGGCCGTCCGCTGCCTTGCAAAGTGAAAAAAGGAGTATCTTATGGAACAAAAGACCGTTTCGAAGAAAGTGCCAATTGCGTTAGCTATTTGCTGGCTTGCATTTGTTGTATGCTCGTATATTGCTGTTATGGTGATGACGATCGTAAGACCCGATCTGTATATCCGTATGGTCACGGATGATACTCTTATTCCTATAATAATGCTTTGTATATCTGTTTTAGCAGCTGCATTTATGCTGCCAATCCATTTTC